>PLMF01000260.1:7049-20830 GCA_003142355.1 Bryobacterales bacterium
ACCTGGCCGCCCCCGGCGCTCCCCTTCTCACCGTGGAGCGGGAGGGCGCCTATCGGCTGGAGGCATCGGTGGATGAATCCAGGCTTTCGCTCGTGAAGGCCGGGCAGACCGTCGAGGTCGCCCTGGAATCGTTGGACCGCAGGTTTCCCGCTCACGTGTCGGAAATCGTGCCGGCTGTGGATGCTGCTTCTCGTAGCTATATCGTCAAGATCGATCTGCCGGCCATGCCGAATCTGCGGTCGGGCATGTTCGGCCGCGCGTTCTTCCCAATGGGCGCTCGCAAAGTGGTGACGATTCCGCCGCAGGCACTGGTGGAGCGCGGCCAACTGCAATCGGTTTTTGCGATTGAAGACGGTTTCGCGCGCACGCGCCTGGTGACCACGGGTGCACGCGGGCAGACCGCCATCGAAGTGCTCTCGGGATTGAGCGAGGGCGAGAAACTGGTGAGCCCGGTGCCTCTCGGACTTACCGATGGCGCCCGGGTGGAGGTTCGGCAATGAGCGGGGTGCCTTCTGGGGTGCCCTCTGAGCCGCGTCGTCTCGGGCCGGCCGGGCGGTTTGCCCACGCGTGGATTGCCTCCAAGCTGACCCCGCTGATCATCGGCGGTGCACTGCTTCTCGGCGGCTTCGCCGTATGGAAACTGCCGCGTGAAGAAGAGCCACAAATCATCGTGCCGATGATCGACGTCTTCGTCCAGATGCCCGGCGCCTCGGCGCACGAGGTAGAAGAGCGCCTCACTAAGCCGATGGAAAAACTGCTGTGGGAGATTCCCGGAGTCGAGTACATCTACTCGACATCCAGCCCGGGCCAGTCGCTGGCAATTGTGCGTTTCTACGTGGGCCAGGACGAAGAGAAGAGCGTCGTCCGCCTGAACCAGAAAATGGCTGCTAATTTCGATCTCATCCCGCCGGGTGCGTCGCGGCCCCTGGTGAAGCCGCGATCCATCGACGATGTGCCGATTCTGGCGCTGACGCTTTCGAGCAAGCGCTACGGAGATTTCGAGCTGCGCCGCATCGCGGCCCAGGTGGACGACACCATCAAGCAGGTGCCGGATGTTTCCGCGGTCACGTTGATCGGCGGCCAGCGCCGGGAAATCCGCATCGTTCTGAATGAAGGAAAGCTGGCGGCCTATAACCTTTCGCCGCTTCAGGTTGCCGGCGCGCTCGGGCTTTCCAACCGGCGCCTGCCTTCCGGACAGTTCGACACCGCGAACAAAGAATACCTGCTTGAGACGGGCGAGTTCCTGCGAACCGCCGAAGACGTGCGCAACGTAGTGGCGGGCGTGGCGAATGATAAGCCGATTTTCCTCCGCGACGTCGCCGAAGTCAGCGATGGAGGCGAAGAGCCTTCCCAATACGTTCGCATGGCGCACGCCGGGTCCAGTGAGTTTCAGCCTGCTGTAACAATCGCGATCGCCAAGAGGACGGGCACGAATGCGGTCATCGTGGCGGACAACGTTCTCCAGCGTATCGAGCCGCTCAAGGGCAGCGTAATTCCATCGGATGTCCAGGTGGATATCACACGCAATTATGGCGAAACCGCGGCCGAGAAATCCAACGAGCTGCTGTTTCACATGCTCATCGCGGTGGTTTCGGTAAGCATCCTGATCGCCATCACGCTGGGTTTCCGCGAGTCGCTCATTGTGTTCATTGCCATTCCGGTCACTCTCGCCCTGACGCTGACGGTGTTCTATCTTTACGGCTACACGCTGAACCGCATCACCCTGTTTGCGCTGATTTTCTCCATCGGCATTCTGGTGGACGACGCCATCGTGGTGGTGGAGAACATTGTGCGCCACTGGCGTATGCCCGCGAACCGCGAGCGGCCGCCCTACGAGGTTGCCATTGAGGCCGTGGATGAAGTGGGTAATCCCACCATTCTGGCCACCCTGGCGGTGGTCGCTGCCATCCTGCCGATGGCTTTCGTGGGTGGGCTGATGGGGCCGTACATGCGGCCGATTCCGATCGGGGCGAGCGCCGCCATGCTGTTCTCGCTGCTGGTGGCTTTCATCGTGACACCGTGGGCGGCGGTCCGGATTCTCAAGTCGGGCCATGCCTCGGCGCACGGCGAAAGGGAAGACTTCGTGACGCGAGTCTATCGCGTCGTCATGGGAAAGATCCTGCACGTTCCGGCGGTGCGTTGGTCCTTTCTGCTGAGCGTGGTAGTCCTGTTGCTCGGCTCGGTCTCTCTGTTCTATTTCCAATTCGTAAAAGTGAAAATGCTGCCGTTCGACAACAAGAGCGAGTTCCAGGTGATTGTGGATATGCCGAATGGAACCACTCTCGAACAGACGGCCCGCGCCGCCAACGCTCTGGCCCGAGCCACGCTCGATCAGCCGCAGGTGGTGAATCTCCAAACGTACGTTGGCACCGCGTCCCCATTCAACTTCAACGGACTGGTCCGGCACTACTACCTCCGCCAAGGGTCGAATGTCGCCGACATCCAGGTGAACCTGCTGCCGAAAGGCGACCGTAAGCTGCAGAGCCACGCCATCGCCAAAGAGGTTCGACAGCGGTTGCTACCGGTGGCCGAGCAGTATGGAGCCCGCGTCAAGGTGGCGGAGGTGCCTCCCGGACCGCCAGTGCTCGAAACCCTGGTGGCCGAAGTCTACGGGCCGGAATTGACTGAGCGCACCGCCATCGCGCGGCGCATCCGCGATTTGTGGAAACGCACGGATGGCGTTGTGGACGTCGATTGGTACGTGGAAGACGACCAGCCGAAATACCAGTTGTTGGTGGACAAAGAGAAGGCCGCGTTGAATGGTATTTCCGAAGACGACATTGCCCAGACGATGGCGCTGGCCTCTTCCGGATACCAGGCGGGCCTGCTGCATTCGGACTCCGCGAAAGAAGACGTGCCCCTGATGCTGCGCCTCGACCGCGCCACCCGTTCGGACCTGGAAAAGATTCAGAACCTCAAAGTAGCCGGACGAACAGGCCGGCTGGTGGCGTTAAGCGAACTGGTGCACAGCCAGGAAGTGGTGGCGGACAAGAGCATTTACCACAAGAACCTGCTTCCGGTTACGTACGTAACGGGAGACGTGGCCGGCGCCATGGAAAGCCCGGTGTACGCCATTCTTAAGCTCGGACCGGAAATGGACAAGTTCCGGGCGCCCGGCGGGTACGCCATCGAGCAACATATGGCGACGCTCCCCACCGATGCCGAGCACTATTCCATGAAGTGGGATGGGGAATGGCACATCACCTACGAAGTCTTCCGCGATCTGGGGATTGCCTTCGCGGCGGTCCTGATCCTGATCTATGGCCTGGTGGTGGGATGGTTCCAATCGTTCGTCACGCCGCTGGTCATCATGGCGGCAATTCCGTTTTCGCTGGTCGGTATCCTGCCCGCGCACGGTCTGATGAATGCATTTTTCACGGCCACTTCGATGATCGGGTTCATTGCGGGGGCGGGAATCGTGGTGCGCAATTCGATCATCCTGGTCGACTTCATTGAGCTTCGCCTGCAGGAAGGGATGCCGCTCGATCAAGCGGTGATTGACGCCGGAGCGGTTCGCTTCCGTCCCATGATGCTGACCGCGGCGGCCGTGGTTGTCGGCGCCAGTGTGATTCTGTTCGACCCCATCTTTCAAGGTCTCGCCATCGCGCTGATGGCGGGAGAAGTCGCGTCTCTGGCACTGTCGCGCATGACGGTGCCCATTGTCTACTTTGTCGTGAATCGAAGGAGAAAACTCGCATGACCATCGAACGTTACTTGCGCCTGATTGCCGGCTTCTTCGTGATGCTGAGCGTGGCCCTCGGTTATTGGGTCAATCCCGCATGGTTTCTGTTTACGGCCTTCGTCGGCTTGAACCTGTTCCAGTCGGCGTTTACCAACTGGTGTCCCATGATGACTCTCTTGCGAAAAGTCGGAGTCTAATCATCCTTGCACGAGCTCGCCGTCCAGCGCCGTACGTACCCTGGTTGGCGAGCCAGACGTCTAAATATGTCAGGGGAGAACGATGTCTAACCTTTGGGTTCTGGCGATAATTGCAGCGTACATCATTCTGCTGCGCTGGGTTCTGCCGCGATTTGGGGTGCCCACTTGAATGTCTAACTCGTGCAGCGTCGAGTCTCGACGCGATCATGCAGAATCGGAAGTGCCAACCAAGGAGACNNNNGGCTCGGACGGATAATTCTTCGCGTACCAGTCCGTATACATGTTGGTGGGGAGCTCGAGCACGCGAACCCGCGTGAACCCCATTCCTCTTAGCGTTCGGAACGCCGGCCCGAGATTCGGGCACTCGAACATGGGACAGCAGCCACAGTAGATCACGATGTCGCTGTCTTTGGCCAGCCCGGCAACAGCCTTCTTCAGGGCNNGTTATACAACATGGGAAAAGCCACGCACAGAATGATGGGGCGCCTCGCCGTCGACGACTGCAAAACCGACGCCAGCGCGGCCGGCTTCAACAGCGCGGATTGTGGCCAGGCATCCGAGCCCTGCTGGCCCAAGCAGAGCACCCCCAAAAGCAACGGCAGCGCCACCTTGGTCCAGAAAGCGCCGCCCATCCTCGCGCCGATCGGCGCGCCCCACCTGCATTTAACTTGGTCGGACAATTTTGTTCACCACGCTGCGGAGTTTCCGATTGACGTCTCTGGCCATCGGTTCCATGCCTGGATTGCCGACTACCGAGAGCATCTTCTCCGCGTCCACGACTCCTACGTGAACTTGCCCGTTACGCTCGTACACGATGGCGTTGCAGGGCAGTAGCAATCCCAGATTGATCTCCTCCTGGAGAGCCTGGTAGGCCAGCGGAGGATTGCACGCGCCGAGAATAACGTAGCGCGGGAATTCGACCCCGAGCTTTTCCTTCAGCTTCGCTTGTATGTCGATCTTGCAGAGAACGCCGAAGCCTTCGTTCTTGAGGCCGGCTTCCATTCGGGCCACCGCATCCTCGAACGGGAGGTCCACCCTCACAACATAACCGTATTCCTGGCTTTTGGAAGCTTGCACCGTATTCAATTTACTACTATTTTGAGGATCGCGCCAGAATCATCGACGATCCTGCGACTTCTCCCACATTTCAGCTCTCTATCCTACCGTCAGCACGGGGCAGGGCGCATGGCGAACCGTCCGTAATGTGGTTGTTCCCAGAACCATTCCCTCGAAAAATCGCCGACGGGCCGCTCCCAAAACCACCAGATCGTACGGTTCTTCCGTGGCGAGCTTCACGACCTCCTCGGCCGGGCCTAGACTCCCTCCATGGCGGACCAATTCTCGGATGACGCATCGATCCCGCTCTTCCGCGGGAATCCAACTGCACAGATCGGAGACTGGCCTGGTGCCCGAAGCCTCGTCTACGTGAAGCACGGTCAACTCTGCATCGAAGCAGGCGCTGATGCCCGCCGCGAAACTTAAGGCCCGCCGCGACAGTTCGGTGTCCTGAACCGGACACAGCACTTGGCGGATGGTTTCACGCGGAGCGGATCTAACGGTCAGGACCGGTACGGGACTCTCCCTCAGCACACGCTCAGCCACCGACCCCAACATCCAGCGGTTGAGACCGCTTCGCCCATGGGTACCCATCACAATTAGATTTGCGTTCTTGAGCGCGACCAACTGTCGGATACCATCGGCGGGAAGCGCATCCATCGCACGAACTTCGACTGAATCGCCGTTATCCCCCAGGTTGGATTGCACGAACGCCTCGAGCGAGCGTTCCGCAAGGTGCAACGACTCGCTGAATTCCGCTTGAAGCTCGGCCAGTCGCCCCACCGTAAAGTAAGGTGGCGCCTCAAACCAGTTGGCATACATCGCGATAATCTTGGCACGCCCGCAGCGTGCCGCCAGCAGCGATGCGGTACGGAGTGCGTGGGCCGAAATCTCGCTGAAATCAACCGGGACGAGGATTGTCTCAAAAGGGTGTGCTCGCATGACAGTCTCCACTCACGATGATGCAGAGTGGGGGCGGAAGTGACACGGTGATTACGAATTCTACGGTAGGCCGGCCATCATTCTGCCCCGTCTGCCTCGTCACGGGCCGCCCCGCCAAAGCGGCCAACCCTTCTCGTCCCGCAGCTTCAACGTCTTCTTCTCCTGTGTAAGGGTGACCTGGATCGCGATGAGGCTGTCGCTCAACTTATAGCCCTTTACCGCCACTTCCTGGCCGGTTCTTGGGCTGAAGTTTTCGGCAATCAGATAATGCATGGGCCCGAGATACACCTTGGTGGATTCATTGCCGTGTTTCACTTCAAGGTACGGCATCGCCGTGGGCGACGCGGGGCGAGAATGTAGACCGAAGCGTGGCTGCGATTTTGCGGGTGGCAGCCGCGTAGGCAGTGACTGCCCTTGCAGGACCTCCGAAAGCGAAACACGTGACCGGGCGGATCGGAGCGGCGAAGGCGGTCTGCCTGGAGATGGCGGAGGACGAAGCGGAGCGCTCCCGCAGCGTGGGTGCAACCGCAGCGCAGCAGACGGCGTTCATCATCGCAGCACGCATCCGCAAGTGGCACGTCGAGGTGCGGTGATGGCGGTCAGAGGCGGCGTGGCGCGTCCGAGGCGGCGGTTGGGCCATTCAGCCAACCGGGAGCCAGACGCCGCAACACGGCCACCCGGGTGGTACGGGCTGCGCCCGACGCCAAACGGGCACTGCCGGATCAAATCTAGGGTCCTCCCTGGCGACTTTCGGCAGCGGGTTGGATGGCCCCGCAAAGTGGCTACTTAGACTGGTTTATTTAGGTGGTCAGCGTAGGTGGTCAGCGCAGGTGGTCACCCATTGATGGACCATTTAACCGTTTCCGATTCATGCGGTTACGAAGAATGGCGATCCGGGCACGTGACAGCCTCGCTCGGCCGGCGGCGCAGAGTTCGTTGGCAGTTCGCGGACCGGCCAAAACGGCGCACGCCGTGGGTGGTGTGACCGGCCTTGGCCATCACCCAAACGCCCGAAGGGATGGCCGCCCGGCAACCGCGCCTCCCTGAAGTTGGATCGGCATGGGTAGATTCATCGACCCAAGGGTGCGTACCTGTCCGCGCACTGGCTGTGCGTACCTGAAATTGTTGACGAGACTAGATAGCTCGTGCAAGCAGGCAAACCGCAGAAAATAATGGAGTTCCAGGTCCAATGATTTGAACTGGCAGTGCCCCGTCTCGCGTCGGCTGCCACCCGTTGGCGACGTCGTGCGCCCTGTTGCGATGTGTGGCACCCGGGTTGGTTGGATGATGGGCCCGCCTCCTCGGGCGCACCCAGCCGCCCCTGACCGCCACGGCCGATTGCAGTTCCACTGCGGAATTTCCGCAGTCCCCGAAGCACGGGCTCCAGTCTCCCGCCTCTCGATCACCTCGGCGAAATATTGCCACAGTCACACGGGAGTTTCCCAAGTGGCTGGATCGGAACAGCGTCTGGGACGGACTTTGGGGCGGTGCCGGGGTGCTGGGTAGCGAAAGCGACGCCTACTGCGACTTGTGGTAAATATTTCACAAGTTGATCGCGCTTGGTGGCAGATCAGGTACAGCCCGCGGCGACCTCCGCGCAATTGCTTGGAAGTCCATCCCAGGTCGTTACCGTCTGCCGCGCCTGCAATCCCTCGTATCGTGGTCGGGCGCGAGCGCCGGCAGGGGTTTTGTAGGTTCGGCTTTGGCGATTGTCGCCAAAATTCAACGACGGGCCAGTTCCGGGGTCCGGTTCGGCATGAATCTTGGGAGATTCAGCGGAAGTGGCACCCACAAAACCTCCAGAACCGGGTTTTGACGGTTTTGTAGGTGCGCTTCCCGCCGAATCCACCGAGATATGGGCCTTTGGTTCCAATCCGGCCACCGGCTCCGCTTCACGGAAACGGCTCACTGGGGAAATTCCCCAGTCGCTGGTGGCTGAATCGAACTTCCGGAATATTTTCCGGAAGTCGCGACGGATCACACCGTAGCTGTTGCGCGCGAACACCGACTGCGCTCGGACCAGTACATCCCGGATCCAGCCGACCAGCAGCGCCTGCTGCTGGTCGGCCGAAAGATCCTTCAGGCCCCGAGCACTATTGCCGTAATCCATCTTCATTGCTGCGCCTCCAACGTTGTTCAGCGTCGCCTTCCTCCTCGCCCTCGAAGTAGTTGAACTGTCCAAGCCAGCAGTTCACCCAGGGAATGCCACGACCCCGCAACGTGTAGAATTGAACATCTTCCATCTCACAGCGCAGGATCTGGATTAGGTGATCGATGCGGATCGCGAAGTCCATGATGCGAACCGGGAGATGCCTGCGCTTGCTGATGATGTCGAGAAAACGGAGAACCGCCGGCTGGGATGGACCCAATGCCCGCGCGGCGGCGATGTGGTCGTCGAGTGTCAACACCTTCGTCGGACACTGCGTGGCTGTGGGCGGCTTGGCCGCGTCCGCTGCCTGCCAACAGGAGTCAGACTGTGCGTCGCCGGGCAGGGTGCGGGCCTCCACCTCGCGCATCTCGGTCTGGATCCTTTCCAGTGCTTTGTGGATGCGCTTCACATTGGTGTGCAGCCTGCCCGGCACTCCGCGTCCGGAGCGGCTGATGCTTTCGAATTCATCCACGCAGCGGCGGACGGTGGCCAACTCGCACACGGCGGCGCGGTGGTCATTGATGGTCATGATGGTAAGGTACGTTCTGTTCATAGCGATTCCTCTCTAAACTGTGGCCGCCAGACTCCCGGCGATGCCATCGAGTGGGTTTTGTCGGTTTTGTCAGTTCGGTTTCGACGAGATCCGCCAGAACCTCGTCGCGGGGACCATGCCCCGTAAGTGATTGATTTTTTGAGCCATGCCTCGGTGTCCAACTCGCCACGGGAGGTTTTGTCAGTTTTGGCGGTTTTGTCACCGGGGTCCATTCGTGGAGCGGCACGCCCGGCTTCTGTCAGTCCTAATAGAAAAGAAAGAAGGGATAGAAGGAGAAAAAGCGAATATAGAGTCTGGAAAATCATCTTATTTCAGGAGTTGTTCTCTTCCCTTCCGTTCGCCATCGAGTACCGTCGCGGCCGTTATCCGGCCTGGCCTTCCGATGACGCCCTGCTCCAGAAAGAGACGGTTCAGGCTCTCGGCCTTCCACTCCGCCCAAGACATCCAGCGGGGCTCAGCTTGCGTATTCGCAGACGTGCCCCCACTGACAAAACTGACAAAACCGCCAAAACCTCCCTGGCCTGAGATCTGGTCGTCTTCGTCATGCGGGTTGCCCCCAGCTACCTGCTTGTTTTCAGTGGCTTGCGGAGAGAGTGCCGTTTCGGGCGGTGTTGCCGCGGTATCCAGCAATCCTGTCCCAGGGGAACTGACAAAACTGACAAAACCCCCTCCGTCGGAGCCGTCGACGGGTTTTGTCGGTCCAGCGCCGCTTGGTTTCCACTTCCGCCACCGCCCCGGGTCACCCATGGAACACCGCCGGATTCACGTCGAACTGTTCCGATGGCCGCCCGCCTTTGCCACGAGAGGGTGCGGCGGCTTTCCTGATCCACCCGTCCTCCTCCAATTGTTCGAGCGCTGTGCGCGCCGACTCCGGCGTCTCCAGGCCTTCCCACCCGTTGCGGTATACCTCGCGCACGGAGAACTTCAAACCCAACGCGCCGGCGCGGATTTTCTCGCCGAGGCTCGCCGCCGCCTTGCGGGAATGCGACGCCACGCAGGCGTAGGCGCGTCGCGCGTGGGACTCCAAATAGACACACCAGTCCGCCGCCCTCTGCGCCTGAAGCAGTGGAATCTCCGGCCCAAAGTTGCAGTCGGCCATGTGCGAGATCACCGCCAGCGAAGGCATCAGGCTGCGGTACTTCGCCAGGTGCGATTCCATCGCCGGCGAGAGATTACCCTTGCGGAGCCGCACCTCGAGTTCCTTCCGCCAGACGCTAAACAACTCCTGGGCCTCCGTATCGAAGCGGAAACGCAACGGTTCGGTCGGCGAGATCTTCACGATGGACTGCATGACCGAATCCACGGCCTGCTCTGCGGCCGAATCCGGTAGGCGGTCGATGTCTTCCCATTCCGGAGACGTGTCCGGCCATACCAGTACCTGAAGTCGCTGTGCCAGACCGTCATCGTTGTTGCCACCCGACACGGCGTCCAGAAGATACGCCTGCAGCTTTGCCGGTTGCAGCCCGCCGAACAGCGAGATGCACAAGTTGTCCACGCGAACCGAGCCACGTCCAATACGGTCCATCACGTACCCTCCGTCGCCGTTCCAGGCTTCCAGGAAAAACGGCCGCTCGCGCTCCCGGCCCTCGGAGTCCAACGTCGCAAGCCAACCTACCAACTCGTCGCGGAGGTACAGAATGCCCTGCGGATTCTCTTCCAGAATGGCGTGCAGCTTTTCGATGGTGGCGTCGTTGATGATGAACCTGTCTTGCGGCGGCCGTTTGGGTTCTTGCTCTTCGAAGCGATCGAACGATCCCCCTTTCTTGGCGGATTGCGTGGCACGTGCTTTCCAGGCGTTCTTGCGAATTTCATACGAGGCGAGATCCCGGTCGAACTCCTCCACCGTGGTCTTGTGGACATCGATAGCGGCGGCCTCGATCTTGCGCAGCGGACGGAAGACGCTCCGGATGCACGGGCTCTTCATTAACCCAGGCCGGCCGACGATGCCGCCCCACAAATTCGGCACAACCTCCCAGTCGTCAAACCGCTTCGGTTGGATCAGGGCGCGCCTGCCGATGGCGCCGGCCAACTCGATAATCGCGGTCGCCGCCGGGAAGTCCACCGGAATCTGGAGGCGCTCGGCAATGTCGGTCACCCAGGCACGGAGCGCCGCGGGCAGCAATTCCGGATCGAACTGCTCCACTTCCGGCAGCGAGCCCAGGATCGGCTCCGGTTCCGGCCACTCCCCCGTCGCGCTGGTATCGCCCCGGAGTCCCCAGCGGTCCCACAGAGCCGCCAGAGTCGCGCTATCGATCGGAGATGCCTGCGAAACAAGCTCCAAGAATTGTTCGCGGTTGCCCCCGGCCCCGGCCCAGTCGGTCACGTCGCCCTTCTCACCGACGGGCAACTCCACGATCTTCACCGAGGCGGCCACAGGCAGCAGCGCCTCCGCAACCAGGACGGCATGCCGGTGCCCAGGCTTGTCGTTGTCGGGCAGGATGATGCAGTGGCGTCCGCGAAAGTGCGGCGTGTATTCGTCGCGCCAACCGGAGCCGGCGCCACCGGGATTGCAGGATGCCGTAAGCTTCCATGACTCCAGAGTTTGAACATCTTTCTCGCCTTCGGGCAGGAAGACGGTCTCCGACTCCAAAACTTTTGGCAGCCGATACGGCACCCGCTGGCATTCGCTGAACTGATAGTAGGCGCCGTCATGGGTGTGCTGGGTCTCCACCCACACCGTGCGACCGGCTCGCGCCGACTTCTTCGGATCCTGGATGTACATCCCGGCGTCGAGGCTGTTGACAATGCCGCCGGTCGGAACTCCGCCGCGAATTCCGGAGTCGGTCGTGCCGGCCGCTTCCACGCCACTGGGGCGGCACTGAACGAATGCCTTCTTGCCGTCCGGCTTAAGATATCGGACGACTTCGAAAATCAGCGTGCCAGCGACGTTGTGATAGGGATAGCGGGCGATCTCGCGCCACGCACCTGGTGAGTTGGGTGATCCGCGGTGATCACTGGAACTCCCGTTCCGCGGTAGGGCGCGGCCGACGAGCCGGAATACCTCGTTGCGTGCCTCGATGAATCCCGCGCCCGTCAACTCCCGCTCCAACCCGATAATGTCCCAGCCTCGGTCGCACGTGGAAAAGCATCGGGACAATCCAGTTGCCGCCTCCACCGTAAAATTCGGATCCTTGCCCTTGTGCCCGGGGCATCCGCCGCGCCACTCCTTCCCGGAGGTCTGCCGAAGATCCGGCACACGAGCCCGGAAGTAGTCCGCCACCTCCGCCGGGGTGAAAGTAATCGAATCGCCCTGAGCCTTGCTCATTGTGGTAGCGCTCCGGCGATCCGCTTCCGTGTGCGGTGTTTTGTGGGTCTAGACTCACAAGAGTTGGACCGGGACACGGTCGGAAGTTTCATTCCGTCGTGCCGCCTCCCACCGGGCAGGATTCCAGCCATGCCTCGATGTCGCGCAATTCATACCGGACCGATCCGCCGAGTTTGTGAAAGCGCGGCCCCTTGCCGAATACCCGCCACCGTCGCAGCGTCTTCACCTTCAATCCCGTCATCGCTGCGAGTTCCCGTTCGTCGATAAACCGGGGCGGGCCTGGTTGCCGTTCCGTTCCCTGCTGTGCTTGCATGCGCCCGTTGTCGCTCCTAGTCCCGATGCTGATCTAAGGCGAATAGTCGGGCAATTGACGCCGCCATGCGACCAGGGAACTACTGAAACGGTGAGACTAAGGGAAACGCACGGTGTGCGGGAGTCGGGGGGAAATTCCGCGACAATTCCGCGACAGTCCCGAGAAAGTTGAGTTGTCGCGGGAAAATCGCGTGTATGACGGGCGGGTCGAGACTTCCGGCTATTCCTGGCGCGGCTTTTTCAGATGATACTCGATGGCCTTGATGACCCGGTCACGGGCGCTGCTGTCGCCAATGTCGAGCGCGTCCAGCCACCCTCGATAGCGGCGGCCGTCACGCCGCTTCGGAGCTGTTACACCGGCCTCATCCAGTTCCTCGCACACGTCGTCCAGGTCGGCTTTCCAATCGGTGTGCGCCTGGACTATTGCGGCGAGCTGGCGCCCGACTTCCAGATTGGGCTTTGGGCCAGGCTTGCGCCGCGGTTCCGATGGGGACGGCGCGGTGTCCGGAAATGTTGTCGATCCGTCCCGAGTTTCTTCCACCGCGAGCCGCACAAGTTCCCGTTCAGACCACTCCAGAGCCTTCTCGCGGATCAGATCGGCGAGCTTGAGTTTGTCCGACAGCAGCCAGAGCCGCGCCTCAGTGTCATCCCAACTTCGGCCCAGCCGGGTGTGGATTTTCCGCAGCCGGTCGATAGGCTGCACCTCCGATCCCTCATGTTCCTGCCTGTGCGGGACCTCGTTGGGATCAGGCCCAACCATCGACGATGGCAACCCACCTGAATTGGTGGCCGCTTCAGCCGCCCCCTGAGGAGGCGGGCCATACGGATTCGTCACAATCGCCTGATCCAATCTCACCATCAACGTAAGAAGTTCGTTCCTCACCTCATCCACGGTGAAGTCTCGCGCGACGAACTCCTCGGCAGCTTCGGGATGCTTGACCAGATCGCACAGGCAGATGATATGGAAGAGCCGCTCGTATTGGTGTTGCAGTCGCTTGAGCAACGGCAGCGTCAAACTCGGGAACGCCGATTGTTTGGCATCGCCATGGTGGGCATCAAGGATACCCGAAGCGACCGCGACCCGGAATGCCTCCGCGGGAATCGCGTCGTGGAGGGCCACCTCAAACTGGTCGTAGGGGATTTTGCCTGCGACGTTCCCCGCAATCGAATCGAGTATGCCGGAGAAGGCGCGGCGGCTATCAAGCCTGCCTTGGCGGTAGTCCAACTCGATGCGCCTAATGACAGCGCGGGTACTGAAGGACAAGGACAGAGTAGCGGGCGGGTCCTGATTTTGTTCGTTTCCTGCCAAGCCAGATCTTATCATGCGGCGAAATTCCGACCGGTCCGATTCGGCGAGTGCGGGCCGGAACGGAGGACCGCCGCCGGGTGGTGATGCCGGCGGCGGTGTATTGCGATGGGGCGGTCTCTACCTGGCGATGCGGTAGGCCCTCTCCCCAGTGTCGCGTTTGAAGGATTCGACCGTAAGCCCCATCTTCTTGCCGAGGCTGCCGGAAATGAAGCCGCGGATGCTGTGGGCCTGCCACTCGGTGACATCCGCGATCTCCTTGAGGCTGGCACCATCCGGGCGGCGAATGATCTCCAGCACGATGGCCTTCTTGCTGCCC
>PLMF01000008.1 GCA_003142355.1 Bryobacterales bacterium
GCCAACAACTCCTTCTCGATGCTGATCCAGAAGATGGGCTTCAACGTCGTGGAACTTGGCAATACGGATGGCATCGCGACGCTCCAGATTACCGGTGTGCAGCTCTACGACGCCACCAACGGCCTTGTGACCGTGACGGTCACAACGCCACAGAACGGCATCTGCCAATAACGGATTGGAGGAGATATGGAACAGACGAAGACACCCCTATTTGACGCCACCAAGCCATTCGTAGTGCCGATCCTTTCGGGCGGCGAGAAGCGTTGCGAGGTGCGTTTCCCCTCGGATGAAGAATGGTGCGGTTGGGCGCGCGCCCAGCGCACCGTGCGGCACTTTCTCGGGCGCGGGAAGTCGCAGAGCGAGGACGTGGATCTGCCGAAGATCAACGCGGAACTGTTCGCCAAGATCCGCACCGACAAGGATGGCCCGGAGTTCGACGATGCCGAGGCCGGGATGGTGATCGGCCGGATCGAACGGTGTACCATCGCCAGCGTGGAGCGCGAAGGTATCAACTACCGGATCGTTATGAAGGTCCCCGGCGCCAGGGCGACGCATGTGCTGCGCATGCCGACCGCCAAGGAGATGCAGGACCACGAGAGGGCTTCGACGAGCGTGGTCGCCGCGCGGCGCTCGGTCGAGACGCGGGCGTTTCTGGAGCCGAGTGGCGCGCTTTACGACAAGCTGCATGTCTCGCACGAAGGGTATGCCGGCGCGGTGCCCATCGTGCACAAGTCGGCGGCGGTGTCCGAGGTGATCGGGTCCCTGGCGATTGAGGGAGACGACGACCCGGAATAGCAACGCCCGAGTCCCCCGAGGGTCCGGGCGTGCACTTCCTCATCCGGTCGGTGTTGCGCCAGGGAACGCTCTGTGGGCCGGAGCAAGAGTGCCCGGATAGGGTGTTCCGCTGCCGGGAGTGCGGCTACTCGGCGCAGACGGAATTGGAGGGATGCCCGGCGTGCGGCGCCGGGTGGAAGGCCATCGATGTCAGCCATGGTCCAGCCTGCCCCAGGAACCTGCTGGATGAGGCCATGGACACGCCCAACGGCGTNNGAAGCCGCGCGCCAGGAGCAGATATCGACCGAGGACAGCGGCGTACAGAGCTTCCAGGAGCTTCTGATCCGCAAGTTGTCCCGGCGGTAAGGCTATGGATTCATTGTGGAACTCTGCCAGGTTCCGGTTTGGGAACTCGCTCATGTGGATTGCTTCCGGTTTGGCGACGATCCGGGAGGTAGAAGGGCAACGGCATTTAGCGGTACTAATCAACCACGATGCAGAGAGTTACGTGCATCAACTCCGAATAACGTGCTCAGTGGCTGTAGCGAAGCTCACGATTGAGGAACGAGTAAATCCGTCCCCCCCATTGGTATCCGAAGCGTGAGCTCTTCGCGGAGAAAAATACCTTCCGGATTGCAGGTCCGCTAGTCTCCGGCAGCACAGCTCGGACCTTCTTCTCCACCTGACTCCGAAATTGGGCGTCTGGAACATCATCTGCGTGGTGGTACACCCGGCCTAGCTGCAGTCCGAGATCAAGAACCTTGGATTCCGCAAGTGAGATGAGCGATAACGCGCCGTGAAGGCGAGATGACACCCGCTTAGCGTGAATTTCAACGGGGTTCCAATCCGACACCGCCTTCTTGGGCTTCAAACATCCACTACGGATTTCCCGCAGTGAATCGAGGATTGGAGCGGCATCGTCGGGTGGCAGCAGTTGCTGAGCTCGACACTGAAGTATTCGCAACGCCGCGATGAATTCATCAGGATCTGCCTGCGCCATGAATCCAACCTCGCCATACACAAGCTGTATGGCATCCCAGAGATCGGCCCCGAAGTAGCCTAGTTCCAGAGCAGCAATGAGTCGCTCCCTGTCAACGACATCAGGGCTGATGAGTTGGATTTGCGGGTAGTGAGCCTTGACCACTCCGGGATTAAGGAGAAGACTGCTGACGAGTTCGTCCCAAAACAGGAGCGCAACTGCGAATTTGCCCTCCACGACGCGCTTGTCTGATAGTTCTCGCACCTGCTCCTGCAGCTTTGCGTCGTGGTCCGCCGTTGTCGCGATAAAAAGAGCTGAAAGCCTCCCTTTGAAGCTTTCGGCATTGCCGATCTCATCCGTTACGGTCTTTAACGTCAAAGGAGTCTTGTAGCGTTTGCACTGTATACCAACGAGGCGCCCTAACTCATCCGGTCCAACGATATCGACGCCATGCTGCTCTTGTCCAGGTCGACCGTTCTTCTGAAGCGAGGTGCTCTTCCAGCGCTGGGCTTGCGCATCTCGAACGATGGTCTCGAACTCCTGCCAATTCTTCGGAATCGGCAATTCCATTGACTGGATAGTCGGCATAGGACCTAGCTACATGTTAACGGTGTAACGGCCTAGCACCAAACTGCTCTTGGATCGGCATCAATTCGAGAACATTGACGGGCCAGTCTGAGCCTGTGCCACGGGGCGGACTTGGGATCAACCCCAGTCCTCCTCAATTGCGATTCCTATCGTGTCTCGCGCCATCCGGAAGTTGGGCCGTTCGGCCTCCAGTTGCCGCATAACGCCCATCCCAGAGAGTTGTCGCTTCCCTGTCCTACGAACGATAGATTATGCCCAGATTCCAGACCGTCATCCGCCGTGCCCGGTTCGTTTACTCGCCATACACGGCGTATGAGATGCAGGGCTTCGCGCAGGTGCTGGCGGATTCCATTCGGGCGCGCATTCAGAGCGGCCAGAATATCTACGACCAGGCGGCGGCACCACTGAAGCCCGGCCAGTCGGGGCGCAGTGGCTACCCGGACTACAAGGCGGCCCGCGGTCTCCGGCCCATCCGCGACTGGACCTGGAGCGGACACACGCTGCGGTGCCTCAAGGTGCTGACCGCCAACGAGAACCGTGCGGCGATTGGGTTCCTCGATGAGGCCATGCCCGGCAGGCGGCAAACCGCGTCGCAGATCGCCTTCTACAACAACCAGCGCGAGCGACAGTGGGGCGTGTCGCCGCGTGATCGCCAGGCTGTGCTGGCGGCATTCGTGGCGCGCCCCATTGTGATGCTCAAGGCGGCGTAATGGCGGATCAGGCGGAACGCGTAATTCTCGAAGCCGAAGATAACGTCACCCCTATCGTCGCCCGCGCCAACGCCGGCCTGGAGAGTTTCGAAAAGACAGCGGAGTCCGCGCACGGCAAGGTCATCCGCATCACCGACCAGACCCGGACCTCGATTCAGCGGCTCATCGCCTCACTCGAGAAGCAGGCCGAAGTCTACGGCAAGAGCGGCATCGACCGGCTGATCAGCCAGCGGGATCAACTGCTCCAGCGGTACGCCAAGGAACCGCAGGCCATCGACGCGATCACCAAGTCTTACGAGAGGATGATCGCCGAGCAGAAGAAGATGGACTCCGAGGCGAAGTTCGAAGCTTTCGGTGGGAAGGTCAAGCAGTT
>PLMF01000234.1 GCA_003142355.1 Bryobacterales bacterium
TACTTAACGTTGTAATATTAGCACCTGGTAGGTACCTCGGAATGAGTGCCGACAGCCAGGGGTTAGAGATATATTCCCGGCTCTTCCTGGACTCGATTCGCGAACTTGACGGATTTCTGAGCGCCCTCTTCGCCTCGATCTTTCGAGCTTGGCAGGGGACGTACACGATTGTCCCCTTTCCGTCTCGCGGTGACGAACCTAGGCCAGGGATCTACGAGCAAGTCGCCATCCTCGCACCATTTTGTTCAGTCGTACGTGACGAGAAAGGCCTAGATCTCAAGAAAACCTGCTATTCCTGTGATGCCAAATGGGCTGAAAAGGCCGCCCAGCAAGCAGGTCCGCTCGTCTACTGGTGCGACTGGGGCCTCCGCGAAATTGCCGTCCCAATCATGATACACGGCTTCTCAGTCGGAACGATCTTTTGCGGGCAAAAACGACTGACAACTCCAGACGACGCGGAGGGCGAGCAGCAGCTCAAACACTTTGCCGCCGAACAGGGGCTGGTGTCATTGATCCCCGATCTAATTGAAGCGCGAGACCACTGCTCCGCAGCCTCACCTGAGGAACTGGGCCAAATGAGCCGCCTCTTGTGGAGCGCATCCCAGTTCATTAGTCAATACCTGTACCTTAAAACCGAGGAAGAACCGGCCGAACTGACCACGGAGAAGCGCACCAGCCGCGACGAGCTCTTTGAATCCTACGCGAAACTAAGCCGCGAATCTGACTCGCTGGACGAATTTTGGAAAGGCTTGGCCGTGACCCTTAAAGACCTGAGCCAAGTTCTGGATGCGACGGCGGCTGCTGTGCTGTCCGAACAAGATTCCCAGGCCTCTAGAGTCGCTTCTTACGCACTTCAAGTCCCCCTGTCTGGCTACCCACTTAACACGCTCGCTACGGCCCACGCAACACCATTTGAGGGACCACTTACTATTTACCTAAGTTCCAATCCGGCCTCCCTTTTATGCCCGCTCTGTAGCCTAGCGGTGCGGAGCCACCCATCCGTCAATTCGGCAATGATCGAGAAGGCCCGCCTGAGTGACAACACCACACTGCATATATCCCTTTTCCTTAGCCGCCATGTCATCGCATGCTCTGCACTTACACCGCACCTGCGTGAACAGATCCTTTCCCAGTTTGCCCTTGAAACGATAAACTGTTTCACAACCCTGGAACGCGTCGAGCAATTTAAGGAAACCATAGATCAGCAGAACATGTTCCTGAAGGATATCTCGCATCAGATTAATCAACCATTACATGGGCTCGTCGCTGACTGTGATAACCTGCTCTCCGATGATTTTCCCATCGAAAAGAAAGCGCGCATCATAAAATACCTCCCATTTCGAGCTAAACACATCTCGATGTTGGCACGATGCGTTGAGTATGCGGGGAGCATGGAGTCCGTTCGGGCTCGGCCAGATCAGTACTCACTGACGCGTCTTCTTATTGATAATGCAATCAATCTTCAGGGTTATGCCGATGAGGTGGGGGCCCGGATCACCGTACTGTCTGACACCACGGATCGTGTGGGGCAGATTGAGATCGATAAGGACCAGTTTGTCATGGCAGTGACCAATGTTCTTTACAATGCTGTAAAATACTCCTTTCCGGACCACGAAGTATCGATCAAGTCCAGTATTGACTCGGTTAGGGAGCAGATCGTCATCTCGGTGACACACTTCGGTATCGAAATCCCCTCGGACAAGTGGGAGCGGATTTTTCGGCGGGGTGAGCGCCTGGCTGTTGCCAAGCGTTACTGTCAGTCTGGTCTCGGCATTGGCTTGTTCGTATCTCGGGAACTTATGCGCAAGCTGGGGGGCGATATCACCGTCACAGAATCAGTTGCCACAGGTGCGTTTCACCGCGGGTTTCCGGAGTGTCGTAATACCTTCGCTCTGACTTTGCCCAACGCACTCGTGGTAGGAAAAACATGACGTCACTCTTAGATGGAATGCACATTGCCTTTGTGGATGACGAGCCGTATGCAATGCGGCCTACGATTGAGGCGCTAGAGGCACGCGGCGCTGTTGTTGAACTATTAATTGACGGTAGTCAGATTCTTGAATACATCAAAACACATAAGGGCAGTCTTCCGGATCTGGTGGTGCTAGATATAATGTTGACTGAAGGGCCAGATATCAAGACGGAGGATGAGGGCCGCTCGACTGGTGTAGAGGTCTACAGGCGCATTAGGCGCGAGCACCGGCTGATCCCTATTGTGATCTCCACTGTCGTTAGCGATGGTTCGATTCTGGCCGCATTTGGCAATGACAGACGGACTGCGGTCGTAACGAAGCCGTATTATTTTGATGACCTTTGCCGGGCGATAGAAAGAGTGACGCAGAAGAGATGACAAGAAGCCTGTTGGCGACCTTTTGCCTTTTGGTGACTCCTTTTTGGGTGCGTGGCTCTGAAGCACCAGCGCCGCAAGGACAGGGTTCTGCGAGTAGGAAAGGTGCTTCGACGCAGTCCGCTCAAAGTGGTGGCAGCGATCCGGCGGAGAAGGTGCCCGTCCCCCAGGGTTGCCCAGGTGAAGCGGCGGTGCTGGATGCAGCGGCGCGGGCGATGGCGGTTGAGGCGGAGGAGGTGCATACTGTCCATACGGTTGCTACGGTTCTGGCAATACTGCTAGGCTTGGCGGCGGCGTCAAGTCTCTATAACGGCTGGCAGTGGGGTCGTCGTGTGAGGAGATTGCAGAGTGACATCAGGGATCTCGGTGCTGCGAGAGGGGTGCTGGCTGGGGAATTGAGTTCGATAAAAGTGCAGAAGGAAGCGGCCGGTGACATGCTGCGTACGCTACAGGGACAGAGTTCTACTCTTCGGGCGATCACGGAGTGTTTGATTCGGAGCGGCAGGGCGAGGTTGGTCGCACTACAGAAGCTGTCGCAGATTCTTGATCCAGCTCTCGGTGAATTGAAGGCAGGCGTGGTGCGTAGTGATCTGGAGCCGCTCGAATCTCGGGTCGAGGCGGCCTATGCGTTGGGTCGGTATTCGGAGTGCCCTTCTGCGGCAGAGCTAGTGCCCACGTTTGTGAAGTGCCTTGAGGATGTGGCGCGCACTAAGGGAATTCCCGACAAGCTTTCTCGGCAGATCGCGCTGAGTCTAGAGAAGTTGAAAGTGGCAGCGGCTTCAGGGGCGCGCTGAGGGACAATGCGGTGTGCGTGTTTTGGTAGTAACGTCCGGTTTGATTGTCCGCCCGCTGTCCGGTTAGTGGCAGTGGCGGTTAACTACGGTTCTGCTGGTCGTTTGGCAATCGAGAGGGTAGTCCGAAAGTCTTTGTCGGGGATTCAGAGGACTGGAGGTGTCCTGTGATTAATGGACCATCGGCGGTGGTTGGGGGGTAAACGTAGCTTGCGGGCGTTCGGCTTCGACCTTACGCTTTTCGTCGGCCTCGCGCTGGCGCGCAGCGATGTCGTCGAGGGCGCGCCGCTTGGCCTTCATCCGCAGGTGGGAGTAGCGCGAGAGCATGGAGGCGTGCCCGGCGATGCTCATGATGGCGGGGTCAATTCGCGCGGGTCGGCCCGCGCGCCGGAACCATCTGGATGCCTTCCACCGTCACGACGCTGACGTGCCCGCGCCACTCCCGTTCCGCGCCCAGGGCGCGCTGCACCACGGGCGTGACACTGTCTGGCGTCGCAGGATGCACGCGGAACAGGATCACGCCAGACCGCTCCAGTGGCTCGCGGCGCTGCAAAGCAATCTGCCAGAAGTCCTTGTCCAGTGTCAGGACCAGCCGGGACTCGGCTTCCGCGCGTTCCAGCAGGGCGGTATCTGCACAGCCCGGACAATCGGTTCGCACCCAGAGCACGTCGTGGCCGGCAGCCCTCATGACATCGACAGTAGGGAGCGGGAAGTTCTCGTCGGCGAGGATTAGCATCTATGCCGGTATGGGGTACGCCCGGTACTCGTGCGCCAAGTAGCTGGCATACGAGAGGCAGGCGAGGATGTCTTCACGTGTGATGCCGGGATAGTTGCGGAGCAATTCTTCTTCGGGCTGGCCGACCGCCAGCAGACTGAGAACGAACTCCACCGATAGGCGGGTACCCCGGATCACTGGCTTGCCCGCCAGGATGTGCGGATCGACGGTTATGCGCTCTGACCACGCCATGTCTAAATGATACCCCTTACTGGACCCCCACAACCAGGTTGTCCGGTGCCTTTACGGCCTGCTGGCGGCGTTCGGCATTTTGCCTGCGCTTTTCATCGGCCGCGCGCTGGCGCGCCGCGATCTCGTCGAGGGCGCGCCTCTGCGCTTCCATCCGGACGTGGGAGTATCGCGAGAGCATGGCCCGCGAGACTTGGCGGGCAATGCTCATGATCATCTCGTCGCCCGCGCCCGACTCGGCTAGCTCGGTGACCAACGTGTGGCGGTTATCGTGCCAGCGCCCGGCGACCTTCGCTTGCTTGCGCACCTTCGTCCACGCCGTCCTTAACGTCGTCACCGGTCGGGTGGGATCGTTCGGCTGCCCCTTGCCGGCGGGGAAGACGTACCACTCCGGCTTGCACGCGCCGAACCGCCGGATGTACCAGGCGGCGTGCGCCTCGAGGGCGATCATGACCGTCTCGTTCAGCGGGATCACGCGCCCCGTGCCGGCGGCTGTTTTCGACTGGCCCACCGTGAGCGCCTTCTTGTGGACCAGATCGATCTGCCGCCACCGGAGTTCGCGCAGTTCCTTGTTGCGCAGTCCGCAGTTCAGGTCCACCACAAGGGCGGGGTACATGTTCTTGCTGCGCAACTTCGCCGCTTCCGCCAGCATCCGAGCCTTCTCGTCGGCGGTGTAGGCGCGTCCCGGCGATGGCGGGGTCGCGAGCTTCATCGCCTTCTCACGGCGCAGCCTCGCGCGGATCAGATCTCCCTGGTCGCCGCAGAGCCGCAACAGCAAGAGTACCTCGTTGTTGATGGTTTTCGGGCCGGCCTTTTCCGCCAGCCGGCTTGTCTGATAACCTTTCACGACTGCCGGCGTGATCTCCACGACGAGCTTCTTGCCGAGGTGGTCCGTTACGTGTCCCAGGGCGTAGACCGAGAACTCTTCGGTCCGGCTCGCCCCTTCGCGAGAATTCCGATAGAACATTGGTGTCGATCAGAAAGGCACTCACAGGTCGAGCGGCCTTGGATAGTCTTTTTGCCTCTCCAGATTCAACTCCGAGGCGGCAAACGGCGGCTGACTAAGAATGTCAGCGAGGTTCTTGCGTGGTTTCCGCGAAACTGAAATCGGTTCTTCGGTTCGGGATCTTTCGCGTAGGGCAAGGACTCCCTGCACGATCAGTTCGTCAGCCGATCGAAAATGCCCACTCTCGATCTCTTCCTGAACGAGCCGTTCTGTTTCGGGCTTGAGTTGTACCGCCGCGCCTTCAAGATACGTGAATTCTTGACGGGTTGCAAACGTTACCGCGCCTGCCTCAGCCGCCGGTGGTCTTTCAGGATGCAGCGGTCCATCACCACTGCAAGGCCAGCCTCTTGGGCCCGGCGCGCGGCCTCTTCGTGGATTACGCCTTCCTGCATCCAGATCGCCTTGGCGCCCTTGCGGATGGCGGCTTCGACAATCTCCGGCACGAACTCCGAGCGCCGGAAAATGTCCACGATGTCGATTGGCTCCGGAACCGATTCGATATCGGGGTAGCACTTTTCACCCAGCACCTCGGTCTCATGGGGGTTGACCGGGATGATGCGATACCCGGCCCGCTGCATGTATTCCGCCACGCCATAACTGGGACGGTAGCGCTTGGCGGAGAGACCCACCACGGCAATGGTCCGGCCAATCCGCAGGATTTCGGAAATCTGCTTCATACGGCTTCCTGTTGGATGGCGCGGGCGGCGGCGCGCTTCAATTTTTGCGCTTCTTCGTCGGTCAAATAGCGGAACTGGCCGGGCTTCAGGGAGCCCAGGTCGATGGGGCCGATACGCACCCGCTTCAACTTTTCGACCAGAAACCCAAAATGTTTGAACATCAGGCGGATCTGGTTATTGCGGCCCTCGAAGAGTCGCACCTCATACCACGGATTCTGAGCCTGGTGGACGGTTCGCAAACCGGCCGGCATGGTGCGGCGGCCGGAGAGCGGGATGCCCTCCCGAAACTGCTGTTCCTGTGGGCCCGTTAGCGATCCGTTCACTTTCACCACGTAGGTCTTGGGCAAGTGCGTGGCGGCCGACATGATGGCGTTGGCCAGCTCGCCGTCGTTGGTCATGAGCAACAGGCCTTCGCTGTGATAGTCCAAGCGCCCGACCGGGTACACCCGCTCCTTCACCCCGCGCAGCAATTCCATGACGGTGGCGCGGTGCTGCGGGTCGGTGACCGTGGTCACGGTGTTGTTGGGTTTGTGGAGAACGATGTAGACCATGCGCCGGGGCGCGTGAATCAGGCGGCCGTCCACTTTGATGTGGTCGCGATCGAGGTCCGCTTTCGATCCCAGTTCGGTCACGACCGCGCCGTTTACCGTGACGCGTCCGGCCACCATCATCTGTTCCGCCTGACGGCGGGAGGCCACGCCGGCCTGCGAGAGGATTTTCTGGATGCGTTCTTCCGGCATCAGCTCTCCTGGTCCGGCAGGTCGGGGGAAGGGGCCGGGGGCGCGGCGTCCGGCGGGTCGGGGGCCGGCACGGCGTCGGGCAGGTCGGGGGAAGGGGCCGGGGGCCAGGGGCTGGGGGCCGGGGCCTCGGCGTCGGGCGGGTCGGGGACATGGTCCACTGTTTCCTCCATGCCGGGCAGCAGTTCCGGCTGCTCCGCGTCGGCAAATGCCATACGCCGGATCTCTTCGAATTCCTTGAGCGATGGCAGCTCGCTCAGGTCCTTGAGACCGAACTGGATGAGAAATTCCCTGGTGGTCTGGTAAAGGATCGGCTTGCCGATGACGTTCTTGCGCCCGGCTGCCGCGATCAGCTTACGGTCGAGCAGCGTCTTCAGAACGCTGGCGCCCTGGACGCCCCGGATGGCCATGACCTCGGGCGCGGTGACGGGCTGCTTGTAGGCGATGACGGCCAGGGTTTCGAGCGCCGGCAACGAAAGCTTGAGCGGCGGTTTGAGGCTCTTGACGAAGCTGCGGACGGCCTCGTGGTGCTCCGGCTTGGTGGTCATTTTGAAGCCGCCGGCCACTTCCCGGATGCTGACGCCGTGCTCCGGCTCGTCGAATTCCGCCACAAGCTGGCCGAGCAGCGCCTGAATGCGCTCGAGGGGCTGCTGGAGCGCGGCGGCCATCTGCGCGGCAGTGAGCGGCTCCTCCGCCACGTAAACGATGGCCTCCAGAACGGCCTTCAGTTGCGCGTCTTCCACGGGAACGGGCGGTGGCGCGTCCTCCGAAGCCAGCAATTCATCCATGTCGAGCGCCGGAGATGTTTCCAGTTCTTCCATGCCTGATCAGATGTAATCTTTCTCGATGGCCGCGATGGGCTCATCGGAAGCGAACACGGCGTCGAAGTTATGATGCCGCTGGAGTGCGATTTCGCCAAACAGGTTCTTCTGCGTCACCACCACGGCTTGCATCCGCACCATCTCCAGCACGGCCAGGAACAGCGCGATCATGGCGCGGCGGCTGGGCTGCCGCTCGAAGATCCGCAGGATGAAGACCGGCTGGCCTTCCCCCGCCTCGACGAAGCGGTCCCTCAGATAGTGCATCATTTCCGAGACCGTCACGTCGGCAGCTTCCACTTCGTAGGTGGGGCGGTTGCGGGCGCGTTCGAGCATCTCGCCGAAGGCTTTGACCAGGTCGAAGAGGGTGATGGCGAGGCCGGGGTCGTCGTCCTCGGAAACGAAGGCTTTCATCTGCGGATTCGACCAGACGTTCTCCTCGATCATGCGCTTCTGCTGGAGCATTTCAGCGGCATTCTTGAAACGCTCGTGTTCCAGAAGCCGGTCCACCAGTTCCTGCCGGGGATCTTCGGCACTGTCGCTGTCCGGCCCGAGGGCCGGATCGCGCGGCAGGAGCATTTTGGACTTGATGTGGATCAGGGTCGCCGCCATGTAGACGAACTCCGCGCCGAGATCGATATCCATCTCGCGCGCCTGTTCCATGTATTCGAGGTACTGGGCGGTGATGGTGGCGATGGGGATGTCTTTGATGTCGATCTGCTGCTTGCGGATCAGGTCCAGCAGCAGGTCCAACGGCCCCTCATACTGCTCCAGATGGATATTCAGCGGCGACGACACCCTCTCTCAACGATAGCATGGGCAACGCGGCTAGTGCCCCGACCGCGGGGAGCATGCGGCGCGAGGGCGAGGCATGCCTCGCCCCTACTAGGGTGCGGTGTAAGGGCCGGGCGGCCCAGAGGGCACCCCGCGGCCCGAAGCGCTGAGGAACGAATGAGATGGTCGTGCTACCTCGGCGGCGGCTCTTTGTGGTACACCGGAGTGAGAATCGAGACAGGGTGGTAGGGTTGCGCACTCTTTGCATTGCGATGCTGTTGCTGGGGCAGGCCGTGCTCACGGGCCAGTCCCCGGTGTCGCCGGTCATCGACGTTACCGTCCTCGATCAAACCAGCCAGGCGGTTCCCGGCGCTCGAGTCCAGCTCATGGTTGGCCAGCGGGTAGTGGCCTCGGCCGGGACCGATGAGAAGGGGCGCGCCAGGTTCACCCAACTCGCGCCCGCCCGCTACGCCATCCTTGTCGCGAAAGAGGGTTTCGAGCCGGCGCAAAAGGCCGGCCTCGACCTGGCGCCGGACGGCTCCCTCTCCATCGGGCTGACCCTGCTTCCCCGGACGCAACGCGAGAGTATCGACGTGAGGGACACGGCCGCTGCCGTGGAAGTGGGCGCGTCCGCCCCCAGCCAGTTGGCGGGGCAAGCCGCCAAGGAACTTCCCAACCGTCCGGCTACGGTGGCGGACGCCCTGCCCATGCTTCCGGGCGTGGTCCGCGAACCGGGTGGAGGTCTCATGATTTCCGCCAGCGGAGAGCAGCGCAGCGCCATGATCGTGAACTCAGCCGACGTCACGGATCCCGCCACGGGTCAGTTCGGGTTGACCATACCGATCGACAGCGTCGAGACCTTGAACGTGTTCCAAACGCCCTATCTCTCGGAGTACGGGAGGTTTACGGCGGGCCTGGTGTCGGTGGAGACGCGTCGCGGGGGCGACAAATGGAAATGGGAATTGAACGATCCCCTCCCCGAGTTCCGCATTCGCAGCTACCACATGCGAGGTCTCAAGGACGCCACTCCGCGGCTCAATTTCGAAGGGCCTATCGTCCCCCACAGGCTCTACCTGGTGGAAGGGTTCGAATACGAGACTCGCAAGACCGCAGTCTATACCTTGCCCTTTCCCAAGAACCAGAAGTTAGAGCAAGGAATCAACTCGTTCACCCAGTTCGACTGGATCGTCTCGGACAAACACCTGGTGACCGCCACCGTTCACGCGGCCCCGCAACGCCTGGGCCACGTGAACATGGACTACTTCAACCCGTTACCGACCACCCCCGACGCCAGCACGCACAGCTACACCGGGACCGTGTCCGACCGGCTCACCTTATTCGGAGGGCTGCTCGAGAGCACCTTCTCCGCCATGCGTTTCGATGTCGGGGTCTGGGCAGAAGGCGGCGAGGATCTAACCATCACTCCCGTGGGCAATCGCGGGAATTACTTCGCCAATAAGACCCGGGATGCATCGCGGTACAGTGGGGCCTCGATCTACTCCTTTGCCGCCCTTCCCGGATGGGGAGCGCACAACCTGAAGATCGGGTCCTATNNTTCCCCAGGAGCCACACGTTTCAAATCTCGGACATCGAGTACTCCTTTTATGGCCAGGACCATTGGATCGTTTCGCCGCGGCTGGCCCTGGATCTCGGCGTCCGCACCGAATCGCAGCAGGTTTCGGGAGCGTTTCGCGTGGCGCCGCGGGGGGGGGTTGCGTGGACGCCGTTGGCCCATGCAGGCACCCTGGTCCAGGCAGGATACGGATTGTTTTTCGACCGCGTCCCC
>PLMF01000320.1 GCA_003142355.1 Bryobacterales bacterium
TCATCAAGTTCACCACGCTGTTCGGATTGCTGGCCGTCTCGCTGGCCGTGGACCTTTCAGCCAAGCAGGGCAACGCCTTTACCACCGTGCTGGCGGCGGTGTTCTTCGTCATCTCGGCGGTGTTCGTGTACCGCAGCTTTTACGGGATGCGCATCGAGAGCGGCAAGGAGAATTAAGCGGGGCTGGCGGGCCGCGGCTCGTTCAAGCATGGCGCAACCCGCTGCGCTGAGCCGGGCGCCCGGGAGGTCAACAGAAGTTCGCCAATTTGGCTCCCCGGGATTTGGGTTTCCAACCGGTTTCTCCGTGGCGTTGGTGTCCGAAACGGACCGCCAGCACCGGCCTGAACAGTTTCCAACTGGAGAGTTGGAAGCCCACGGCAGTCTCGGCTGTCAGTGGCCGGGTAACGTCCTCACGACTCCAACGAGGTGGTTCTGGTTGGAGTCTTGCACGGGCCGAATCAGCAGCAGCCAAAGTCGGCGCGCCTCTTGTCGACGCCTCACCGGCACGATTACGTAGGGCATCTCCCGCTCCAGGTCCGGATCCACGTCCCCCCTAAGGGGCCAAAGCGCACGATAGTCCAGAATCGGGTAGCGGCCCCGGTGCTGTCTGATTCAGTTCCACAGGCGCCGTCAACGACCTCTCCTGTAATATTGGTTGGGCGCGCCGGGGGTGGGAAGGTGGCTGGCGACCTGCGCCCCGCCGGCATGCGCTTGCTTCAAGGCGGCGGTGAGGGTGATGCCGCTGCCCGAGATCTGTGCACCGGCCGCGTGGGCGGACTTCAACGGCGCCACGACGGTGATTGTGGGGCTGCCGCCGCCTCTGCCGCCGAAGGTGGTGGAGGCGACAACCGCCGTTTCCTGGTTCGCGCCACTGTCGATGGTGATGGTCTGGCCGGCGATAAAGCCGAACCCGCTGGCGACCGGGATCACGGTCGCGCCCACGCTGGTGGCGGCGCCCACCGTGGTGGCGCCTGCCGTGCCAACCGTCGCGATCACGGCGGTCTCGAGGCTCGCGCCCGAATCAATCGTAATCGTCTGGCCGGCGGCAAAGTCTGCCACGCTGGCGACTTTGATATTGGTCGCGCCGGCGGCTGAAGCGGCCGACAGTGTGCTGGCGGGCTGCACCAGGAAATCGTTGCAGTTGCTGTCGGTGTCGTGGCCGTCCGGGAATCGGCCCACGCTCCGATTGGTCGTGGGGGCAGCCGGGGTGCCCCCTGGGCCCGCCGGTCCGAAGCCACCGCGGCCCCCGCCGGTTGCGGGCGCCCGGCAGCCACTCTCCCCTGCTCCGGAGGCGGCTTGGTAACCCTCGGAGGCCCATGGGTCGACGAGGCCGCCGTAGTTGAGGCTGTCGGCGACCAGGCCAGCGGCGTCACCGAGCACCATGTTGCCGGCGCTGGGGGAGAGGACGGGACCCCCGAACCACTGGTTGGGCGCCGGAGTCCCTTGGTAGCCCGCGGTCGTGACCGAGGCGTCACGCACAACCGCGTCGATCGCGTGGTCCTTGACCAGGGGTTTGTCGAGCGTGATGCCGGCGCCGAGGGGCTGGACGGGCTCGTTGCTCGAGTGGGCAAAGGCCGTCGCCGGCTGGAAGCTGATCCCCGTTCCCTGAACGGCGAAGGGGAGGTTGGCTGCATGGTTGAATATCAGCGGGGCGGCCAGGTCGAGGCCCGTTCCAAGAGCTACTACCCTATCGCGGTCGGGATGCGCCTTGGCGAGGGCCGGCGTAAAGTCGACGCTGGCGCCGGTCTGACTCGAGGCGCCGACGGCGGCGATGGTAACCGTCTCCCGCGTCGCGGGGGTGCCAATGATCATCTTGTCGCCCACAGCGAAACCGATCCCGCCGCGGACTTTGATATTGGTCGCGCCGGCGGCCGCATTCGCCGTGAGCGCCGTGCGGCCCGATTGCGTGCCGACGCGCGTGACCGTGACGGTCTCGATCCCATGGCCGACGCTGTCGATGTCCAACCGGATCTTGTCACCGGCGGAGATGTTGGCGACGGAAGTCACCTTGATGTTGGTCGCGCCGGCGGCCGCGTCCGCCCCCAGGAAGGCTTGCGTGCCTGGCTTGCCGGCCGCGGTGACCGTGACCACCTCGTACCGCTCCACGGCCTTTGCGACGGTGGGGTAAGTGGCGCCATAGCCGATGCCGATCTTCTCGCCGGCCACGAAGCCGGCCACGCTCGTGACAGGCACGTTGGTCGAGCCGGCGGGGATCGCGATCACCGGACCGTCGGGGAGGGGTTGCCACAGCGTCGTACTGTTGCCGGCCGCCGTCCCGATGCTTGCGATCCTGCGGGTCTCCACGCTGGAGCCCGTGTCGATCGTGATCGTATCGCCGGCGTTCATGCCGGCCGTGCTCCTGACGGGGATGGTTTTATCGCCCGCGCGCGCGGTCGCCGCCAGCCCGGAGGTGGAGAGGCCGAGCAGGTAGAAGCCGCGAGGCCCGAGCCTCGTCCCGGCCGGGATCTTCACCGACGAGAAGATGGCCTGCTGGGCCGGGTGCTGGGTCAGGGTCCAGTTGGAGAGGTCGACGGCGCGGGCGCCGGCGTTGTAGAGCTCGATGAACGAGTCCGTCGAGTTGGCGGGAGAACCGGCGCTAATGCGGAACTCGTTGATCTTGATCGGGCTGACGTTCCGCACCTTCTCGGCCGTTGTCTCGGATTGCGTCTTGCCGCCTGGGTTCGTCCACGAGACGTTGCCGGCCAGATCGCCGTTGAAGGCCGCCGGTCCCGAGGTGACTTTGAAGGTTGCGCTCACGCTCGCGCCCGGCGCGACCGTTTCAGCGATCGTCACCGACGTCTTGGTGGCGCCCGGAACGACGGAGGTCCACTGCTTGGGCACGGAAATGCTCAACTTGACGCCGGCCGCGGGTGCCCCCGTGGTATTGGTGAACGTCACGGTGGTGTCCTGCGAGGACCCCCGTGAGAACGTCTGGAGTCCTGGCGGAGTGGCAGTTGCCGGGGTGCCCTCTGGGCCGGGCGCCAGGCTCAGCCGCGGCACGTCGTATTTGGCAGCCACGACGTTGGCCTGCACCAACTGGTCGGTGGCATCCGTCGGGAATGTGCCCGCGGCCGTCATGGCGCCTTCATAGAAGGTGCCCTGCGAGCCAACGCTGTTGTCGCCGCCGTTGCCCAGGAGGATGGCCCCCTGTTTGCGCATCGGGTCATAGGTGATGTCGACGCGCGGTCCATCGAACATGACCGACAGGGCGCCCCGTTGCGCGTCGCCGCCCATGGAGGTCCAGTGGTGCGGTTCGCCCTTGGCCATCGCGGTCACGAACCGCCAGTTGATGCTCGGCAGGTTGGCGCAGCCTTTGGATCCATCCGAGTTAACGCAACCAACCAGGTTGTTCTCCTGGTCGGTCATGATCCACGGGCCGGCGCCGCTCCCGCGATACCAGGCGCCGGCGTTGCCGTAGTAGGTGGTTTCCATGGTGCCGTTGTCGTCGTCGCGGCTGTCGATCTCGGCGTTGCCGTAGTCGAAGCAGCAGCCCGAGTTGTAGTGCTGGCCGTTAATGACCCAGTACTGGCCCTCCGCCTGGTCGTCGACCGCGGTGCCCTTCGGGTCGTCCTGGCGGAGGCCCATACCCGGCTCGATGAAGACGCCGTAGGCCTTGTGGCCCATGATCGTAATCGGCGCCATGTCGGCGACCGGGATGTTATTAAACCCACCCATGGCCGGGCCGCTGAATCCGCCGCGGGGCGCCTGGATGAGGTCGTTGTGCTTGGGGGACTGGTCGTAGATGGTGGTGATCCAACAGTACGTGTTGGCGCAGAACGCATCCTGCGCGGCCGCATTGGCGTATCCGCCCGCATCCGGGGACGCCGACGCGACGGGCTGGACGACGCCGATGTTCAAGGTCTTGCCGTCCGACTGGCGCAGGACCTGGTAGAGCGGGCCGTTGTAGGAGGCGTACAGCGCGCGCGTGGTGCTGTGGGCGGCTACGCAGGGGTCGCCGGCGGCGGCGTAGATATCACACGGGCCCTGCGGCCGGGGCGGAGCCTCCCCGGCCGGTGTGGCCATGGTCAACGTGGCGCCAATCAGCATGAGCGCCAGTCCGGGCATTAGCACAAGATTGATTTTCGTTTTCATGTTTATCCTATTTGCCTTGCCGGGTTTGTTCCGGCAGCTAGAGTTCTCACGGATTGCTGAAAAAGAGCCTTGTCGAAGTCCTCCAGCCCGGCAATGCCGTGCAGGTGGTTGACGGAAATCCACGGCAGCCAGGAGGACGCAACCAGTCGGTCGAGTATCTGCGCCAGTAGCAGATTAGCGTGCTTGCCATTGATGACAGGGAGATGGGCGGAGCGGTCTTGCCGGCATCGATGATCACGGAGATCTTCTTCCCGGGCGCACTGGCGGTCTGCGCGCTGGGCGCGGAAACCGACGCGGCCCCCGCCAGAATCAATGCGAAGAGTCTTCTCGGCATTCCACCCTCCCCGCGGAACCAGACCGGAATTTCCCATACCACCTGCTTGGAACAGTCGATTATACATCCAAGCGCACTCCAGTGTGTCTACTTCGCCCGGAATGCGCACGAGTGCCCGATGCGGCGGCGCAGCTTGGATCGATTCGCGCCGATCTCGTTAGAGGATCGAATGATCGGATAAGCCGTGCTAAATTCGTTCGGTGAAACGTGCTAAGACAATTCAAGGAGATTGCAGCGAATGAGACGAGCATTGATCTTTGTTTTGTTCACGGCCATTTTGGCCGGTGGAATCTGTTTCGCCCAGACCAGGAAGGCTTCGAAGGACGGTAAGCCCGCCGCAAGGCAGGAACTGGCCCCCGCTCCGGTGGCCCCCGCCAACGCGCCCGCCGTTCCGGCGCATCCTTCACCGTACAACTTTCCGGGCGTTCAGTATCCGCGGATTGAAGCTGACTCGCGGGTGACCTTCCATTTCAACGCGCCCACCGCGCAGAAGGTGCAGGTCTCCATCGTCAATGTGCCGTTTGACATGATCAAAGGCGCCGACGGAGTGTGGACCTACACCAGCGCGCCACAAGCCCCTGGGTATCACAACTACTGGATGATCGTCGATGGCGCGATCGTGCTGGACCCGGCCACCCAGGCGTTCATCGGTTACGGCCACATGTGCAACGGCTTTGAAGTTCCCGAGCCGGGCGTGGACTTTTATGACATCAAGGATGTGCCGCACGGCAATGTGCTGATCAAGAATTACTTTGCCAAGACGACCAATTCCTGGCGGCACATCTTCGTTTACACGCCGCCGGGATACGAGGCCAGCACCAAGACCCGGTACCCAGTGTTCTATTTGCAGCACGGCGGTGGCGAGGATGAGCGGGTGTGGATCGAGATGGGCCGGACCGACGTGATTCTGGACAACCTGCTTGCGGCGGGGAAGGTGAAGCCCATGATTGTCGTCATGGAGACGAGCGCAACGGGCGGTCAGGACGCCGCTGGAGGCAGACCTGGTGTGGGCGGGGCTCCTCCCGCAGGCGGTGCAGGCCGTGGCCCTGCCGCAGGCGCCCCGGGAGCGGCCGGAGCAGCCGCTGGCGCAGGTCGCGGACCCGGATTCGGGATCGGCGGTCCAGGGGGCGGCGCCTACGGACAGTTCATGGTGAATGAACTGATTCCGTGGATCGACAAGAACTTCCGCACGCTGGCCGATAGGGACCACCGCGCGATGGCGGGGCTTTCGATGGGCGGCATGCAAACCGCTTCCGTCACCATGGCCAACCTCGATAAGTTCTCCCACATCGGCTTTTTCAGCGGCGGCGCCGCGACTGGGGGCCGTGGCCGTGGCCCCGGTGCTCCAGGGTCCGCCCCAGCCGCCGCCCCGCCGCCCGCGCCTGCGACGCTCGATCTCAAGACCGTCTACAACGGGGCCATGGCCGACCCCGCGGAGTTCAACAAGAAGGTCAAGGTCCTCTTTATGAGTTGCGGCTCCGTAGAAAACCCCGACGCTTTGAAGAGACACCAGGAGCAGCTCGTCGCCGCCGGCATCACCAACAGTTACGTATATGTCTCCCCCGGCACCGCGCACGAATGGCAGACATGGAGAAGGAGCCTGTATACTTTCGCTCCTCTGCTGTTCCGGTAAAGCCCTTCCGCTGCACCGCCGCTGCGATGAAACCGAACGGATGCTATAGAGGACTGTTCAAGGAGAATGCCGCTCATGAAACGAGCACCGCTCTTTGTGTTATTCACGGCCATCTTGGTTGTTGGGACGTGTCTGGCTCAGATAGATAGGACTTCGAGTGACTTCAAGGCCGGCGTGAAGCAGGTAGCCCCCACTTTGCTTGCGGCGGCCCAGGATCCGGCTGCGCGCGGCGCGGCGGCCCCGCAGGCGGCCGCGAGAGGCGGCTTCGGCGGACCGATCGAGTTGGGCCCGGATGACAAGCCCGCGTTTCCGGATCCGCCAGCCGGGTTCAATACCAGGCGTGAAGACGTCCCTCACGGCGAACTGACACCCGTTGAGTACGACTCCAAGTCGCTCGGAACGCGTCGCCGGATGCGCGTCTACACGCCCCCCGGCTACACGACTGACCGCAAGTACCCGGTGCTCTATCTGCTGCACGGAATCGGCGGCACTGACACCGAGTGGACAGAAGCGTGCCACGCGAATAACGTCATCGACAATCTACTTGCCGAGGGCAAGATTCAGCCGATGGTCATGGTCTTCCCCGACGGCAATTCATCCAGGACGGTGGCCGACCTCGCGGCTGGGGGCCGCGGGGCAGGCGCGGGCGCCCGCGGCGGAGCCGGCAGAATGAGAATGGAGCCCTGGCTGACGCCTTTCGAGAACGACTTGCTCAAGGACATCATCCCCTACGTCGATTCTCACTATTCCGTGCATTCCGACCGCGATCATCGCGCCTTGGCCGGTCTCTCGATGGGTGGCGGCCAGACCTTGAACATCGGTCTGGTTCACCCCGAGACGTTCGCCTGGGTCGGTGGGTTCTCCTCGGCCCCGGACACCAGGCAGCCTCCGTCCGCACTCGTGCCCGATCCGGCGGTTCCCAAGCAATTGAAGTTGATTTGGCTGGCCTGCGGGAACAAGGACGGCCTGATCCGCATCAGCCAGGCCGTCCACAACTATCTCAAGGAGAACGGCGTCCCGCACATCTGGCACGTCGACGGAAATGCCCACGACACCACCGAGTGGGACAACAACCTCTACCTTTTTAGCCAGCGCATCTTCAAATAGCCGCATGCAAACGCGGAATTTGCGGATCGCGATCAGCCGTGTAAATTCAGAGGCAGCGGAGACGGCGAGAGGGCGTCCCGATCTCTTTTCTCCGCGCCTCCGTGTTCCGCGTCGGGAATCGCGCGTGCCCTAAAATCCGATGCCCGATGCGGCTGGTACGGCTCGGCCAGCGCCTTCAACTCGGAATCGTCCAGCTTGATCTCGAGCGCGGCTACGTCGTCCTCCAGATGGCCGGGCTTGCTCGCGCCGAATACGGGCGCCGTGATGCCGGGTTGCTGCGCGACCCAGGCCAACGCGATCCGCGCGTTTGAGACGCCCCGCTGGCGCGCCACCTCGGTAATGCGGTTCACCATGTCGAGGTCGGATGGCTGGTAATAGATGCTGTGGCCGTAATCGTCGGTCCTGGCTCGGACGGTAGCCCCGCTGCCCTCGCGGCGTCGGTTGCCCATGACGAATCCGCGCGCCAGCGGGCTCCACGGGATCACGCCGATCTCCTCCTCGCGGCACAGCGGCAGCATCTCGCGCTCCTCCTCGCGGTAGATCGGGTTGTAGTGGTCCTGCATCGTGGCGAAACGCGGGACGCCCATGGCGTCAGCCATGTGGAGCATCTTGGCGAACTGCCAGGCGAACATGGAACACGCCCCGATATACAGGGCCTTGCCGCTCCTGACCACGTCGCCGAGCGCTTCCAGCGTTTCCTCGATGGGCGTATCGTAGTCGAAGCGGTGGATCTGATAGAGGTCCACGTAATCCATGCCGAGGCGTTCCAGGCTGTCATCGATGGCGTCGAGGATGTGCTTGCGGGAAAGGCCGCGCTGGTTGGGATCGTCGCCCATCGGGTGGTAGACCTTGGTGGCGACCACAACGCGATCGCGCGGCGGGCCGAAATCCCGCAGCGCCCGGCCGAGCACCTCCTCGCTTGCGCCCCCCGAGTACATGTTGGCGGTATCGAAGAAGTTGATCCCCAGTTCCAGCGCGCGCCGGATAAAGGGCCGGCTTTCTTCTTCGTCGAGCACCCAGTCGCGCCATTTTCTGGAACCGTAAGTCATGGTTCCGAGGCAGAGCCGCGACACCTTCAGTCCCGTCGATCCAAGCCTCACGTAGTCCATGTATCTACCCTAGCAACAAGAAGCGGGGCGGAGAGATGGGTGAGAACTGGCGCACTTCCACCGCCATGCGCCAAGTCCTGCTTGGCCTGAAGTACGGCTTCCGATCGATTGAGAGCCCGGCCGGCGGGGCCGGCCGGGCTCAGCGGGAAGATACGATCACCAGCTCAGTCTCGCCACCAACTGCATGCGGCGAGCGTTGTTCGTCTGTGCCCCCCACTTGCCCCAGTTGGCGTTGGTGAGCGTCGTTGCGCCGCTCAACGGGCCGAACGCGACGCGGTTCAGGACGTTGAACCCCTCGAAACGGAACTCAAGGCGAGCCTTTTCCTTCAGGTTGAACGTACGGGCCACGTTTTCATTCTCATTGAAGCTCGGCCAATAGCGCATCTTGGGATTATACCGGGTCGCATTTCCCATCGAGGTGTAGTCCTGCGTCGGGAAGAAAGACTGCGGCTGGAGATAGAGTTCCGTGTTGGGATCGAACCTGCCGCTGTAGGTACCGCCCCAGCCGTTGTAAGTGGTGATTTGGGCTTGGTTGGTGAACTCTCCGATGGGGAACGAGATGGGCGAGGTGAGGGCCATCGGCGTTCCGCTGGCATAGCTTTGGATGCCGGAGATGCGCCAGCCGCCCAAGATGGCGGCAGCCACGCCGCGGTTGTTCAGAAGCGCTTTCCCTTTCCCTAAGGGGAGTTCGTACGCGTACGTGAATAGCACCACGTGCGTCTGATCCCCACCCATAATCGACTTGAGCAGCCTCCGGTCGTACTGGTCGCCGCCGGCGGAGGAAGAGGTGCTGGCGTCGGCGTCGCCTATCCACTTCGAGAGCTTGTAGGAGGCTTGCACGGTCAATCCCGCCCCCAACCGCTTGTTGTACTTGACAATGAAGGCGTTATACGTGGAATGGCCGGCCCGGTCTCCTCCGCCAAGCTGCGAGTCGATATACCCGTACTGCGGATAGGGCCTCATGGCTTGCGTCACCGACGCTCCGTTGCCCCACAGCGTGTTGAAGGGAACGCAGCCCGTCGAGCCGGCGGCGCAGGTCCACGGCGGGGAGACCCCGGCCGCGATCGCCGTGGCCGAGCCCACCAGCGAGCCCAGCGCCGTGCGCCCGGCCGCCGTGAACGGATTCAGACTGGCGGGCAGGGACCGGTATGGGAGTTGGTTGAGGGCCAGAATATTCGACGTCAGATGGCTGGCCAGCGTCGCCAGGTAGTCGACCTCGAGCGAGGAGGTAGAGCTAACCTGCCGCTGGAGGGCGAAGGAGTAACCCAACTCGCCGGAGGGCGAGTTCCCGCTTATCCCGTTCCAGTACGGAATGCCGGACAGGCCGTTGGCGACGCTTGGATCGATCATCGGCGGCACGTTGTATTTCGGATGGCCTTGCTGAAGTATCCAGAGCGGCTGGATGCCGTTGGTCGTGTCGGTCGCCGTCGACTTCACCACAAAACCGATGTAGTGCGAAGAGCCGTTGGCTCCTTCCACCGGTCCGAAGTAGCGCGAGGCGGAGCCGCGGATGGTGGTCTTATCGTTCAGGGCCCAGGCGAAACCAAGCCGGGGCTCCTTGCCGTACCAGTTGGGGACCAGCGACTTGCTGCCCGCCCGGCCCGTACCGGTTCCGGCGAACACGATGGCGCCCGGACGCCCGCCCGCGGCCGGGTTCGCAAGGGCCAGGTTCAGATCGCTCAACCGGCCGTCGCCATTATCCGGCGCCAGGTTCAGATCGGCGCGGAAGCCGACGTTCACCGTGAGCTTACGCGAAACCTTCCAGTCGTCCTGTACATATGCCTGGTGAGTACGGTACACCAAGGTAACGTAGCGGACCGTATCCAGGTTGTCGCCGTTCACCTGTCCTAGCAGCATGGACGCCAACCCGTTGCCGCCGCCGGCCGCCTGGCTCGCGGCCCCCGGAATGGACGTGTTGCGCCAACTGTACACCGTCGTGCCCGATATGTTCTGCGCGCCGAAGCCGTCGTAATGGGTGTCGTTGAAAAAATAACCCCACTGGAAGGTGTGCGCGCCTTTGGTCTTCGTCATGTCATCGTGCATTTCGAACATCATGCGGTCGGAGCCGTTCGTGCCGGTGTCGCCCCAGGCGGTGAAATCGCCCGTGGTGGTTGGAGGAAAGCTCGAGCATTCGGGGTAACCCGGTATGCAGATGCCCTTCGCTTTCCAGTACCCGGCGGGCAGCAAGCCGGAGCCCGTGGCGAGCGATTGGTCTACTTCTCGCGCCGTCGAGCCCTGGTCCTCCAGATAGTGGTTGAATCCGCCGAAGAAGCGGTTGATGAGGGTCGGAGTAATTGTGTAATCCCAATTCCCGCGATACACCTGAGCGTAGTAAACCCCTACGTCGCCGCCGATCGGGATAGGCAGAGTGTTGGAACCGGTGGGGCCGTACTCGTTTTGGTTCTTGGAGCGGTTCATCAAATACGAAAAGTGGTGCTTCGAGCCCAGGTTCTGGTCGAGCTTGGCGCTCCACACATCTCGCGGGGTGAGCTGAACGCCGCTGGAAACGTAGTTGTTCCGGACGTAGGCGGAAGTCCCCGGCGTCAGCGCGACGTTCGGTCTGTTCGGCGCGATCATAGTTTTCAAGTAGGCGGCGATCGGCGCGGCTACCGGGTCGATCTCCGACGCGGGAATTTTATTGCCGGCGAAGGGGGTCCTCACATAAGATCCGTTCACCAGGACCTGCGTATTCGGATCGTAGATCGGGTACAACTTGTTGCTTGCGTCCACCCAATTGCTAAAGTCGCCGCCATACATCTCCGGCGCCGGCACGTTATAAAACGTACCGTTGCTGGCGCCGGCGCGGTTCCGGAATCCTTCGTACGAGCCGAAGACGAACGTCTTGTTCTTTCCGTTGTAGAGTTTGGGGATCCAGACCGGCCCGCCGCCCGTGACCCCGAAGTTGTTTTGCTTGAGAATGGACCTCGTGGTGGCGAAGAAAAGGCGGGCATCCAGGTCCTGGTTGCGCAGGAACTCGAATGCGCTGCCATGGAACTGGTTGGTGCCCGACTTGGAGACGAAGGTGATGGTTCCGCCCGAGGCGTGGCCCGACTCGGCCTTGAAGCCGCTGCCTTCCACGTTGAACTCCGTGAGAGCTTCCACCGACGGCGAAAACCTGGTGGCCGCGTCTGACTGGTCGGCGCCGTTCTTACCGCCGGCCATGGACGAGCCGTCGAGCGCCACGCCAAAGGCATTGTTGCCGCCGCCGATGTGGTATACGCCGTTGCCATTGCCCACCTCCGGCGTGGACAGCGCAATGTCGAAGGGGCTGCGCGAAGCGCCGTTCACCAAGACCGGCAGTGAGTCGACCAGGAATGCCGATACGGTCGTAGACACTCTGCCGTTCTCCGTCTGTACTATCTGCGCGGCGGCGTTGACCTCGACCCTTTGCGTCGACGCGCCTACCTCGAGACCGACGTCCACGCCTGCCGACCCGCCGGGGGTCACCGCCACGCTGTCGGTGACATGGGTCTTGAAGCCGTCCTTCTCGACTTTCAGTTGATATTCGCCGATCGTCAGGGCGGGGAGCGTGAAAACGCCCGCCGAACTGGTCTCTGTCTTGTGTGACGTGTTGGTACTCTTCTGAATGGCCGTTATTTGGGCGCCGGGCACGACGGCCCCGCTGACGTCCGTTACGGTTCCCGTAATCTGGCCTCGATCCCCTTGGCTCAGCAGCGGCATCATGCTCACCACTGCCAGCAGGGTCAAACGCCCAAGCAGGCTCAGTTTTGTCTTCATTAGGATCTTCTCCTTGGCCGATCACACGCTTCCGCCATCCGAGAAGGCGCGCAACGGCACCTCCGCCCCCGGCGAATATGGAATTCGCACTCTGAAGTCTCAATGGGTATATCACGAAACGCGTTCGATGTCAACGAGTACTTGCAAGCGCATACACGCGATAGCCAACCGGCCCCGGTTTTCCCTGTCCCCGGTCTTCCGGCGGACCGGGTCCTACAAGACCTGGGAACGCGGGGCAACCCGACCGGCGTTATATTGGCATGATAAGTGGGGAAGATCGGTAGAGAGCGGAGATCGCGAGAAGCGTTACGGCCAGCCACTAAGCCGCTGGTCGCGGCCGGAGCGAGGAGCCGGACGTGGCGGCGGCACGGGTGGCGGCTGCTGGCGATTTGGGGCCTTATTCTGGTCGCCTATTCCAATTCCTTCCAGGCGGCCCTGGTGTTCGACAATCCCGCGCTGATTGGGCGGGATCCCCGTATCCGCCAGGCAACACCGCAAAACATCGCGTCCATTCTGACCGGAGGGTATCGGTACGCCAACGCCACCGACGGGCTGTATCGCCCGTTGACCACTTTTTCCTACCTGGTGAACTACGTGGTTTTCAGCAATGGCCCGCGCCCCGCGGGCTATCACTGGCTCAATCTCGTGGCGCACGAAGTCAATGTTGCACTGGTGTATGCGCTAGGAATCACGATTCTCGGAGAGACTGCTCCAGCTTGGGCACTGGCCGCAATTTGGGGGCTGCATCCGCTGCTCACCGAATCCGTCACGAATATTGTGGGGCGGGCAGACCTGCTGGCCGCCTTCGGCGTGTTGGCGGGGTTGTTATGCCACGTGAGGGGCGCTTCGGCTGCGGGGCGGCGCAAGCTCGCGTGGTTGGCCGGCGTTGCGGCTGCCCAGGCGATCGGGCTCTTTTCGAAGGAGAGCGCCATAGTCTTGCCCGGCATCATGCTGCTCTACGACCTGACGTGGTTCGACCGGGCCGCGTGGCGCGGGCGCGCTCCGGCCTACGGCGTGCTGGCGTTGCCGTTCGCGGCATTTTTCTATCTGCGCGGGCAACTCCACCCGCACATGCTGGTCGCCTTCGCCGAGAATCCCCTTGTGCACGCCGGTTTCTGGACCGCGCGGCTCACCGCCGTCAAAGTAATGGGCAAGTTGCTGTGGCTGTTCTTCTGGCCGGCCCGGTTATCGGCGGATTATTCCTATAACGCCGTGCCGCTATTCGGCTGGCGAGCGTCGAACTGGGAAGATGACAAAACGCTCGTTGCGCTCGCTGTTTGCCTCGGCGCCGCGATTCTGGTCGTGCTTCTGGCCGTCCGCTGGCGCCGCGCGGGCTCCCCGATGCTCTTCTTCCTGGTTTTCTTCTTCGTCGCGGCATCGCCCACTTCGAATCTGATCGTCCTGATCGGCAGCATCATGGCCGAGCGGTTTCTCTATCTGCCTTCGGTGGGCCTCGCCGGGTTCCTGGTGGCAGCCGTCTATGCGCTTGGGCGGTGGCTCCCGCTGCGCCCCGCTACGGCGCGAATCGCCTGGGCCGCGCCAGGCATCGTGTGCCTGGCGCTCGCCGCGCGAACCTACGCCCGCAACTTCGACTGGAAGGATGAACTCAGCCTGTGGACCAGCGCCGTGGACGTCTGTCCGGAGAGCGGCAAGGCGCACTACAATCTGGCCCAAGCGTTAGAGCGCCTGCCCGGCCGGCTCCCTGAAGCCATTTCCGAGTACCAAACGGCGCTGCGGATCGATCCCGGTGATGTGCAGGCGCACACCAATTTGGGAAACGCGCTGGCGAGCATCCCCGGCCGGCTCCCTGAAGCCATTGCCGAATACCAAACGGCGCTGCGGATTGACCCTGATCGCGCCGAACCGCACAACGATTTGGGAAACGTGCTATCGGCCATGCCCGGCCGGCTGCCGGAGGCGATCGCCGAATACCAGGCGGCGCTGCGCATTCGACCCGACAACCCCGAACTGCACTACAATCTGGCGAACGCTCTGCTCCTCATGCCCGGCCGGCTGCCGGACGCGATTGCCGAATACCAGGCGGCGCTGCGGATCGACCCGGATCATGCCGATGCGCACGCCAATCTGGGGCACGCGCTCTCAGGCTTGCCAGGCCGCCTGCCGGAGGCGATTGCCGAGTACCGGGCGGCGTTGCGCATCAACCCCGATCTTGTGAGCGCGCATATGAACCTTGCGAACGCGCTATCGGGCGTACCCGGCGGCCTGCCGGAGGCGATTGCCGAATACCGGGCGGCGCTGCGAATTCGACCCGACAATGCGGAAGCCCACTATGACCTGGGAACCGCGCTCGAGCGCGTGCCCGGCCGCTTGCCGGCGGCAGTCGCCGAGTACGAAGCGGCCCTGCGCATCGCGCCCAATTTCGTGGAAGCGCACGTCAACCTCGGAAACGCGCTGGCGCGGACGCCCGGCCGGCAGGCGGAAGCGATTACCGAATATGAAGCCGCCCTGCGCATCAGGCCCGATCCCGTAGTGCGCCAGATGGTAGACAGACTCCGGGCGCACAGGTAGCTCCGCAGGAGCGAAAGGAAGTAGCCCACGGCGCGAGCCGAATATGCGTTAACCTAAGACCGACCGGCTGAGCCCGGAGGGCGAAAGAACATAGCCCAAGGCGTCAGCCTTGGGAGAGGGATGAACGGCCGGAAAGCCCCGGAAACGGGGCGTAAGAAGTGTCACCAGCAGAATTCTTAGGCCCCCACGGGGGCTATGTCGGGGGGGGACTCGGACCCACGGCTAATACGCCGTGGGCTACTCTGGAATCAGAGAGTCCGCCACTTTTATGTCGCACACCCGCGTGAGACAGGAACCGTGACATGACAGAAGATTGCTGCTAGAATGCACGGAACAAGAGTACAATCCAGTGGCAGCTACACAACCTGGTAACGGTCGGTTGATTCGTAAGTACAACCTGCGGATGATCCGCGCGCCCGAAATCCTTGCATCGCTCCTGCTGATCCATTCCGCGTTGTTTGCCTGGCAGTATGCCACGCACACGCCCATGGTCGACTTTTTCATTTTTTGGTCGGTTCCTCACACGCTTTCCACCAAACCCGTAGCGGACATTTACTCGGAGGCGGCCCGGCGCGACATGGGGTCGGCAATGGCCGCCGAAGCGGAATTGCCATCGGCTCCGGAGACTCAACGTCAGGCCACCTATGCGAATATGCAGGACTCGCTGCATAACGGCAGGGTGGACTCCAGAGGCTCGCCGTTTCTGTACACGCTCATAGGGCTGTTGTCATCCGGCGATTACGAGACCGACCAGAAGCGTTTCGCCATTGCATGCGGGTTGTGTCTGGCCCTATCCGTGGTGATGCTTTGCCATCTGCTCCGGTTCTCTGTGGTATCGACCATTCTGGTGCTGGCGTTCCTGGCAGCCGATTTTTCGCCCGTAGTGTCCGATATGGGGGTCGGAAATCTAAACCAGATCCAGTTGTTCGCGGTCGCGCTGTTCATCTTGTTGGCGGCCCGCTCCCGGCATTTGTCGGCCGGAATCGCAATTGGAATGGCGACGATGATCAAGCCGACCACGTTGATCGTTCTCGCGTTGGCGGTGATCGTCGGCCTCGCGGACAGGGACTACCGCCGGCTCCTCCGCCTCCTGACTGGCGTGTGCGTTGCGGCCGCGGGGTCCATCGCGGTGTCGGGACTGTACTTCGCCAACCCGAAGATGTGGATCGGGTTTGTCAAGAGCTTATCCGACACAGTGGGAGATGGATCTTATCCCTTGGATAAAGGCAACTATGGTTTGGCGAAGCTCTTATTCGGGGGAACAGGCCCGGGTCCGGCGATCATCCTGATCGTCTTGCTCGCCGCCTTTTCATGGTTGGTGTTCTCCACCCGGCGGAAAGCGCCCGCCGTTGAGCTAGCCGTGCCTAACGCGTTCGCCGCCGCGGGGGTGGGCTGCGCGCTGATGCTCCTTTCGAGCCCGCTCGCCTGGGTGCACTATTATGTTCTGCTGATCCCGCTTTCTCTGTATGTGATCCAGCCGGCTCCGGACGGGGAGGCTCCGCCGTTACCGGGCGGCATCATCACGAAACTCCTGGCTTTTGTCCCGCTACTGATGCTCTCCGTTCTGGTTCAATACAACTTGAGCGGCATTCCTTGGGTTCTGTCAGCCGATTTCAACTGCGCCGCCGTTCTGACCCTGGCGCTCGCGCTGCTTAAGATTCGCCGCCAACGCGGATCGATGAGCACCATCCCAGCACCAACGACCACCGGTACGAAACACTCTAAGCCCGGGCGGTCCAAGGTTACTACAGGAAACCCGGTTTGAACGAAGCCGCCCGCGCGGCGGACGCTACGCTTGCGTGCGATGCCATCCGGATTGTTCGTATTGCTCATCTTGCGTGCGCTCGGTCTCAAATCTGTTCAAATGCCCTCTTGATTGTACTTCGATTTCAGTTTACAATACATATTGAAGTTCGTCAATTGTAAACCGTAAAGGAGATGCCATGATTGCGGACCGGGTCAAGCTCGCGCGACGTAAGGCCGGGCTTTCGCTGCGTGACCTGTCGGCGGCGATGAACCACAAGGTGACGGCCCAGGCCATCGGCAAATATGAGCGCGGCGAAGACGTGCCGAGTTCCGGCGTCCTGTCAGCCCTTGCCAAGGCGCTTGGTGTCTCGCTCAGCTACCTGATGGATACCGGAGGCATCGTGCTGGCGGGAGTCGAATTCCGGACCAAGGCGAATACGACCGCGCGCGATCGCGCCCATGTGGAAACCGAGGTCCTCGAATGGATCGAGCGCTACCTGCAGATTGAACTCGTTCTAGATCTCAACGGCGCGGAATGGCAGTGCCCCATGCCATGCCCGGTGAAACTGCGCGAGGTGACTGACGCCGAAAAGCTGGCCAATGACGTCCGCGAGGAATGGAAGCTCGGCGCCGATCCGATTCCCAACATGACCGAACTGCTGGAAGAAAAGGGCCTCAAGGTTCTGACGGTATCGTTGCCGGAACGAGTGTCGGGATTCACTTGTCTTGTCGGGCGAGGGGAGGGGCAGTCGGATCTTCCCGTGATCGTGGTGAATAACAGTTTCCCGCTCGAACGGCGCAGATTGACCCTTGTGCACGAGTTGGCGCATCGCCTCATTGACACCAACAGTCTGGACGAGAAGGAAGAGGAGAAGGCGGCCACGCTGTTCGCCGGCGCTTTCCTCATGCCGCGCGAGCATCTTCTGCGCGAGGTCGGCAAGAACCGTAACGCGCTGGGCTACAAGGAACTCATCGACCTGAAGCGGTTGTACCGTGTCAGCGGCATGGCCCTGCTGATGCGGCTCCGGCAGGTTGGCGTTATCAGCGAGTCCACGCTGGTCTATGCCTTTCAGTCCACCGCCCGGGGCTGGCGCACCCGGGAACCTGTGGAACTAGAGCCGGAGCAGCACCGCGGGCAGTGGGAGCGCGCGCTTAGATTCGAACGGCTGTGCTACCGGGCGCTGGCCGAAGGGCTGATTTCCCTGACCAAGGGCGCCGAACTCCTGCGCCTGCCTGTCTCCGAAGTGGAGGCCGGGCTGAAAGGTCCGCAAACCACCGATGCGGATCATCATTAGTGACAGCAGTTGCCTAATTGATCTCAGGAAGGGCTCCTTGCTGGAAGCCTTTCTGCGGCTCCCCTATGAGTTTCTGATTCCGAACACGCTATTCGAGGAAGAACTGCTGAAGTTCACCGACGCCCAGAAGCGGGTGCTCCTTCAAGGTGGATTAAAGATCATAGACCTTCCCGGCGAACGGGTTCTGCGGGCGCAGCAAGTCATCAGGCAGGTGCCGCACCTCTCCGTCCATGATGGACTCGCCTTTGCCCTTGCAGAGAGTCACCCCGGCAGCGTTCTTCTTAGCGGCGACCGCGCACTTCGCAAACTCGCGTCCGAACACGAAATCGAGGTACACGGCATTCTATGGATACTGGATGAGATTCATCGGTGCAAGCTCGCAACCGCATCCAATCTGGTCTCCGTGCTGACGTCGTTCTCGGCTGACACGACAGTGCGCTTGCCTCGCAAGGAGGTTGCGCTTTATATCAGGCGATACGAGAAATTGAAATAGCGCCGCATCGACGCCCCTTCACGACCAAAACTCAATGTCCGTGTGCCCGTCCGGACTGCATCGTTTTTTCCGCACTTCATACGACGAATTGATTACGACGCGGCGTGTCTCTTGCGTCGGGTATCGGAGTAGCGACACTGCACATGCACGGCAACAAGATACGGGCGGCGTGTCAAAAGATCTGGCTCATGGCGCACTGGCGCCGCGCTATTCACGGAATTCTTGGGGGTCAGAATGAACACAGCGGTGTTCAGTGTTTGCTCTTGCATGGCAGGAGTGTCCTCAACCCCGGATTACTCCCGACAAGTCGGCTTGGCTACGGTAATGGGCCAAACGTGGCCAGTTGACGCATTACGCCCGTTGCTCACATGTGGCAACTGATTGATAAACTCTCCCTGACGCCGCAGGCCCCACCGCTCCCGTAGGCAACGCCAAGCCTACTGTAATAGGCCTCCTCTCCAGCCTTCCCGTGGCCCCTGATTTTGTCTGTCCGGCGCCGCGGAACCGAGCAAACCTTTTTCAGTCACGCCCAACCTCACAGAATTTTCCAAGCCCCCTCAATAACTTACGGCCTTCGCCCCCGTCCGGGCAAAGTTCGCCTGCTACAGTAGTTGTCAAAAGGGCAGTCCCTTCCGGGCTGCCCTTTACTTTTTCTAACGAAGGTCTCCAGACCTGCCAGGAAAGGCCCTTTTATGCGCACTCAGAAGCAGATCGCCGCCTCCCGTGAGAACGGAGGCAAGTCCCACGG
>PLMF01000268.1:0-7966 GCA_003142355.1 Bryobacterales bacterium
CCGAAGGGGTTCACCCCATTATCGGCGTTGATCCGCGTTCATCGGCGGCCAGCCATGTCTACCGCAGCGTCACGATGGTGGCGCCCCAACCTCCGGCTTCGGCGGGGGCATCCTGGAAATCCACCACGAACTCCGCGCGCGCCAGAACCGAACGCACCATCTCGCGCTCGACACCTATGCCGCGTCCGTGGATGATCCGCAGCGCTTTGAACCCCAACCGGTCCGCCTCACGAAGGTATTCTTCCACTACCCATTTCACGTCGCGCGGCGGAATGCTGTGCAGATCGAAAACGTCGGTTATGGGAATGCGAATCGGCTCCATAAAAACCAAAGGCCCGGTCAGCCGAAGCCGACCGGGCCGGATGCAATCACCGCTACTGCGCGCACCTGATGCTAAGCGACCTGCTGCTGAGACCGGTACTGGCTCACGATCGCTTCCATCTGATCTTTCAACCGAAGTTTCAGCTTCTTCAACCGCGTCTCCTCCAACTGTTCTTCATAAGTCAGATGGGGAAGCGATTCCAGGGCATCCAGCTTGCGGGCAAACTCTGAGTGCTGGCCGGCAAGCCGGCGAAACTCCTCGTTCGTTTCCATCAGATGCGCTTTCAACTCTTCCTGTGCGTTCCGTTCCATATCGGGCAATTCCTCCCAAGAAGTTGCCTCGCCGAGTCGGTCGGTTCGGAAACAAGGCTCGGTGGGTAATCTGGTCGCGTTGTGAAAGGACGGCATCACCATCCTAACGCCACCTTAACATGAATGAAACTTCATGACAATAGCCGCTTCAGATGGCGCCTGGTAATACCCGATGCGCGAGCTAACTTCTTGAAATCCCATGTGATTGTAAAACTTGCGGGCGGCCAGATTGGATTCCCGGACCTCCAGGTACACAACCCCCGGCGACTCCGCCAGCAGGGACTCCACCAGTTTGCGCGCCACTCCCTGGCGGCGGAATCCCGGGGCCACTGCCAGGTTCAGCAGTTCGGTTTCACCCTCGGCGAGCGCACGCGACACCACGAAGCCCGCCACCCGAATTCCGCGGACCGAGACGCGGAAGTCGTAGTGCAAGTAATCGGCGGCGTCCCACTGGGCAGCCTCGGGGCTGGCGGCCTGGATGAGGGCAACCTGGGCCAGGTCGCCGGGTCCGCCGCGGCGGATTACCCCGCTACATCTTGGGAGCGTAGTAGCCCCGCCGGACATTGACCAGGATGTTCTTGCGTTGCGGCACCCGCACGTCGATGGCGTGGAACAGGCCGTCGGTCTTCAGCGGCTCGGGCCGGTAGGAGATGTTGTACTGATGGCGCAGCTCGTTGGCGATGTTTTCGAACGACTGGTCGAGGTCCTCCACCTTGAACGGGAAGAAAGCTCGCCCGCCGGTTTCCTGCGCGAGGTACTTAAGGACCTTATCGCCGTCGGTCTCAATGCGGGTGATGTTGGTCGAAATGGCGTACATCACCACGTCGGCCTTCTGCGCCATTTCGAGCGCCTGGTCGCGGGTGTAGCGGCTCTGGTTGTCTTCGCCGTCGCTGACGATGACGATGGCGCGGCGGAACTTGTGCCTGGGCTGGTCCTGCGAGAGCTTGTCGCGGCAGGCGAAGTAGATGGCATCGTAGAGCGAGGTTCCGCCGCCGGGATGCAGGTCGCGGATGGCGGCCGTCAGCTTGTCGGTGTCGCTGATCAGGTCGGCCACCAGCTCGGCCGAGGTGTCGAAGCTCACCACCAGGGCCTTGTCGAGGTTGGTCCGCATTACGCTGTCGATGAACTGGCTGGCGGCTTCCTGCTCGAACTTGAAGCGTTCCCGGATGCTGTTGCTGGTGTCGATCAGAATGCCCAGGCGCAGGGGCAGGTCGGACTCCGCGGCAAAGTCGGAGATGGTTTGCCGCCGCTTGCCGTCGACGACTTCAAAATCGTCCTTGCCGAGGTCGGTGATGAAGCGGCCTTTCTTATCGGTAACGGTGAAGAGCAGGTTGACGCGCGTGACGTCGACCGTGATACGCGTGGCCTCGTCGCTCTGAAGGATCTGGCCGGCGGGCCTGGCGGGGTCCTGCCCGGCGGCCGCAACGGCGATGGCGATCACGCCCGCGGCCGCGAGTGGCACCCAAATTCTCATATGGTCCGATTATAGCGTCCCGTGATCGCCGTAGATGCTGTCGCGGGGGTCTGCTATAGGCTCAACGGATTCACCCATCGCAAACCTTCGAATCGCGCAAAATCGCCGTCGGTCGAGGGCGGCTAACGAGAGGCTCATAGTTCAGGTATGCTATGGCGTGTTGGGTTCCCGGCGGGAGCGCCGGTTTCGAATGCCGCGAATCAGAGGTATTCCTGGGCCGTATCGGTTCTTCTTCACGAGCTTCGACTGCAACGAGCCGCCGCACGTCCATGTGGAACGGGAGGACAAGACCTGCAAGTTCTGGCTCCAGCCGCTTGAGCTTGCCCGCAACCATGGCTTCACCGCCCGAGAGTTGAACCTGATTCGCCGCCTCATCGGGACCCATCTGGCTGCTATCCTGGAGGCGTGGTATGAGCACTGTGGTTAGCGCCGGTAACGATCCTCGCATTCAGAAGGTCCGCGTGACCAAGGATCAGATCATCGCCGATCTGGTCGACGGACGTGTCATCAGCGTGCCGCTGGCTTGGTCCTGGCGGCTGTCCGAAGCCACGCCCGTCCAGCGGGCAAACTTTCGTCTCATCGGAACCGGCCAGGGAGTTCACTGGCCAGACGTGGACGAGGACATCAGCGTCGAAGGCTTGCTTCATGGCACCCCGGCGCGCCGGCCAAGACTCGGTGCCGCAGTGGTCAAGGTGCGCGCTCAAGCGCCACCTGGCGAGGTGTTGCAGCGGACGGGCAGGCAGCGCCCGCCGCTGAACGCCGGCCGTTAGGCCCAATGCTGTTCACTTGAGCCAGCTCCGCAGGAGCGATAGACTTTAGCCCACGGCGCAAGCCGTGGGAATAAGCACGAAAACAATTCAGCCCTGGAAGGGCGTAAGATGCTCTGGCCCAGCTCTTCCGCCCCGTTCTGGGGCTTTCCGGCCGGTCTTCCCTTTCCCAAGGCTGACGCCTTGGGCNNCTTGGGCTATGTTCTTTCGCCCTATCGGGCTCAACGCCAAAGTGGACAGCATTTGCTTCGTTCGCCTCGCCGTTACAACCCGTTCATCCACTCCTCCAGCTCGGGAGGCAGGGGCGATTCGACCGCGATCTCCTCGCCGGTGGAGGGCTGGTGGAAGCGGATGCGGCGGGCGTGCAGAAAGAAGCGGCCCAGGGGCGGGCGGCCCTCCACCTTGGCCGGGGCGCCGTACAGCGTGTCGCCGGCCACGGGGTGGCCGATGCTCGAGAGGTGCACCCGGATCTGGTGCGTGCGGCCGGTGCCGATCCTCACTTCGAGCAGCGTGAACCGTTCAAACCGGCGCAACACGCGGTATTCGGACCAGGCCGCGCGGCCTTTGTCGAGGCGGGTGGTCATGCGGGTGCGGTGCACGGGGTCGCGCGCAATGGGACGTTCCATACGCCCGCTCTCGTGCTTGACCTTGCCATGCACCAGCGCCAGGTAAACCTTTTCCACCTGGCGGCCCGAGAATTGCGCCGCCAGTTGTCGATGGGCGTCGTCGTTCTTGGCCACCAGCAGGACGCCGCTGGTATAGCGGTCGAGTCGGTGCACGATGCCGGGCCGCAGCGCGCCCGCAACGCCAGACAGCGACGCGAAACGGTGCAGCAGCGCGTTGACCACGGTTCCGGAATGGACGCCGGCGCCGGCGTGGACCACCATGCCGGCCGCCTTATCGATAGCCACCACATCCCGGTCTTCATAGAGCACGGCCAGGGGAATGGCTTCCGGCACGGCGCGGAGCGGCGGAGCTTCAGCGGGCTCGACGTCGATGGCCTCACCCGCCCGCAGCGGGTGCGAAGACCGCTTTGGGACGCCGTTCACCAGCACGCGGCCCGCCTGAATCCACTGCTGAATCCGCGCGCGGCTGTATTGCGGCAGCCGTTGGTGGAGCATCTGGTCCAGCCGCTTGCCAGCTTCGTTGGGTTCGGCTGAGAGGCGCACGAGCGGGAATCGACCTATCTATACACCCGAGTGTTCCGGATCCGGTGAGGACGCGACTTCCCGCTCTCGCTTGTCCTCGGATGCCAGCATCCGGCGGTCATAGAACTGCACCCGGCAGTAACGGCAGTGAAACAACCTTCCTCCAGCCAGTTGCTCCAGATAATTCAAAAAACCGGAGTTCAACCGATCAATCTTGTCAGGCGCCTTCAGCCGGGTGACGCGGAAGGTTCCGCAACGCGGGCAACGGCAGTGGGGACCGAAATGGAACATGTAGTGGCGCGGCGAAAACTTCTCCGTGTCGCAATCGCGGCACGCATAGATCGCCATGTAACTGAAGCGCTCGAAAAAGGTCCTGTGGACACGCCGCACCCGCCCGCCACACTGCTCGCATTTCAGCATATCCAGGTTATTTATAGCGCAATTTGCGGAACCGGCACAAGCCGCGCCACAATGAAAGATCGCCCTTTCCATCCGTAGCTCACTATGCTGGACCGGATTACGGTGCATGGCGCGCGCCAGCACAACTTGAAGAACATCGATGTGGAGATTCCCCGGAACGCCTTTACGGTGATCACGGGACTCAGCGGTTCCGGCAAGTCGTCGCTGGCGTTCGACACCATTTACGCCGAGGGCCAGCGGCGCTACGTGGAGACGCTCTCCCCTTATGCGCGCCAGTTCCTGGACCAGATGGAGCGGCCCGACGTGGATTCCATCGACGGTCTCAGCCCCGCCATTTCCATCGAGCAGAAGACCACCAGCCGCAGCCCGCGCTCCACCGTCGGGACCATCACCGAGATCTACGATTATCTGCGCCTGCTGTACTCCTCCATCGGCACGCCGCACTGCCCGGTGTGCGGCAACCGGATTTCGCGGCAGACCACCGAGCAGATTCTCGGGCACGTGCTGGCGCTCAAGCCCGAGGACCGCATCATGGTGATGGCGCCGGTGGCGCGCGGCCGCAAAGGGGAGTACAAGAAAGAGCTCGAGAAACTGGCCCGGCAGGGCTTCGTGCGCGCGCGCATCGACGGCGTGCTGCGCTCTCTGGACGAAGACATTGCGCTCGACAAGCGCAGGAACCACACCATCGAAGTCGTGGTCGACAGGCTGCTGGTGAAGGCGGGGATCGAAAAACGCCTGGAGGCCTCCATCGATGTTGCCACCAAGCTGGCCAACGGGCTGGTGCTGATCGCGGTGGTGAACGGCGAGGAGCGCCTGTATTCGCAGAAACTGGCGTGCACCGAGTGCGGCGCCAGCATTCCGGAGCTGGAGCCGCGCTCGTTTTCGTTCAACAGCCCCTACGGCGCCTGCGAGGAATGTCACGGGCTGGGCAGCAAGTGGACGTTCGACCCGGCCAAGGTGGTGGTGGACCCCTCCAAACCGCTGCTCGACGGTGGTCTGGGTCCGGGCGCGGGTTCCTGGTCGATGCAGCAGCGGCTGGAGGAATTCGCGAAGAGGTCGCGCATCAACCTGAAGAAACCGTTCGAGGAGCTTCCCCCAGCGACGCGCGCGCTGCTGCTCGAAGGCGGCGCCGGGTTCGAGGGCATTCTGGGGACCTTGAGCGAGCTTTACGAGGAGTCCACGGAGACCCATCGCGAGTGGCTCACCGAGTACATGTCGCCGGTGGAATGTCCGGCCTGCCGGGGCCGGCGGCTGCGGCCCGCGAGCCTGGCCGTGCGCGTGAAGAACTTTTCCATCGCGGAGTTCACGGCGCTGCCGGTGGCGCGCGCGCTGATGACCGTGCGCAACTGGGAACTCAACGAGCGCGAGGGGCAGATCGCCGGCCGGGTGCTGGATGAAATCCGCCGGCGCCTGGAGTTTCTCTCCGCCGTGGGGCTCGACTACCTGAGCCTGGAGCGGTCGGCCGCCACGCTGGCGGGCGGAGAGGCGCAGCGCATACGGCTGGCCACGCAGATTGGGTCGAAGCTGCGCGGGGTGCTGTACGTGCTGGACGAGCCCTCGATCGGGCTGCATCCGCGCGACAACGGCCGGCTGCTCGACACGCTCAAGCATCTCCGCGACATGGGCAACACGGTGCTGGTGGTGGAACACGACGCCGAGACCATCGAGCGGGCCGATTACGTCATCGACCTGGGTCCCGGCGCGGGACGCCTGGGCGGCGCGCTGGTGGCCGCGGGCACTCCCGCCGCGATCGCCCGCAACGCCGACTCGCTCACCGGCCGCTACCTTTCGGGCGCGCTCGAGATTCCGATTCCGGTGGAACGCCGCCCGCCGGGGGAAAAGAAACTGGTGATTCGCGGCGCGCGCCAGCATAATCTCAAGTCGATCGACGTGGAGGTGCCGCTGGGCCTTCTGACCGTGGTGACGGGCGTTTCGGGCAGCGGGAAATCCACGCTGGTCAACGAGATCCTGTACCGCGCGCTGGCCAAGGAAATCTACGGCTCGCACGAAGAACCCGGGGCGCACGACACCATCGAGGGAATCGCGAATATCGACAAGGTCATCCGCATCGACCAGGCTCCCATCGGCCGCACCCCGCGCTCCAATCCGGCCACCTACACCGGGCTGTTCACGCCCATCCGCGATCTCTACGCCATGCTGCCGGAATCGCGCGAGCGGGGCTACCGGCCGGGGCGTTTCAGCTTCAACGTGAAAGGGGGCCGCTGCGAAGCGTGCCAGGGCGACGGTCTCAAACGCATCGAAATGAACTTTCTACCGGATGTCTACGTCACCTGCGACGTCTGCCGCGGCCGCCGCTATAACCGCGAGACGCTGCAAGTGAAGTTCAAGGGCCACTCCATCGCCGACCTGCTGGATGCCACCGTGGAAGAGGCCCTGCCCCTGATGGAGAATTTGCCGCAGATCCGCGCCAAGCTGCAAACGCTCTATGACGTGGGCCTCGGATATGTTCACCTGGGCCAGTCTTCCACCACGCTCTCCGGCGGCGAAGCGCAGCGCATCAAGCTGGCCAAAGAACTGAGCAAGCGCCAGACCGGCCGGACGTTCTACCTGCTGGATGAGCCCACCACGGGGCTGCACTTCGACGACGTGCGCAAGTTGCTGGACGTCTTGCAGCGCCTGGTGGGCCTGGGCAACACGGTGGTGGTGATCGAGCACAACCTGGACGTGATCAAGACCGCCGACTGGATCATCGACCTGGGTCCCGATGGCGGCGAATACGGGGGCCGCGTGGTGGCCGCGGGCACTCCCGAGCAGGTGAGCCGGTCGAAGAAGAGCTACACGGCCGAGGCCTTGCGAAAAGTGCTCGGCAACGGGAAGGCGGCATGAGCAAATACTCGAGGCGCCCGCTGGATTTCGCGGGTCTCAAGACCGTCTCTCTAAGAGAGCGCGGCGGCAAGGTCAATATTGCGGACTTCGCTTCCGTTTATCGGGCGGGTTCCGGGGTGGCGGGGTGGCTGGATTCGCTGCCCCGCATACTGGCGGGCAATTCGTTCCGCGCGGTGGTGGACGCGCTAGCCGGCGCGCGCCGCCGCAAGCGCGCCATCATCTGGGGCCTGGGCGGCCACGTCGTCAAGTGCGGTCTGGCGCCGGTCGTCATCGACCTGATGCGCCGCGGTTATGTCACCGTGTTTGCGCTGAACGGCGCGGCCGCCATCCACGATTTCGAGATCGCGCTGGCCGGCCACACCAGCGAAGACGTGGAGGCCGTGCTGCCGGATGGCCGGTTCGGCTCGGCGGAAGAGACGGGGCGCGACATGAACCGCGCCATCGCCGAAGGGGACAGGGAAGGGTTGGGCATGGGAGAAGCGCTGGGGCGGTGGCTGGATTCGGGGGCAGCGCCGGAGCACGCGGCATCCAGCCTGCTGCTCCAGGCCTACCGCCACGGCACTCCGGTGACCGTACACGTGGCCATCGGAACGGATACGCCGCACACCCATCCCGCCGCCGATGCGGCCGCCATTGGCAGCGCCTCGCACCGCGATTTCCGCCTGCTCTCGGCGTAT
>PLMF01000268.1:8027-8202 GCA_003142355.1 Bryobacterales bacterium
GTGGAACGCCCGCACGCCGGTTCCGGCGGCTCGGGATATGCCGTTACGGGCCACCACGAATTGATGGTCCCGCTGCTGGCGGCGGCGCTCATCGAAAGGGATTCATGATCGAAGAGCAGCCGCCCGAGCCGCCCCCGCCGGAACCGGAGCGCTACCCCTTCTGGGGTTACCTCGA
>PLMF01000222.1 GCA_003142355.1 Bryobacterales bacterium
GCGCGCCTGCGGCGCGGATGATAAGAAACCCACCCGCACGCCTTCGGCGTGGATGATATCGCCTTGACTCTCGTTTCTGTTCCCAATCCTGTTCCCAGTGGGGGTCACTTCAAACGAGCACTACCGGGCATATTCTCGCAAGCGCCGAGGCAACTGGCGTAGTGACTCGCGTGCCGCACGCCGCACTTCATCCAGCAGTGCTTCATCCTGGGCAGCCTTGCGGAGCAACAGCCGATTCAGCCGCACCATCTCCCCGGCACGATCCAAAACGCCCTCTTCAACCACCATGACGTCGAGGTCGCTGTCTTCGCCCGCGTCGCCGCCCGCCTGGAACCGAACAGGATGATGCGTTTGGGCTTGGCGGCCTCAATAAGCAATGCGGTCAGCCGCTTGATGGTCTCGGCGTTTCGAATTGGGGCTTTGGCGTGCAAACCTAGCTCCTGGCTTCGGTTTCGCACTGGTGAGCCGGGCGGGACTCGAACCCGCGACCCTGTGCTTAAAAGGCACATGCTCTACCATCTGAGCTACCGGCCCAACACTATGAAACCAAACGACTTGTACTTTTCGCCTTTTCTTTCGAATCAGCGATTGTGGGGGATTTTGTGGGGACCCCAAATGAAATTCCGCTCTCCAGCGCAGTAATCGCCTCACGCCGTGCCTTCGCTCGAATGTGGGAATATCTGCGCAGCATAACCGAACTCACATGCCCCATCATATCAAGCATTGTGCTCTCGGGTACGCCGGCCTCGGCCAGCTTCGTACAGAAAGAATGCCGAAGGTCATGGAGCCGGCATTCCACATCAGCACCCGTTTTGACGGTTTCCCAGGCCGTCTTCAGCGACGTAACCGGCCTGGTGGCGTCCACCGGGCGCGTGCGATTCGACAGCGGGAAGACGTACCACTCCGGCTGCAACGGACCGAGTTTCCGCGCGCAAAAGGCCGCATGCTGTTCCAGCGCCATCTTGAGCGCGGCGCCCATCGGGATGGCCCGCCGGGCTCCCGCCTCGGTCTTCGACTTCCCTACCCTGATCTGTGGTGTCTGAAAATCCACTTGCGACCAACGCAGCGTGCGTGCCTCATCGCTCCGGATGCCCGTCCAGGTCAACGTCATCAGGAATGGGTAAATCAGCTTCGATGGATTCGCCGCCGCGGCCGCCAACACCCGCTTCTCTTCCTCCGGTTCCAGCGCCCGGCCCACGTCCTGATTCTCTTGCAGCTTTTTCAGCTTCGGCCAGAGCGCCTTCCAGGTGTAGCCCACCGCGCGGGACAAGACCATCAGTTCCATGTTGATCGTTCGGTTGCTGGCCTTCTCTTCACGCCGCTGCTCCATGTATTCCGTGAGACGCGCTTGGTTGAGATCGGGGAGCAAGACCGAGCCCAGCTTGCGCGTTACGTGCTTCGAGCGGTTCGCCACGATCACCAGGGAATTGTGACGGTGGTTCACGCCATATTGCCGCTCGTACACCCTCAGCACCTCTGAGACGGTCTTGATCCGCTGTTCCGGTGCTTCGGTTGGCATTCCAGCGTGCGCCCGCTCCAGGCGCTTCCGGTGATCCTCTTCGGCGGCCGTGGCAATAGTCTTCCGGCTCGTCTTTGCAGATTCCCGGATGCGCTCGCCGGCATAGATGAACTCGTACCACCAGGTATTACTGCGTTTGAAGACCGCCATCGCTATCCTTTCCGCTCGCTTCCATCTTCGAATGGAACCCATGCCCCGTTATGGAACACTTCAACGCTTAACCACTTTTCACGCGGCACCGGATCGAAGGTCCCACGCCAGTCCTTCGGGCTTGCGCCGCGCCGTATCGCGTCTACCTCCATATCCCGAGCCATCCTAGTTTTGATGCCCGCCGCCCGCTTCAGGTGGTACCAGTCGTAAGGTGCAGTTGCGTCATTAACGCTGATTCTGGCGCGCCCACCGAAAATAGCATCCATTTCTTCAACCGTGGCGTCATGCAATTTGCCGGCGTCATCTCTCCGGCCGGGATTCGCCGTCGCTTCCCAAGTCGCATTGCCTGAAAACCAGACAATCGGCTGCTCGCCAACCGGAACGCCAGCCGTAGCCGGACGGATTTCCCCGGTCGCGAGAATTTTCGGCAGATGCACGCCCTTTGTGTAATGCCAGACCATCCTTACCCTTTCCGCTTCGCCGCTTCTTCCACCGAGACTCGAAGACTATAGGCCGATCTCCTTTCGCAGTTCAGCGATTAGAACCGACTTGAGAAGTTCGAAACCCACCGCGCCGGCCTTGGCAAATACAGCGGCCGTGCCCTTGCGCCAGGTACTCTCGTTTTTCGCCGTTGCGAGAAACTCGTATCCTTCCCACGTGAGGGAAAGCGGAATTGCGCTCGGGCTCGGGTCACTTATCGCGGTCACTTTTACGGCCTCAATCAGCCCGGCCTGGTGCATGAGTGCGACGTGGTACCCAATCTGCTCCTTTGTGAAGCCTCCAATTTCAAACGGCTGAGGCGCAAAAGCGTGCGGGTAGTCTTCGAGCTTCAATAGGATTGCCCGGACCAGGTCCATGTCGCGCTGCACTATTCCGCCTTCGCTGGTGGCGAGATCTTCGGCGCCGGCTTCTGGGCCAGCGCCCAATCAAGCAGCCATTTGATCGCCGCGGCGCGCGCCGGGAAACGGTGCTTGAACCGGAAGTCATCGACGCGCTTCAGGAGGTCCGGCTGGATGACGAAGTTCATGTAAGGCTTGTCTGATGCGGGTGGCATTTCAGTCTTGATTATAAATCAGTAGAACGCCTATTGACAAGAGAAATTGTATCAGCCATACTGAAACGGTAGAATCAATAGACGTTCTACCGAAAGGACCAAAATGCAGAAGCGAAAACGAAACCCGGCCCCCGAACCGGAGACCATCCCCCCGATCGCTCCGCCGACACCCGACACCGAACCGCCGGCCACCGGCCAAGACCATATTTTCGTCAAATTCCTTGAAGCCATCCTGCGCGATCTTGCCATAAACGAGAACCGCGCCGGCCGCATTGCCCGGCGTGCCCTTCGAACGAAGCGCGATGGTACGGAACTCAGCAAAACCGAAGACGCGGAGGTCAGGGCCTTGCTCTCGGCTGTGGGCGATGGATACGACCAAGCGTCCGAAGCAAATGCCTTCAAACCGGATGGCCAAGGCAACGAGATATTCAGCTTCACCTTGCCACCAGGGCTGCAAGATGATGAGCCCGAGACGGCCGCCCCGCCGGAACCCCTACCAGCGCCCACTGCGCCGCCGGCCCCACCGCAACCTCAGTCCGCGCCCCGGCCTTACGGGTCTTCCGGCCTGCTTCGGGTTCGCCGCCTTCTCGGTGGCGCATCCCGTGAATCCCGATCTTTCTTCGAGGCTCTGATGGAGGAATGGGATACGAGCGCCTACGACCTGACGGAAACCGCCTTCATACTGAGCGCCCGAGCGCTCGGGTACAAGCACATAGCTGCTGAAGCGGACGCGGAAAAAGAAAACCTGGTGTACATTGATGCCGCCGCCCAGATCCTCTTGGACGGAAAATGGATAGCGAACTTCCTGCGCCGCCTTTTCCAGATCTACCGCGGGAATGCCGCCGGCCTGAATTTCAACACCCCTGAAGACGCGTTTTTCATGTTCCAACAAGAAATCGACGATTTCGAGAATGCGCGCGAGGTCGCGCAGGGCGTACTGAGAGACAGCCCCGAAGTGCTCGCCGCTGAATTGCAGGAACTCGCCCAAAAGCGGCCCGATCTGCTCAAACCCACGGCCAGCGCCGCCGCATAGTCGCCCCGCTGAGGGCGCCGTTCCCGGCGCGGCGCCCTCAGCCTCCAGGACAGCCACCAGGCCGCGCGCCGGCAGCCCTCAGCCACCAGCAGGGCTTCCAGGAATCGGTACTCCGGTACCTTATCGTCACCGGCATCGATGGAAGCTGGCATCGCGCGATTCCACGAGCGGCGCCGGCCGTCCTCGCCATTTCGAGCGGTAATCGATCGCGCATCGCCGCGGGCATCGATACCCGCGGTACTCGCCAGAAACAACGATTCCGCCGGCAGAATCGCCCGAACTGCCGATGCTGCAGGACCGATGGCCACCAGGACGCGCGCCAGGACGCCTCAGCGCCGTGAGCCTCCAAGACACCCACCAGGCCGCGCGCCGGCCCCGTCTCCAGAAGTTCGCACAGAAGGCCTCTACGCGCGCTTCACTCTCTCTTCAAATCTGGGCAGCGTGGGCGCCCGATGAATCAGAAGCCGCGCTCCGCGACGCGGTCTATCTCCCTTTCGACCTCCTCCCGGACAGATCGCGTAATCGGATTGGGTTTCGCGCGTGTCCGCGCTGTCGCCGCCGCCCGTTCATACTCCGCACGCTTTGCTGGATCGTTCGGAAACATCGTGGCCGGTATGATTAAAATCTCGTTCGTTTTCCGTTCTCGCATCGCATCCTCACATCGAAAAAACGCGGGCGCGGCCCATCACAAGCCACGCCCGCAAGTCGCCCAAACAAAAATCTCCGCTCCGCAACGCGGGGCGCGCGCCGCCAACTCCACAACGCGCCCACAAGTGACAGAGAACCCTTTTAAGGCCTCACCGCAACTAGTTGACCTGGGCCCAGATTGAAGGCGCCGCTGGCCGCGGCGACTTCGCTATTGCTTCTCTCCCGTTCGGCTGAGTCGTCCGGTGGAGTGAGTTCTTTTTCGAGATCATACCGGCGAGTTGTCTGCTCACCCGTGTTGCCGTGTAGCCGCCGCTCCGACTCCGCCAGTTCCTTATCGCGCGCCGCCCGGGCAATGGCGTCGGCCTTGTTCGCCGCAATCGTGATGCCCGCCACCGTGTCGCGATCTTGCACCGGCCGCGCGTTTTCGGTTTCAACGAGGCGAGCAAGCTCACCAGGCCGGAACGTGGCGTCAACTACAAACGCGCCTTTCATGATGCCCATGTGCGCCATACGGTCGCTAGTCACCCGATAGACGGCCGCCGGATTGTAGCCGGGCGCCACCGGCCGTTCGGAGAGCTTCTTCCCGCTCCCAATGGCTTTGATCGCGGCCGTCAAGGCCACCAGCGTCTGAGCCGGGCGCGCCACATCGGCGCTAATCTGCACTGCCGCCGGATTCGGTTCGGGCAATAAATCGAGCGACTGCCCGAGCGCGGCTTCTATCGCACGCCGCCGGCCCAGCCACAGACACCAGGTGGTCAGCGCGCTTTGCCACTCCGCCTCGAATGCCTGGGCCACCGCCGCATTATGCTGCGGGAGTACCCCTGCAACTCCATCGTAACGGCTCACGAAGTCCGCCCCCATTTCGCCCAGCGCCATTCTGTAGCCGCCGAGCCTTAACCCGGCCTGCTCGAGCGCGGCCCGTGCATCCGCCGCCGCCGTTCGCGCCTTTTCCAGTCCGGGTGCCGGCGCATTGATGGCCGCCGCGGCTTCCAACCGCCTGAAGGCGTGCTCCGTTTCCAACCTCGCGGCGATCAATCCCTGAAGCTCGCTCACACCGTTTTGAATGGCGCTATCGAGTTTTTCTTTTCGTTCTAAGACGGCATCCGCCGCCTGCAATACAACTGCCGTTTCTTCTTGCATGACGTTCTCCTGTTGTGTGTTGGAAGTGTTGGAAATGCCGGCGTATTTTCCCGCGCCTCCGCGGCGCCAACACGCCCGCGGGACAGAGAGCCGGCTCCGGATCGCAACCGCCAGCCGCAGGGAACCGGCGGCAGCGGTCCGCTCAAGCTCGAATAAGGATTACCGCCCGGCGGCAATGCGCCGCTCGACAGCCCGTTCCAAGAGACTCGCCACGCTGCCTCGGCCCGGGTGTTCCGTGGTGCGCGCCTGGTCGCGTTGTTTCTCGGCATGCGCGGCGGCCATCTTCTCAGCAAGTCTCACAATCGGGCTGTTTGCCGACTCTGTGATCCATGCCTGCGCCTTGCTCTGGGGAAGATTGCAGGCCTCCTGTAGTGGACTCGGCGCCGCGGCGGGTTGCCGGACATTCACCGCCGCCCGCTTCTCAGCCAGCTTCACAATCGGGCTCTTTGCCGGCTGCGAGTTTGCCGTGGTGGACTCGGGTACTTTCAGGCCATGCCGCCCGCAGGCCTCGCGGAATGCCAGCCAGCGCGAGCCAAACTTCGGGGTAAGCTCGCTGGTCAAACGGCTGACTTCGTGTATTGTGTCGATTGCGCTCATGTGACTTCTCCTTTTTTGCCCGGCTATGCCAGGCCCTCGTCAGTTCCGCTTGCGATGCGCGCGCGGCGCCGCGTCACTTCGGTCTCGAGTCTGGTTTGCCGGTTCTCAGCTTCCTCGCGAGCGCCTTTCCACGCCTGGACGAGCCGGGGATTCCTCCTACATGCCTCTGCAAATCGCGTCGGCAAATCCTGCTCGCTCCATAACGCGGAAGTGCCTTTGGTCGGGTCAACATGCCCGCTCAAGGGCCCCCCGAAGGTTTCGAGGTTCGGATCTGCGGGGACGTCCAGACGGTCTCCCTCCGCGAGTCGCACAAGCTCCTGGTAGTGCCTGTTGTTGAAATCGAATTCGTCTGCCATAAAAACTCCTTTTTTTTCGTGGCCGAAGTGAAAGCGCCGGCGGATGCGCTCCTGGGATTCGGCCTCGCTCGCCAATCTTCCGCTTAACGAGCCCCATACTCATTGCAGGCGTCTGCAAAACGTGGCCGGAGTGAGGCGCGCCGGCCGAAGACATGTACCGGAGCTTCCGCCAGCGCGCCCCGCACTCATTTTGCAGACGCCTGCAAAAACCCCTATTCCTCCAACAGCCCTTTCAAAAACTCTTCGTGGGCTTCGCGGGCCGCCGCCGCCTCGGAGCCAAACAGCCCCGGAAAGTCCAAATCCGGCAGCGGAGGCAAGCCCATCTGCTGTGCCCGGCGAATCAGGTCCTCGCACCAGCCCCTCAGAAGTAGGTTGAACAGGCTGATTGGATAGACGACGTGCCAGAGTGTCGGGACTTCGCAGTATTCATCAGGAATCCGACCAGAGGTAAACTCCAAAAAATATTCCCGAACACTTTCACAGAGGCGCCTTGCTACGACGGCAGCGCCTTTCCTCCACCCGGTCTCGAACACGCCTGGTCCTTCCCGGTACGTCTGGCCCGGCCACTGATAGCTCTCGCAAAGCCCGGAGCCTCGGGAAAAGAGTCGGCGCGCGTGTTCAGCGTCCGAACCAAACCGCTCAGCAAAGATAATCTCGGGAATCACCGCGAATCCCAACTGGCGGCCCCAGGCCAGCTCCATTTCGCAGCATCTGGGCATCAGCCCTTCGGCCACGCCGCCCGGCAAAAACCGATAGGCCATCACGTCTTGATCGAGCGCCGCCTTAAAGGGATCGCCGGCGCAAATAGTAGCGAAGGCCGAAACCGCCACCGAACAGATGCGGTAGCCCGTCATGACTGCGCCATTATCGGCACCGAGCCGATACTCGCCTCGATCCTGTGGAGCGGGCGCCACAGGCGAAGCCGGCCCCGCCGCTGTCCGTTGGGGTGTACCAGCGGGCGTAGCACAATAGCGGAGACCGACATTGTCACGGACCCAGCAGAGCGCCTGCTCGCGATTGATGCGGCCGTCCGGCATAGTAGAAAGGCCGCGCTTCAGGTACTGGCTCACCCGCGCCTTACTCACTCCCAGGACTCCGGCCAGCTCGGTTTTCGTTACGATTTCCTTTGGGCGACCCACCTCAAACTCCTCTCCTAAACTGTTTAGACTGAACTGTTAACCTCGATTTCACAAGGCCTGATACTCGCGCGATGCCACCATTGAACCCGCGGGCCTTGACCGTCAACCCAGTACCTTTTTCTTCCAGTCCCACCCTCTTTTGCAGACGCGGGCGCTCCATCACTTCGGGCGACGGTGCCTATTCGTGCTCGCGCTCAGCGTTCAGCACAGGTGTGGACGGCCTGTTTACATACACGCGGTCATTGCGGGCCAAGTCGTCCGGATGATCCCTATACAGCGCCACCTCAAGATCCATCACCACGCCGTGAATACGCCAACTCGCTGAGATCAACCGTAACTGCAACTTCTTGATCAAGCCGTCGTTCATAATCCGCAGCATCGCGCTAAGGTGCGAATCGATCTCACGCGTGTGCTCAGCCAGTTGCCGATGATCGTCGATACTGAGTCTTTTCGTAGTTCTCGCCATACGTACACCCCGCAAAGCGGGGAGTCAGCCACTTTCGATAACTCCCCTTCGCAACTAACTGAAACAAAAACACCTTAACTCTCAGCGGGGAGTTAGGGGAATCATTACGGGTTCAATCTCGCCTGCGCGTATGCGCGTGCGCGCGTGGAACGCAGTATACAAATCTAACTCCCCTAACTCCCCAACTAACAGTAAACCCCTGAGCGCTTAGGGACAAAGACCGGGGAGTTACTAAATCGCCTGATTCCCCGCTAACTCCCCTAACTCCCCGCGCCAATTCCCCACATCTGCGCGTGATGACTGATCCCATCTCTGCGCAAAAAAATCTGACTATCACCGAACCGCCGGTCGCAGTGCTCAGCGAACAGCTTCCCGGCGCGGCGCTGAAAGAATCCGAACCGGTCTGAGACCTCTGCGAGATAGTCAGGTAATGCCCGCCGCACGTCCTCGGCTTCATGGCTCAGTTCGCTGCCACCGAATGCGTTATCGGCCCGCTCATCCATCCGGCGTTTCAGATCGGCAAGGCTGAACGGCTCGCCACAGAAGACTTCCTGCAAAACCTGCAAGAAACGCTCCCACTGCCCCGCCTCTGCATCGGCCTCATCCCGCAGCTCAGAAGCATTCTCCAAAAACCCGACAATGCCAGCGTGCTCCAATATGCCGCCAATCGTGGCAGACCACGATTCAAAACTCCCCAACGGCCGCCGCTGCGAACCCGGCTTACCCGCGGCGTACCAGGCCCTTGCCAGAGTCAACAGCGCCGCCACCAATTCCGGCCGCCGCGCACTCACCCAAGCCTTCAAGTCGGGAATCCTAAAATCACTGCGATCCTCCGGCCGTGACGTCTTGGCGTCAAGTTTGATCCAGTAACAGCGGCGGGGTAGATCGCCGCCGATCCGCAAGTTGTTGCCAGTTGCAATCCACGCGCATCGAACCGGAACCAGGATCTGCTGATGCGTTCGGAAAGCCCGATCCGCGTGTGTCGTCTCCGTCAGTGCTTTTGCTAAATCGCCGCTGTCCAGACGCCGCATAACGTTGTCGAAGATCACCACCGGCGCCATCGATACCAAAACCGTCGTCAAAACTTTTCGCAACTCTTCCTCGTCACGCGGCAAGCTGCACATCTCGGCGGGCGCCCCGGTGGAGATCATTGCAACCAGCTCCGCAAGTAGACTTTTTCCAGTCCCGGCCTGCGGAGCGGTCAAAAGACCCAGCGGTATCGGTCCTCGAATTACAGGCCGCACGAGCGGCGTCACCAGCAGGGCAATTGCGTTAGCCCTACTGCTTTGCTCGGCAAAAGGGAAGCCTTCGAGCATCTCATCGATCAGACTCTTCGCGATTTCCACATGATCGCCGCTCGGGTTGTCTGCAATAGCCGGCAAACGAAATCCCGGCTCCGGACTGTAGTACAGTTTGGTCTGCTCGTCGTAACCCGGCTCCGCAACAATGCTGCCATCATCCCGAATCACCGGAACGCCCACAATTCCTTCAAGGATGGGAAATCGAAGCACCCCGGGAGCAAGAGCCAGCAGAACCTCGCCTACATCTCGAGGCGGAAAGCACGAAACCAAGCCCTTGACGGTCCTTTTCCGGAAATTAGCAATCCGCGTTAAGTCGCCCCGCAACACCGCTTCTGTAACTTCCCGGCCAACCCGACGCCCAATTTCATTTACCACCACCTCAAACATTCGCCCTGACTGAACGAAGTACCGGGGTGGATCATTAGCCCCGTGAAGAGCCGTCAAACAATCGTCCACCTCCTCGCGAAGCTCCCGGCCGCCCACCAGAATAACTGGGAGTTCCGAACCGTAGTCACCATCGCCAGTCTCCGGCGGAACCGGGGCATTCGGCGGTCCAGCGGGAGGCGGCATCGAGATCACTCGCCGCGGGCCAGCTTCACGCGTGCAGATCCAATCCACCAACTCTCGCACGACAGCCTCAGGTTTCGGAGGCTTACAGCGCTGCGCATTGACAGCAACCGCCGCGGCATAGATCTCAGCCCGATCCATGCCCCGGGCCCGGTATTGGGCCACCACCGATTGCAGATAGGCGTACCGGCTGCCCTCAGAGATGGTCTTCTGTTCGTTCAGATCCGCTTTCGGCTTGGTCCGCGGTGGAGTGCCGGAGCCGCCTGTGATTGCAGCGTATAACCGACAAACGTCGGATTGATGATCCTCCACCTGGAGAGGTGCGCTTCTGAATCCGCGGCCAGTTGCCGTAAAGAACCGGCCGGAATCATAGATCTCGATGCCCCCGTTCTCGCGGTCAACGCGCCGCCCCGGGCCTTCGAGACGAGCCTTCGTGAAGATTTTCAACCCCCTGCCGGATGGGGATATCTCCATGTACGTGTCCGCGAAAGCCTCGATAATCGGCTGCGCCCACGATACGACCGCGCCGCTCGGATCCAAGCAACCATCAAGGTCGAGGCCAGCAAATGGATCCGTGGACGAAAAGACGAACCCGATTCCCCGATAACGGGCCGGCGCCGCCCGCCAGGCCATGATGACGGCGTCATAGGGACTCCACGTTGTGGGATCGTCAGTCTTCGCCCTGCGCCCGCAAGGCTGATATGGAACCTTGGTATGCTTGCCGTTCCGCAGCTCCTCAGCCCAAAGAACAAATTGGTCGCGTTCGGTGAGATCGGCAGGAAGCCGCGGAATCGAAATTTTCGCCGCGGGCGCGCTCACAGTTCCACCCCATCCTCGAAAAGAGCCCGCGATGCCGCAGTTGCAGGCATCTGCAAATCGAACGGAAAGATCGCCGAGGCCTGTTCTATGGGATTCGAAGCTCTAAGTATCCAAAACATTGCTGTGAAAACCACCCAGAGCACAGGGTCGAGTTGCTTAGATCAGAACCCCGTACCGTGGCCCTACTCGATACGCGCGATGACACCCCACCCGCCCACATGTCGGGTGTATCCTGTTGCCGACCTTCGGCTGTATCGCACCCTTGGGAGGCGCGCCCGGCAACAGCTTCCGCGAGTCCTGCTGTACGCTGGCCGGTCGCGCATCTGATGGCGCCGTGAGTCCAACAGACCGAAGATAAGCACCTGCCGGGCCCCTCCAAAGCTGAAAACAGCCCTGCACTATGCCTCGTTCGGCGCTTTCGCGCGTGACCGTGCAGATCAGCTTGCCATCGCGGGCGCGGAGATCATAGCGGGGATTACTGAGAGACACAACTCCCGCTTCCGCCGGACTGAGCCGGATGTCTTGGGGCGGCCGCGCGATCGGTGGCCCGGTGTTCACGCGACGGCCCCGCCGTTGGAGGCGGTCCCGCGGATTATGGCCTCCACTTCCTGCAAATCATAGAGGATTTTGCCGCCGGCCTTGTAATGTGGAAATCGCTCCCGGCCTAAGAGCCGGTCCTTTTGGAGCGTTTTGGGGCGAATTCCGGTGATTTGATAAACATCGCGTTCCGACCCAAAACGGCGGTTTAAGGTTTCGCGCTCCAATTTCCGAGAACTTCCGCTTCCAGTTGCCATGTTTCTACGGTATGCCGCACGGCAACGCAAGTCACTGAAGTTTATCTGCGGTTTTGCCCGGACTGGAACTGCGGAACGGCGACTACCCCTGAAGAAAGTCGTTTATCGCGTCCCTGTTCTGGGGATGCGTGGCACTGACTTTGCCCGCTTTGATCGCATAGATCTGTCGAGGGGACATAAGGGTCCCGTGTGCCAGATCGTCGATGCTAATCCCTCGGTCGCAGATCAGTCGGCCTACCGCCCTTCCCCACTCTTTCGGATCGCGTTTCCAGGTTTCTTCGAGATCAAGAACTTCATCCGCCATGTAGTGGGCAACCAACTGTTCACGAAGTTCCCGTTCGTTGAATGGGTGCCACCACTCCGGGATGCGTTCACGGCGAAGTTCAACAGCCCAGACTGTCTCGCGAGACACACGGATAAAATGAAACAGGTGCCGACGCAACAAGACCCTAGCCCGTCGCGAGCACCCCATGCCACTCCTCACGAGCGCTACCACCGAATTCTCGGCCTCGATTTCAACATGAACTCGCAGCAAATGGAAAAGATCTCCCGCTAACCTGGTAAACCTTTGGCAGGTTTCTTCGGAGCCGCGGAAGCGACTTGCTTCCCTAGCCCAGTCCTCGATACCGGCGCGGAGATCCCTTACTGCTTGCTCGGATTCCTCAATGTATCTTTGAAGAGCCGGCGGGCTCAGGTGAGAGCTCAGGTAAGGGCAGTGTTCCATCGCTTTCCTCTCTCGCGATTCCCAAGTGAAGGCCGCCAACGGAAGGGATGCTCCGCTTGTCGCCTGGCCGGGCTAGGCGGCTCGATTCCAGTATACCGCCTGTGGCAAGAAGGAAAACAGAACTATCGGTGGATGTTTTTGGAGTTTTGTGGGGGATTTTGTGGGGGGAAGGGTGGAAAAAGCGGGGTAAAACGGAGTAATTTAGCGCATTAAGTTTGGTCGCCCAAGTTATAGGCACAGCGTTACTTATATTGTGTTTTCAGTAACTTGAGACAAGGCCGGAATACGCTTAAAAGGCACATGCTCTACC
>PLMF01000409.1 GCA_003142355.1 Bryobacterales bacterium
CACCCAAATACTGATCCTCGACGAAGCCCTGCGGCCGGTGCCCATGGGGGCGGCTGGCGAGCTATGCATCGGCGGCGTGGGCCTGGCCCGCGGCTATTTGCACCGCCCTGAACTGACCGCCGCGAGTTTCGTAACGAACCCGTTCCGCGAGGGCGAGCGTCTCTATCGCACCGGCGACCTCGGCCGTCTGCTTCCCGACGGCAACATCGAGTATCTCGGCCGGCGCGATACGCAGGTGAAGATCCGCGGCTACCGGGTGGAACCCGGCGAGATCGAAACCGTCCTCAAGACCCATCCGGCAGTGGAGACTGCGGTGGTCACGGCCTTCGCCTCCGCCGGCGCCGGCGAGTTGGTGGCCTACGTGGTCCCGCGGGCTGATTTCGATCCGCGCGAACTGCGCCGCTTCCTGGCTTCCACGCTTCCCGCCTACATGCTCCCGTCCCGCTGGATCCGGATATCGACGCTGCCGTTGAACTCCTCCGGGAAAGTCGACCGGGACGCACTCCCGGATCCGGGAGCCGCGCCGGATATCGGGGCGGAGCAAGGCTCGGTGGCTCCGCGAACCCCGCTGGAAAGAACGCTGGCTGGAATCTGGGAAGAGGTTCTGGAGGTTGCGGCCGTTGGCGTGGAAGACGACTTCTTTGAAATCGGCGGCCACAGCCTGAAAGCGGTGCGCGTGCTCTCGCGGATCAAGCATCGCCTCGGGCGAAGCGTGGAGATGGCGGATTTCTTTGCTAATCCGACAGTGGCCGGACTGGCGGCGTCAATGGACCGGAGCGCGCCGTCGCAGGAGGCGCCCATCCCCGCCACGGCCCCCATGGAGCTGTATCCGCTCAGCAACGCGCAGGCGCGACTCTGGGTGCTGGCGCAGATGGAAGGCGGCCTGGCGGCTTACAACATGCCGATGGCGCTCCAACTCGAGGGCACGCTCGATGAGGGCGCGCTCGAACGCGCGTTTCGCGCCGTGATTGCCCGCCACGAGTCTTTGCGAACCTGTTTTGTAATCGACCGCGATATTGAGCGACAGAAGATCCTCGCCGCCGGGGATATTGTCTTTGAGTTGGGCCGGCGGAATCTGGCCGGTACCGCGTCCGCTGAAGACGTAGCGCGCCTTGCGATTCAGGAGGAATTCACCCGGCCGTTCGATTTGTCCCATGCCCCGTTATTGCGCGCCAGCGTGTTCCGGGTCGCGGAGCACCGCTGGCTGCTCTCCCTGGTGGTGCACCACATTGCGGCCGACGGCTGGTCGCTCGATGTGCTCTTACGCGAATTGTCGGCCTTGTATGCGGGCTCGGTCGGAGACCCGGCGCCCAGCCTGCCCGCGCTCCCCATACAGTACCGCGACTACTCGCAGTGGATGGCCGGGCGCCTGGCACAGGGAGCACTGCGCACGGACCGCGCTTTCTGGAAAGAAAAGCTCGCCCAGCCGCTGCCGGTGTTGAACCTTCCGGCGGACCATGCCCGGCCGGCGGTGCTCGGTTTCACGGGCACCATCGAGCGCTTCCCGCTGCCGCGCACTGGGCAATTGCACCTTCCGCGATTCTGCGCCGAGCGGGGCGTCAGCCCCTTCATGGTGCTGTTGGCCGCCGTTTTTGGCCTGCTGCGCCGGTACTCGGGCGAGGAAGATCTCATCATTGGCACGCCGGTCGCGAACCGCGAGCGGATGGATCTGGAAGACCAGATCGGCCTGTACCTGAACACGCTGGCGTTGCGCGTCGGCGTCGGGCGCGAGACCACATTATCGGAACTGCTGGACCGCGTTCGCGCCGCCGTGCTCGAGGCACAGCAACACCAGAGCTATCCGTTCGACTCGCTGATTCAGGATCTGAAGATCAAGCGCCGCACGGACCGCAACCCGCTGTTCGACGTGATGGTGGTGATGGAGGACGCCGTGAGGCCGGAGTTCCGCGCGCCGGGAATCCTTGGCTCGGAGTACTCCGTCCCGATGGGCGTAAGCGTGTTCGACCTCACGTTTCATTTCACCCGGAGCGATGCCGGCGTGCGGCTCAATCTGGAGTACAACACCGGAATGTTCAGCCGGCCGCGCGTCGAGCGGCTGTCGAGCCACCTGGACCGGGTGATCGAGGCCATCGTGTCGAGCCCCGATGCGAAGCTGGAAGACCTGGACATTCTACCGGGAGAAGAGCGGCGGCGCATACTGGAGGAGTTCTCGGAAGGCCCGGCTATGCCCGCGCCAATCCAGACCGTCATCGATCTGTTCGCCGCGCAGGCGCTTCGCAACCCCGCCCGCACGGCTGTGGTCTTCGAACAACGGAGCCTCAGTTATGCGGACCTCTCGACGGCCTCGGCCCGGCTTGCCGGCCGCATCGGGCGTGCCGGAGTCCGGCCGGGGTCGGTAATAGCCCTGGTGGCGGATCGCTCGGAATGGATGGTGGCGGGCGTCATCGGCATCATGGCCAGCGGTGCGGCCTGTCTCCCGATCGACGCCGCTCAACCACGCGAGCGAATCATGCGAATCCTGGAAGACAGCGGCTGCCAGGCCGTGGTTTCGGACGGCGTTGCGGCCGCGGCGGGCACCCTGCCGGTGATCGCCCTTCGCGAAAGCGGGGAAGAAGGCGCCGCACCACTGGTTGGCTGCGCCCAGCTTTCAGACGTGGCCTACATTACTTACACCTCGGGTTCGACGGGAACGCCCAAAGGGTCGCCCATCGAACACCGCTCGCTGGCCAACCTGGCGGGCGCGCTCGGGCGTTGCTTCTACGACGCTCTGCCGCAACCCTCGACCGAATTGCTGCTGACCTCCATCGGCTTCGATGTGGCGATGAAGCAAATTTTCGGCGCCCTGACACGCGGCAACGCGCTGGTGGTCGCCGCCGATGCGCTGCGCCACGACCCGGCGGCGCTGATGGCGGCAGTGGCGAATGGCGGCATTCACCTGATCGATATCACTCCGGCGCACTTCGCCGTCCTGCTGGCACAGGGTTTCGCGCGCATGCCCAAACCGTCGTTGCGGGCCATCGTGCTCGGCTCGGAGTCGCTGCCCTGCGGGCTGGTGGAAGAGTTCGCCCGGGACGAGGTCAACCGCCACATCGCGCTCTACAACTTCTACGGGCCCAGCGAATGCACGGTGGAAACGCTCTACTGCCGGCTGGATGGACGGACTCTTGCGGGAGCCAGGATCGCCCCCATCGGGCGTCCCATCGCCAACGCGTGCGTGTATGTGCTTACCGCCGGCGGCCAACTGGTCCCCATCGGCATCCCCGGCGAGATTTGTCTGGGCGGCGTTCCGGTGGGCCGCGGCTATTTGAACCGGCCTGAACTGACTGCGTCCCGATTCGTGGAGAATCCGTTCCATCCTGGTGAACGCATGTATCGCACCGGCGACCTGGGCCGCTGGACTGCCGACGGGCTAGTGGAGTTTTTGGGGCGTGAGGACGGCCAACTCAAGATCCGCGGCTACCGGATCGAGCCCGGCGAGGTCGAATACCACTTATTACAGCATCCGGGCGTGTCGGGGGCGGTTGTCGAGGGCCGGCTCGGACCTTCCGGGTCCAAGGAACTTGTGGCTTGGTTCGTCGCGGCCAGGCCCGGTACGGATGCGGATTCGCTGCGCGCGCATTTGAGACGCGTGCTTCCCATCTACATGATTCCCGCCCGTCTGGTGCCGGTGCCGGTTCTGCCGGTGCTGGTGAACGGCAAGATCGACCGGAACGCCCTGCCGGATCCGTGGGTAAGGCCACCGGCCCCTGCCAGGATTGCCCCTGGAAACGCTGTGGAGTCCGCCCTCCTCGCCATCTGGCAGGCAGTGCTGGGAACTGACGATGCCGGCAACGACGCCAGCTTCTTCGACGCCGGCGGCAACTCCCTGCTGCTGGTGCGTCTCCACTCGATGATCGAGGAGCGCTGGCCAGGCGCCGTCAAGCTGACCGAGTTGTTTTCCGCGCCCACCGTCCGCGACCAGGCGCGTTTGATCGGGGAGCGCACCACGCCCCCCGCCAGCGAGCAACCTGCGCTACCCGCCGCGCCGCAAGCCCGGGCCGGCGACGGCAACGGCCGCCGGATTGCGATCATCGGCATTGGGTTGCGCATCGGCTCGTGCCAGGATCTGGACGCGTTATGGGAGGAACTCGATCGCGGACGCGACTTCATGCGCCCGCTGCCGGAGGCGCGCCGCCGGGACGCCGAACGTTTAGCCCCGGCGCTCGACCTCGATCCCGCCGACCTCGAATCCGCCGAGATGGCGTACCTGGACGAGGTGGACAAATTCGATTTCGCGCATTTCAAAATGGCGCCGCAGAAGGCCGCCCAACTCGACCCGCGCGAGAAGCTGTTCCTGGAAACCGCCTGGCACGCCATCGAAGATGCGGGCTACTCGCCTGCGCGTCTCAAAGGGACGCGCACGGGGGTATTCCTGGGCGAGAGCATGGGCAGCGCCGATTTTGGCCGCGTGCTCGAAGCCGCCGGCGCCGCCGACGCGAACCAGATTCTGGAATCGCTCACGCCATCGATGGCGGCCAGCCGCGTCTCCTATCTGCTGGATCTGAAGGGCCCGGCGATGCTGGTGGATACGGCCTGCTCGTCGGCGCTTTCCGCTCTCTCGTTGGCCATGGATGCGTTGCGAGCGGGCCAATGCGAAATGGCGCTGGCCGGTTCGGTCAAACTGCATCTACTGCCCCTCCGGCGGCATGCGCGCGCCGAAATCGAATCGCCGGACTCGCGCACGCGGTCCTTCGACGACGATGCGGCCGGCACCGGCGGCGGGGAAGCCAGCATCGCTTTCCTGCTGAAGCCTCTCGATGACGCGCTGGCGGCGGGCGACCCCATCCATGCCGTGCTGCGTGGCGCGGCGATGAACCAGGACGGCGCCTCCGCCGGCATCACGGCGCCGAACGCCGGCGCGCAGGCCGACGTGATTGACCGCGCCTGGAAGGACGCCGGCATCCACCCCGATGAGCTGTCCTTCATCGAGGCGCACGGGACGGGCACCCGATTGGGAGACCCGATCGAAGTCCAGGGCCTGACCCAGGCGTTTCGCCGTTACACCGGCCGGCGCCAGTTTTGCGCGCTGGGGTCCATCAAGGCCAACCTCGGCCACACCGACCATGCCGCCGGTCTGGCCGGCCTGCTGCGCGCCGTGCTATGCCTGAAGCACCGGAGCGTGGCGCCCGCCGTTCACTACCGGCGGCCCAACCGCAATATCCGGTTCGAAGAGTCGCCGGTTTTTGTCAACCCGGAGCCGCTGGCACTCGACGGAAAGCGGACCCCGCTGCTCGGCGGCGTCAGTTCGTTCGGCCTCAGCGGGACCAACGTGCATGTCGTGGTCGAAGAGGCGCCGCGCGTAGCTCTACCCGCTGCCGGCGGCGAGCGAACGCGGCTGGTGCCGCTCTCGGCCCGCACCCCCGGCCTGCTCCGCGAACATGCCGCCCGAATCGGAAGTTACCTCGAACGCCACCCCGGCATTCCGTTGGAGGAAATCGTCTTCACGCTTGCGGCCGGGCGCGACCATCTCGGCGCGCGCGCCGTTTTTCCGATCGGCTCCGCGGCCGAGCTCGCCGCCGGACTCGCCGCTTTGAGCGAAGCGTTCGAGAACCGGCCCGAGCTGAGCCTGTTCTGCGGATATCACAAGCCCGTGCCGTCGTCCAAGCCGGTGCTGCTCGAACATGAGGTGACCGAAGATACGCTCGCACGCCTCGGCGCGGCGGCCGCGGCCCTGGCCGGACCGAGCGACGCCGGACTGCTCGCCGAGTTGGCGCGGCTCTACGTTGCCGGCGCCATGGTGCCGTGGGAAGCGATGTTCGTTGGCGTGCGGCCGGCGCGCTGCTCCCTGCCCGGCTATCCTTTTGAGCGCACGCGCTCCTGGCCCGAGATCCGCCAGCCCGCCTTTTCGCTGCTGGGCGCACTGAAGGCGGAAACACCCGCTACGCTCATTTTTGAATCGAACTGGCGCGCGGATTCGCACTGGCTGCTGGCGGAGCACCGGCTGGCAGGCGCCTCGGTTCTGGTGGGCGCAGCCTACCTCGAACTGGCCCAGGAAGCCGCGCTGCGGATTTGGGACACCGAACGCGTGGAGATCAAACGCATGGCCTTACTGGCGCCGCTCGTGGTGGAAGGCGGTGAAACGCTGCGCGTGGTGGCCTCAGTGACGCGCGAGAAAGAGAATCTGCGCCTGGCGGTGGACAGCTACTCGCCGTCCCGCGGCTGGCGGGCCCACGCCACTGCCGAATTGGCGCGGCTCTCGCCGGATCACCAGGAAGCCATCGACATCCCCAGTCTGCGCGATCAATGCTCCGAACACGTGGCCTTGCCGGCGGCTCCGGCCGGGCAGGTGGAGGCAAGCCCGCGCTGGAACTGTCTGCGTAGCGTCCGGCGCAACGGCAATCTCTGGTTCGCCGAACTCGGCGTTCCCCTCGAGCATGCGCCTGGCCTTGCCGAGTTCGGGCTCTATCCGCCGCTGGCGGATGTGGCTCTCAACTTCGCAACGGCTTCGGGCGCGTACCTGCCGCTGTGGTTCTCCGGCATCCGGATTCACGGGCGCCTCCTGCGGGAAGCGTTCGCTTGCGCGCGCGTGCTGGATTCGTCGCGCAGCGTGCCCCGCTTCTCCATCACTGTTGCAGATCGAGACGGCAAGGTTATTATCGCCGTCGAAGAGTACGCCCTCAAGGCTGCCGGTGGATCGGGCAGCCTCGAAGCCTTCTTCCACCATACGACCTGGACCCAGTCGGCGCCGGTGCCATCGGGCGCCGTCGAAAGCGGCGTGCTGCTGGTTGCGCCCGGTTGCGGTTGCGAGCCGGACCGGCGCCTGGCGGAAGCCGCCGCCGGTCGGTCTGTCCTGGCGTGCGGCGAGCCCCAGTGGAGAGCCTGGCTCGACGCGCAGGCGCCGGGGGCGGAAGTGAAGATCGCGCTCCTGCTGCCTGTCTGCGCGGGCGGCGCGGACGGCCGCGCGACCGAAGTGGAAGTCGAGGCCTCGCTGCACACTCTGTTCTCTCTATCGAAAGCGCTGGCCGGACGGCGCGGAAAGTCGCACTTGCTGGCGGTGGGACGCCTGGCTCATCAGGTCACCGGCGAGGAGCCTTCGCTCAATCCGATTCACGCCGCCGCGGCCGGTTTCTGCCGCGTGCCGGAGCAGGAGACGGCCGGCTTCAGCAGCCGTTTCCTGGACCTCGATCCCGCCTGTCCGGGTGAACTGGTCCTGCGCGAATTCCGCGCGGCCTTCGCCTCCAGCGATCCGATTATCGCCTGGCGCCAAGGGGTGCGCTTCGTTCCATCCATCGAACCGCTGGACCTCGCCTCCAGTCCCGACAGCCCCTTTTCGGTTCGAGAAGGAGCGACCTATCTCATCACCGGAGGAACCGGTGGGATGGGGCTCGAAATCGCGCGGTATCTGGCCGGGCAGGCGCGCGTGAAGCTGGTGTTCGTCAACCGCACCCGGTTCCCGGAGCGGGCGTCGTGGGAACGCCTGGAGACGGCCGGTACGGATCGCCGGCTGACGGCCAAGATCCGCACCTTGAAAGAAATCGAATCGCTGGGCGCGGCGATTCACCTGGTGGCTGCCGACGTTGCTTCCCTCCCGGAGATGGAACGGGTGAGCCGCGACTACCCGGACATACGCGCCGTGTTCCATTGCGCCGGCGTCGGCAACGACGTCTTTTTGGCGCGACACGATTGGGAGCGCCTGTTGGGGGTCCTCCGTCCCAAGATTCAGGGAACGGCCGTGCTCCGCGACGTGTTCGGCGGCAAGGGCCTGGATGCCTTCGTGCTCGCCGGTTCGCTCACCGCGTTTACCGGGGCGCCAGGTCAGGCTGGGTATACCGCCGCCAACGCGTTTCAGGACGTCGAGGCGCGCCGGCTTCGCGCCCAGGGATTGCCCGCGCTCTCGGTGGCCTGGACCGCGTGGAAGGAAACCGGCATGTCCGCCGAATCGGATAGGGTTTCCGACGACACGTATCGCGCCATCGCCACTACCCAGGCTCTGCGCTGTCTCGACGGCGCCTTGAGAAAGGACGTATCTCACGTCATCGTGGGCGAGCCGGTTCCCGTGAAAGCCGCCGTAGATCCCAGTCGGGCCACGTCAGCCGCTCCGCGCGTTCCGGAGCCTGATACCGCAGGCTCGCTTCTCGGCCGGCCCTCGGGCGCGTACACCGGTACCGAGCGGATCGTCGGCCGCCTTTGGGCCGAAGTCCTCGGCCACCAGGAACTCGATATCTACGCGGATTTCGATTCTCTGGGCGGCGACTCGATCGCCGCCATCGACATCCTGGAACGTTTTCAGGCGCAGACCGCCTTCCGTCCCAGCCTGCCCGAATTACTGGGGCACCCGACCATCGAGGGCCTGGCCGCTTTCCTCGACGAGCGGCAATTCCTGACCGAGCGGAGTGCGGCGGACCTCCACCAACACCTCGTCCGCCTGGGCGGGTCGGGTTCGCGCAAGCTCTTCTGTTTCGCGCCGGGGTCGGGATCCTGCTACCGCTACTATGCATTGGCGCGCCGGCTCTCCGGCTGGGAAGTGTTCGGACTGAATTTCGTCGAAACCCCCCGCCCGGCCGCCACCTTGGCCGGAATACTGGCCGAGACGCAACCGTCCGGCGCGTTTACGCTGCTCGGCTACTCGATCGGAGGCAACCTGGCCTACGAAGTCGCCCACGAACTCGCCGCCCTGGGACGCGCAGTGAGCGGGCTGGTGTTCCTCGACAACTGGCGCAGGCTCGAACTGTTCCGCTTTACCGACGAAGAGTATCGCCGGAACGCCGAAGAGTTCCTGGCGGCCGTCGACCCGCGGTATCTCGCGCTCACCGACCGCGAGCCGGCGATCCGGCGCGTCGAATGTTATGACCGCTACATGGATTCGCGATTGGAGGACCGGCGGGTCGATTGCCCGATACACCTGATCCAGGCCGAATCGAGCGATCTTCGGAGTCCATTCCGCATTACCCAGGAGGGTTGGAGTGAACTGACTTCCGACTTCCACCTCGTGCGCGGCTCGGGCCGCCACCTGGAAATGCTCGACGAGCCGCACGTGGGCAGGAACGCCGAGCTGGTCCAGCGGACGCTCGAATCGATCGCACCCAGCGAAGCCGCCGAGCCGCAGCGTGTCCTGGCATGATCGAGCTGGCGCTGGGCGCGGTCCACGTCTGGCGTTTGCGCGTGGACCGCGACCGTCGCACGGCGCTCCCTATGTACGGTCTGCTCGACCAGGCCGAACGGGAGCGCGCCAACCGGTTTCGCTTCGAACGCGACGCCGTCCGCTTCGTTCTGACGCGCGCGCACCTCCGGCTGATCCTGGCGAGTGCGCTGGGTGTCGATGCCGCCGCCGTCCAGTTTCGCCATGAGGCGGCTGGCAAACCGCGGCTGAAGAGCGAAGGCGGTCCGTGGTTCAACGTCTCACACTCGGGAGCCTTGGCGCTGCTCGCCATCGCGGCAGGCCGGCGCGTGGGAGTGGATGTCGAGCGGATTCGCCCGATGCCGGGCGGCGACCTGGGGCTGTACCTCTCCGCATACGAAGTCCGCGAAGTTGAGCGCCTTCCGGAACCAGAACGGCAGCCGGCGTTTTTCCGCTGCTGGACCCGAAAAGAAGCGTATCTGAAGGCCCGCGGCGATGGTCTCGGCTTCGGGCTGCAGAGGTTTTCGGTCACGCTCGATTCCGAACGGCCGCCCCGCCTGCTCCATGTGGATGGAGAGCCGGCAGAACCGCCGCTCTGGGATTTGCGGGACCTGGCATTGGACCCAGCCTACAGCGCATCCCTCGCGGCCGAAGCGCCCATAAACGAGTTGTTCTGCCGCGACATCGACGAATTGCGTTGCGCACGATGCTGGTTCCATCCCGCAACGTTCGGTCCATTCGCGGTCGACACGAACGGCGTAGTGTCCAATAACTCGATCCTCTTCAGATAGTGCGGGGTGCCGAACCCGTTACAAGGGTTCCTGCAGCTATCCTGGCCCAATGCGCCGGACCCGTAGGAGGCAAACGACTCCGTCTGAACGACGGTCAGCGCCGCACGAATGATCGCCGACAAATCCCCTCTGTTCAGCCTGTTGAATGTCGATGACAAGAAGATGAACCTCCCAGTGGCATCCCTGAAGAACGAAACTGGTGAGCGGGTTTATGGAGAAGTAGCCCGCCCCAGGCATCGGACTGGTGGATGGGCTTACTGCCACTGAGCCGGTGCCACACACCGTGATCCACGTCGTTCCGCGCCGGGTGGGTGATCTGGTCGCGCTGCCGGAATGACGCCGAAGTCCCCCCAATTTCCCCCCAGTGCAAAGGGTATTTCACGGTCCGGAGACACTGGCAAAAGTATTGATTCTAAATGGGCTGCTCAAATTGACCTAGAGTCGCCATCTCCGTTTTGGAACGTGTAGCACTTGGCTGCCATCTTTGGCTCCGAAACGGATTCGGACCACGCCATTGGCCGGAAGCGCCTGAGACAGAGACAGTTCCGCAATTTCCAGACCGGCAACTTGAACTGGGCGGTTAGCAGGGCGTGGAGAATGGCGCGGCCTCTGGTTAACGAGCGGAGATGCAGGCAAATCTTGCGGCGGGCGATTTACCCGGCAGATCCTCTCCGTCATGGGCGTCTGGCTGGCTTCTGGCCCTCTTCGGACGGCCCCCGAGGTCTTCCGTCTCTCAGCGGCCGGCAAGCGTCGTTTGGCCTCTGGCCGCGCCCCTGCCCTCATCGGCTGCGTCGTGTTCTCTGCCCGAAAACCTTGACGAAGCCGACACCGCCGCTCGCGCTGTTTTGACAGACTCGCGGCCGTTCCGTGCGGACCATATAGGCTCCCGGCCCGGCATCGATGTCAACGGAGCCGCGCGCCACGCACCAGGCTTCCTGGTTGGCATCGCATTCCGCCCGGTACAAGGTTCCGGTGCGGATCGTTTGCCCGTCGCGCGAGATGGTGTATGGTACCGAGGACTCTCGACCCCTCCAGTGGTACCACACGTCGATTTGGTCGACGTGCGCCTGGCTACGCAGCTCAAAACTGCTGCTGTCAGTATAGCCGCAGGCGCCGGTGTTCCAGTTTTCAAACAGCTCGTTGCTCGTGTTCTGAGCCTGCGATTGAAACGAGGCGCTCAGAAGAAGAAGGAGCGTGGCTCCGAGAATCGTGACACGGTTCATGTGCCTCCTTGAAGGCTAACGAAAATCGCACCTGATGATCTGAATATCACCATACCATATCGAGATGTTCGATGCTGACAAATCGATAGCGACCGAAGTGCAGTTGGATCCTCGACTCACTAGCGGGATCGGTCCGTCACTACTACGGACTCAACCGGCAGCCTGTTGACTACCGCCGTCAACCGATCCAACCCGAAGGGTTTCACGAGTACGGCTATAGCGCCCACCGCCGAATCCTTGCGCCGCCGCCTGCCTGCACCTGGAACGGCCAAGATGATCTTCAACCCTGGAACCCGCGAGTCGGTTGTTAGGCACTCCACGAGTTCCTTTCCGCCGTCCGGGGGCAGGTCCTGGTCGACCACCGCAAACGCTGGCCGGACGCCGTGAATCACCGCAGATGCGACGAGCACGTGGATCTTCAGGCCTTTCGCCCGCAGGTAGTATGCACAGTCCTCGCACGAGTCTTGGCAGAACAGCCTGGCGTGCCCGGCTTCCTTTTCCATGCCAAGCATCTCAAAGCACCAGGCCGCTCGAACGCGGTAGGCGGAACACTCCTTGCAGGCGTCCCGCACGACGCCCTGATTACTGAAGAACTCCCAACAGCGCACTGGCCGGGGAGCGCCCTCGCTCCCTGGCTGCACCTCTTGTTTGGCGCCGAGTGCCCCCAGGAAGGGCTCCAGGTTACGGTACGCGATGCGGTGGTGCCCTCTGGCCGTTCTCACAGCTTGCAGCCTGCCGTTCTTGATCCACTTCAAGACCGTGTCGGGCCGCACGTCACATAGTTCGCCGCTTCGCTTGTGGTGAGTCGCCGAGATTCGCCGTTAGCCATGTCATGCCATCCGAAATTTATGCTTTTCAGTTCGCATACAAATCATAACGCGGCGGAGGCTACAAAATACATAATATTTCCCTCCGAATACCTGAATATCAGGATATTCTGATATCTCCGGAAACAACATGCCACCTACATCCAAGATCCTGACCATCAGAAGCATTCCCATCCTGACCGCCTGCCTCCTGGGCCTTGCGCCGGTCGCCTTCTCGCAGACGGCACCGGCCGCCGCTGCACAGGCGGACAAGGCGGACAAGGACCTTTGCGCCACGCTCGGAAAACCACCCAAGCCCAAGGACAGCAAGACCAAGAAGGACACCGTGTCGGTCTGCGTGGATTTGAAAGCGCCTGTCACGCCGCTCCCTCTGGAGCTCCTGCCAAACGTCAAGCTGACGATCCACGTCGTGAATAAGTCGCCCTGGCAAAAAGTCAACATCGAGTGTAAACGCTCGGTCATCGGGGATCCGATCGATACCCAGTTGGCCAACCTCGCAAAGAGGCTGGGGTCGTGGGGCGCCGTCCTCATTCCCGAAGTTACGAGGATGAAACCGCTCGACGCGGCCACCAGCAGGGAGAGGATGCGGTTGGCGCTCGAACCCTTCTTACCTATCCGCAGCGGGTTCCAGAATCCGTTCGTCTTGCGGTACGGGTTGTGGAACGGGATGCCGTTCTTACGTAGAATCGCGACCAGCGGGTAGAGCATGTACGAGCAGGACGCGAGGAACATCACCGTCTTGCCCCGATCCATGTGCTCCATACTGCATCCGATTGAGGTCCTGTGCCTCGTCCGCGAAGATGACCGCCGGATGCCAGGGTGCGGCATAGACGTCCCGGTAGCACGTCTCGATCAGATCGGTGAAGTCGAGCAGACCAAGCGCCTGCTTGTACTCCGTCCACTTCGCTTTGAACTGGCTCAGCGCGATAGGCCAGCGGCTCTGCGGGATCATCAGGCCGCGCATGCGGCTCAACTCTCGGAGGACCTCGTCGCCGGTCTTGGCCAGTTCGGTGCCGTCTTCCTCTCCGGCACCCTCGCCGTCGAGCCTGACCTGCTTCTTGGCAGGGGTGATGGCCAGGTGCGGGTTGTGTCTGCCGCCGTAGGCATAGTCATCCCAAAAGCCCGTGTATTTGCACCGTGCGTCCGCTTCCTCGATCCGATCCGACCCGCCGCCGACAAGTGCAGTCATGCACGCCAATAGAGTACAATGGTGCGGCTACGATCACCACCGGGAGCAGCCAGACTTCTGCGGCGCTCGGGAGAAATGACCTTACTTTGCTCGCCAAAAGTTACCCAGCACCACGGAGAGGTGAAGTCCTCTTTGCCGCCAGCAAACGCCGTTCTTGCCCACGGGCAAGGCACGTGCGAACCGGCCTCGCCAGCGCTGGTGCGGTCGTTGGTTTTCATCGGCGCCCGGATGCCTTCCCAGGTGCTGAACACTTTACGCGCCTCCGGCGCTTGAGTTCGTTGAGCCCGTGGGTGCTTGACATATTCTGACAGTCAGATATTCTGAAGGGTATGGGAGTAAAATCAACCACAACCCAAGAGCGGATCGGCCGCGTTGGCCAGCGGCGCCAAGTGGTGATTCCACGGGAGATGCTCGAAACCCTCAACCTCCAGGAGGGGGACTTTGTGGCATTCGCTCAAAAGCAAAATGGCGTGCTCATCAAGCCCAAACGCGTGGTTGATCCTGACGACGTGCTCACCCCTGAAGAGAGCGCTCTCGTGAAGAAGGCCGAACGAGAGATGCGCCAGGGAAAGTTCGTCACGCTCGCCCAACTCCGACATGACCTGGACCGTCCACATTCACGACAGCGCCGCAAGACAGCTTAAAGCGATGCCGCCCGACCGGCGGCAACGCGTCCTTGACGACATCGCCGTGTTCGAAGCGGATCCCTTCCGCGGTCTCGTGAAGTCGCTCAAGGGGAAGGCACACAAAGGCCACTACCGCAAGATATCGGGCCGGTATCGCATTATTTTCAAACCGATTCATCCGACGAACACGGTGGACGTGCTCGCGGTTCTTCTCCGCAACGAGAAAACCTACCGATGAGAATCATGGGACACGACACCCCAAACGCCATGCGGCGGAGCGCGCAGCGCGCGCTTGGTGCAACGATCGCGATCGGCTTTCAGCGTGTCCCATAAAGGAGTTGATGCGGTGCTGGAGCCGGGTGAACGTCTGGTCGCCTTGCTGGAGGGCATAGGCGCATCCGTCGAAGTTCTGCGGGCTGGCAGTGGAGAGCTTGTCCCACAGGGAACCCTCGACCCAGTCGAAGCGGCGAAGGTGCCA
>PLMF01000123.1 GCA_003142355.1 Bryobacterales bacterium
CGGTGCGCGATGGGCGCGTAGATCTCGATGGTCTCACGCGCAATGCGCTGGCGCCGCTCGGGGTCGAGATAGCTCAGGGTCCGCATGTTGTGGATGCGGTCGGCCAGCTTGACCATGATGACGCGGATATCCTCCACCATGGCCAGCAGCATTTTGCGGACGCTCTCCGCCTGCCGGTCCTCGGCGGAGAAGAAATCCAGCTTGGTCAGCTTGGTGACGCCGTCCACGCAGCGCGCCACTTCCTCGCCGAACTCCTTGCGCACCTGCTCGACCGTGACACTGGTATCCTCCACCACGTCGTGCAGCAGGCCGGTCTGCATGGCGACCAGGTCCATCCGCATCTCCGCCAGGATGCGGGCCACCCGGACGGAGTGCGCCATATAAGGCTCGCCGGAGTCGCGCATCTGCCCTTCATGCCATTGCCGCGCGAAGCGGAAAGCCTTTTCCAACGCCGAGAGATCGTCCTTGGGCCGGTATGCGCGAATCTCGGCTTCCAGCTCGCGGTACGACTGCTCCACCGGGTCAGGGGGATGCGGGAGCGGCAAAGATTCCGGAACGCTGGCGGACTCGGCGGGCACTCTACTTCGATTGTAGCAAGGCGGGTGGGGGTGTCCGGGCCGGCGGCTTACAGGGCAAGCTAAAGCATGCCCCACCTACCGGCCGAGGCGGATGGAACCGTCCCCGGTGCGGATGTGGAAAAGTCCACCGCCGGCGTTGAGCCTGGCGCGCAGGTCGTGGTCGCTGCGCCCGCCGGCAGTGGTGGTCAGCGGAAAATCCACGGAGATACTGCCATCGCCCGTGTGCAGGTCCAGATCGGCGGCGAAATCGCGGGGTAGCCGGACGGTCACGCTTCCATCGCCGGATTCCACCCGCCAACTGGAGGCGATCTTCGAGCCGGTAAGCACTTCGGCATCGATGCCTCCATCCCCGCTGCGCAGAGTCAGCGCATCGAGGCGGCCGCGCACGCGCATGTGGCCGTCGCCGGTAGTGGCTTCGAGCGATCCGCCGAGCGACTCGGCCTCGATGTTGCCGTCGCCGGTGCGCAGACGGGTCTCGCCCTGGAGACCGCTCACGTCGATGTTGCCGTCGCCGGTGCGTATATCGGATTCGATCTGGCGCGGCGCCTCGACTTCCACCTCGATGGAATGCACTCCGACGCTGAAGAAGGGAAAGCGCCGGTGGGATGTGCGCACCGTGATCTCGACGCGGTTGCCGGCCTGGGATTGCCCGACTTCCACTTCGCCCGGGCCGATCTTCCAGCCGGCGGTGGTGACACGGACCGCAATCTTCTTTTCGTCCCAGGTCCGCACGGTGACATTGCCGTCGTCGGTCTCGATGCGGAGCTCGGGCCGGTCCGAAACCGCGAAGGTCTTGGTCCAGTCGTCGGCAAACGCGCTTCCGGCCGCGAGAGCGGCGATTATGGCGACTTGAACTGGCAGGCGCATGAACAGAACACTCCTTTGCAGGGCATTACGCACAAGGCAGCGCGGATGTTCCACGAGTTGGTGGGGCAGGCGGCCGCGCAGGGTTCTTTACGAACGCAAGCCACTGTTGTGAATTTCAACACGCCCCGGATTCGCGTTTGGCTGCAACGAACTTGCGGATTCCGCATCCGTTAAGATGTAATCGAATCTCGGAATGTCCCAGATTTTTCATCACAGCACGAACACCTTTGCGCGGATCGTCATTTTCGGCGCGGTCTTCATTCTGGGTTTCTTGACGTGGGTCGTCGCCGAACTGGACCGGTCTAATTACGCCACGCGCGCGATGCAGGCGAGGGAACAACCGGTCCCGTTCAGCCATGCGCACCACGTGGGCGGTCTTGGCCTGGATTGCCGATATTGCCACACCACGGTGGAGACGTCCAGTTTTGCCAACATTCCTCCCACCAAGACCTGCATGAATTGTCATTCCGAGATCTGGCTGACGAGCCCGACGCTGGAGCCGGTGCGCGCCAGTTTCCGTACCGGCGCTTCGATCCGTTGGACGCGCGTCGACGATCTGCCGGACTTCGTTTATTTCAATCACAGCATCCACATCAATAAGGGAATCGGCTGCGAGAGCTGCCACGGCAGGGTGGACCAGATGCCGCTCACCTGGCAGCAGAACTCGCTCCAGATGGAGTGGTGCCTGGATTGTCACCGCCATCCCGAAGAACACCTGAGACCACGCGAATTTGTGACCACCATGGGCTACCAGCCGGCTGGCGATCGAGCGCAAATCGGCAGCCGGCTGATGAAGGAATATCGGATTCAAGACGCGCGCACACTGACCAGTTGTTCTACTTGCCATCGATGAGCGACTTACTGGATAACGAGTTCCCGCCGCAGGCCATCGGCTGGAGCGACGACGAAGACGCGGAGGAAGGGCGCCGCAACTTTCTGAAATTGATGGGCGCGTCGCTGGCGCTGGCCGGAATGACGGCCTGCACGCGCCAGCCCACCGAGCACATCATGCCGTACGTGCGGCAGCCGGAAGACCTGATTCCGGGCAAGCCGCTGTTTTACGCCACGGCCATGACGCTGGGCGGCGTAGCGAACGGCGTGCTGGTGGAGAGCCACGAAGGGCGGCCGACCAAGATCGAAGGCAACCCCGAGCACCCGGCGACGCTGGGCGCGTGCGACGTCTTCTCGCAGGCATCCGTTCTGGGGCTCTACGATCCGGACCGCGCGCAGGCCCTCACTTTGGAAGGCGAAATCAATTCGTGGGGCGCGCTGGCAAACGCCCTGCGCGATGCGCTCAACGCGCAGAAGAGCAAGAACGGCGCCGGTCTGCGCATCCTCACCGAGACGGTGACTTCGCCCACCCTGGCCAACCAGCTTGGCGTTCTCCGGAAAGCCTATCCCGCATCCAAGTGGCATCAGTGGGAGCCGGCCGGACCGCACAGCGCGCGCGCCGCAGCCAGCCTGGCTTTCGGCCAGCCCACCAACACGTACTACAACTTGGCCAACGCCAACACGATTGTTGCGCTGGATTCGGATTTTCTGGCCTCGGGCGTGGCCAGCCTGCGCTACGCGCGGCAGTTTGCGGTGCGGCGCCGCGTGCGCGGCAACCAAACCGCCATGAACCGGCTGTACGTGGTGGAACCCATGCCTACGCCCACCGGCACGAAGGCCGATCACCGCCTTCCGCTGCGCGCCGCCGACATCGAAGTGTTCGCCGGAGCCCTGGCCACGGCGCTGGGCGCGGCCAAGGGGCCGGTCAACGGCGAGAACCACGACATCTACAAATGGATCGGCGCGATGGCGCGCGACCTGAAGGCCAACCAGGGGGCCAGCCTGGTGATCGCGGGCGAGTATCAGCCCGCCGCCGTTCACGCGCTGGCGCACGTCATGAACGCCGCGCTGGGCAACGTGGGCAAGACGGTTTTCTATACCGATCCGATCGAAGCCAACCCGGTGGACCAGGTGGCCTCGCTCGCAGACCTGGTGAAAGATCTGGACGCCGGCGCGGTGGACCTGCTGCTGGTGGTCGGTGGCAACCCGGTGTTCACGGCGCCGGTGGAATGGGGGATGCGCGATCGCATCCAGAAGGCCAGGCTGCGAGTGCACCTGGGTCTCTACCACGACGAGACTTCCGAAGTCTGCCAGTGGCACGTGCCGGAAACGCACTACCTGGAAACCTGGGGCGACGCGCGCGCCTTCGATGGCACCCTCACCATCCAGCAACCGCTGATCCAGCCGTTGTACGGCGGCCGATCCGCCAACCAGTTTCTGCAAATGCTGACCGAGTCGCCCGACACCAGCCCCTACGAGATCGTCAAAGGCTACTGGGCGAGCCAGCACAAGGGCACGGATTTCGAAGCCTGGTGGCGCAAGGCGGTGCATGACGGCGTGGTGCCCGACACGGCTTTGCCCACCAGGGCGCCGGCCATCCACGGCGAGGCCATCGCGGCGCGCGCCGAAGCCCCGCGACTGGGCGGCAAACTGGAAGTGATCTTCCGGCCCGACCCCACCATCTACGACGGCCGCTTCGCCAACAATGGATGGCTCCAGGAACTGCCCAAGCCGATCACCAAGCTGACCTGGGACAACGCCGCGATTCTCAGCCCGGCCACGGCGCACCGTCTGAACGCCGCCACCGGCGACATGGTGCAGTTGACCTACCAGGGCCGGTCGCTGCGGGCGCCGGTGTTCATCCAGCCCGGCCATATCGATGGCGCCGCCACCCTGCACCTGGGTTACGGCCGCACCAGGGCCGGACGCGCGGGCACCGGCATGGGCTTCAACCCTTACGGCCTGCGCACGTCGCGAGCCCTGTGGCACGACACCGGGCTCGAGGCGCGGAAGGTTTCCGGCACGTACGAGTTTGCCGCCACTCAGAACGAGCACGTGCTGGATTCCCGCCGCCACATCATTCACAAGGGCGATATCGAGGACTACAAGAAGAACCCGGAGTCGGTGCACGAGGGCGCCGAGACGCCGCCGCGCGGGCTGACCATCTATCCCGAGTGGAAATACGAAGGCTACGCGTGGGGCATGGCCATCGACCTGAACGCCTGTACCGGGTGCGGCGCGTGCGTGGCGGCGTGCCAGGCGGAGAACAACATCGCGGTGGTCGGCAAAGACCAGGTGCGCCGCGGCCGCGCCATGCATTGGCTGCGCGTGGACTCCTACTACGAGGGCGCGGTCAACAACCCGGAAATCTATAACCAACCCGTCCCATGCATGCACTGCGAGGATGCCCCGTGCGAGCTGGTGTGCCCGGTGCAGGCCACCAACCATAGCGCCGAGGGCCTCAACGACATGGTCTACAACCGCTGCGTGGGCACGCGCTACTGCTCCAACAACTGTCCTTACAAGGTGCGGCGGTTCAATTTCTACCAGTACTCGGATTACGAAACTCCCAGCTTGAAGCTGCTGCGCAACCCGGATGTCACGGTGCGCAGCCGCGGCGTCATGGAGAAGTGCACGTACTGCGTGCAGAGAATCAACGCCGCCAAGATCGATGCGGAAACGCAGGACCGCAAGGTGCGGGATGGCGAGATCCAGACGGCCTGCCAGGCGACGTGCCCGGCGGAAGCTATCGTCTTCGGCAACATCAACGACCCCAACAGCCGCGTATCGAAGATGAAGGCCGAGAAGTCGAACTACGGGCTGCTGGCGGAGTTGAATACAAGACCGAGGACGACGTATCTGGCTATGCTGAGGAATCCCAACCCGGAGATTGAGAACTAAATGCGGAAAAGGGGTCAGACGCATTTTCCCGGAAGGAAAATGCGTCTGACCCCTTTTCTGGAGGTTGAGGAATAGATGCAGGCTGGAATTGAGGGCAAGCTAAAGCATGCCCCACCAATCATCGCGCCGGGGTATACGTTTGGGACGGTCACGGACCAGATCGCCACCGTGGTGCTGACCAGGAAGACCCCGCTCTTCTGGATGGCCGGGTTTGGGGTGGGATTCTCGCTGCTGCTCCTGTTCCTGTGGTCGGTGACGGTTCTGCTGGACAAGGGCGTGGGCGTTTGGGGCAATCGCACGCCGACGATGTGGGGTTTCGACATTACGAATTTTGTGTGGTGGATCGGAATCGGCCACGCCGG
>PLMF01000204.1 GCA_003142355.1 Bryobacterales bacterium
CACAGATTCTGCTGAGGAAGCGTTATTGTGAAGGTGGTTCCCGGGCCGGGATTGGGGGTTAGCTCGACAGAGCCGTTGTGGGACTCGGCGATCCATTTCACGATCGAGAGGCCCAGGCCGGAACCGCCATCCTGGCGGGAGCGCGCCTTATCGGCCCGGTAGAAGCGCTCGAAAACGTGGGGGGCGGCTTGCGGGGGGATGCCGGCGCCGGTATCTGAAATGCGGATCAGGACGCGGGCGGGGTCGGCTTCCAGTTCCGCCGAGACCTTGCCGCCGGGCGGGGTGTAGCGGATGGCGTTGTCGAGGAGGTTGATCACCAGGCGGTGGAGCAGCGCCTCATCGCCGCGAAATTGCACGTCCCCGGGCGAACGGCATTCGAGCGCAATATCGGAAGCGGCCGCCAGGGTCTGCATCGAGCGGCAGCATTCCGCCAGCAGTTCGTTGAAATAGAACTCACGCGCCTCGATCTTGACGCGGCCGGCGTCGGCGCGGGCGAGATTCAGCAGATCGTCCACCAGGCGGGAGAGGCGGCGCGATTCGTCCAGAACGATGGCCAGCGATTCCCGGTATTCGGCGGCGCCGCGGTCGTGGGAAAGGGCCACGTCGGCTTCGCCGCGAATCACGGCGATGGGCGTGCGCAGCTCGTGGGAGGCGTCGGCCACGAAGCGGCGCATGGCTTCGAAAGACTCGTCAAGACGCGCCAGCAGCTCGTTGAACGAGGCCGCCAGGACCAGCAGTTCTTCGGCGGCGTGACCGATTTCGAGGCGCCGGCTCAGGTTGCTGCCGGTGATCTCTCGCGCCTGCTCGGCCATCCAATTGAGGGGAGCGAGGCTGTGGGTGGCGAGCAGGTAGCCACCGATTCCGGCCAGCCCCAGGAGCAACGGCAGCGCCAGGAAGATGACGCGGCGAACCACCGCGAGATCGGCGGCGATGGAATCGAGCGGCGCAATCGAGAAGATCAGGAAATCCCGTCCCAGAGTTTCCAAGCGGTGCGTGGCGGCGCGCGCGCCGTTGGGGCCCAATTGCGGCAGAGCGAGCACGCGGTCCGGCAAGGCGCCGGCGGCTACGACCGCATCGGATTCCTGTTGCGAGACCGGGGCGCTGGACGCGAGCAGCCGGGACCCTGACAGGATCGCGACGCGGCTCCCGTACAGGCGCAATCCGGCTACAGCTTCGGTTGCGGCCAGATGCACGTCGCCCTTTTCCTCCACCAGCTCGTCTTCGAGAAGGGCCGAAGCAGTATTGGCTTCGGAGGTGAGGGATTGGTCCAGACGGGTCCGCAGGTCTTTGGACAACAAGCCGTAGAGGAAGATGCCGAACAGAATGAACAGCAGCGAAAACAGAGCCACGTACCAGACGGTGAGCCGAAACCGGAAGCTTCTAATCATCGCTGGCATCCGGTTGCACGCTCAGAATGTAGCCCTCGCCCCGGCGGGTGTGAATCAGGCGGCGGCTGAAACCCGTGTCCAGCTTGGAGCGGAGGCGCTTGATGTACACGTCGATCACATTGGAGAAGGGATCGAAGTTCGCGTCCCAGACGTGCTGCCCAATCTGCTCGCGGCCCACCACCCGGCCCTGGTTGAGCACCAGGAATTCGATGAGCGCGTATTCCTTGGCGGTGAGGCTCACGGGTTTGCCGGCGCGCGTGACGGCGTGGCTGGCGGTGTTCAGGGTGAGGTCGGCGACCCGCGCCACCTGGGGCAGCAAGCCGGCGGGGCGCCGCAGCAGGGCGCGCAGGCGGGCCAGCAGCTCCTTGAAGTCGAAGGGCTTGGCGAGGTAGTCGTCGGCCCCGGAATCCAGGCCTTCCACGCGGTCGTCGACGGCGCCGCGCGCGGTGAGCATGAGGATGGGGGTGCGAAAGCCCGAGGCGCGAAGCTCGCGGCAGACGGTGTGGCCGTCCTTTAGCGGCAGCATGACGTCGAGAATCACGATGTCGTACTGGTTGACGGCGGCCTGGTAGAGGGCCTGGTCGCCGTCGCTGGCGATATCGACGGCATAGGCCTGTTCGCGGAGGCCTTTGGCGATAAATCCGGCGACGCGGGATTCGTCTTCGACCAGCAAGATGCGCACGCGGAGCGGCCCTCAGCTCCCATTGTGCGCGAGCGGAGATGAACGCACAATGAAAATGGGAAGCGGGGGCGGGCTGGTGGCCACTAGAACTTCTTCAGCTCTTCGATGAGGGCGCCGATTCCCTTGGTGCGGTAGAGATCGGAGAGCCGCTGCTCTTCGTTCGAAGGCGGCAAGACCTTCAGCAGGAGGGCGTTCTCGAGGTTCTGGCGGTTGGGAACCCACACCTTGCCATCGGCGAATTGCACCTCGCTGACAAAGCCCGTCATGCCCTGGATGCTCACCGGTTGCCCGCTGCGCGAGAATCTGAGCGCGGTCTCCTGCAAGACGCGGGCGGTGCGCCCGGGAGGCAGGTAGAGGGCGGGATCGGCGGCGGGTAGGGAAGCCGCCATGTACTGCTGGCCTTTCTGGTCGCGCACCAGCCAAGCCAGCTCGACGTATTTTATGGCCTTGTCCGACTTGTTCAGCACCTGGATACGCGGGGCGCGCACTTCATTTCCGGCAAGCTGCGCCCATCC
>PLMF01000064.1 GCA_003142355.1 Bryobacterales bacterium
GTGGATCACGCCAAGGACGATGCCACCGGCTACCAGGCCGCGCGCCGTCTGCTGGCGCTCGATCCGCGCCCGGACGGCATCTTCGGCTACAACGACCCCACCGCCGCCGGCGCCATGCAGGCCATTCTGGAAGCGGGCGTCGGCATCCCCGGGGAGATCAAGGTCATCGGTGTCGGCAACGTGCACTATTCGGACCTGCTGCGCGTGCCGCTCTCCACCATAGACCAGGGCAGCGCCACCATCGGACAGCAGGCCGCCGAAATCCTCATGAAAACCATTGGCTCGAAGCGGCGCCGGCAGCCTCGCACGGTGATCATCGAGCCCACCCTCATCGTGCGCGAATCCACCGGCGGCTAGGCTACCACGTGGCGCAGGCACTCGTGCCTGCCGCGTCCCGGCTCATCGGGACGCTCTTTGTTGCACGGCCGGCAAGCGCCACATTATTTCGCGAAACCGAATGCGGACTGCATTCGTCTCAATTACAAGCCATGGTTGCTGTCCCGTCGATCGACACCGTCTACGCCCAATATGTGAATCCGCAATGGGTGCGGCTGCTCAACCTCTTGCAGATGAATGTGAGCTACGAGCGCTGTTCGGGCAGCGAACTCTTCACCGCGGACGGCCGGCGCATTCTCGATTTCCTCTCCGGCTATTGCGTGCATAACATCGGGCACAACCATCCGGCCATTATTGCCGCGCTCAAGGAAGAACTGGATCGCCAGGGGCCGGCCATGCTGCAAAGCCACGTGCCCGGGCTGGCGGCGGAACTGGCGGAGCGCCTGGTGGCGCGCGCCGGCGGCCGTTTGAAGCGCGTGTTTTTCACCAGTTCGGGCAGCGAGGGCGTCGAAACCGCCATCAAGTTCTCGCGCGCCTCGACCGGGCGCGCCGGCCTGCTGTATGCCGAAGGCGCGTTTCACGGGCTCACCTGCGGGGCGCTTTCGCTGATGAGCGATCCCTTCTGGCGGGAAGGCTTCGGCCCCCTGCTTCCGGGCACGGAAGCCGTCCCTTTCCTCGATGTCGAGGCCCTCGAAAAACAACTCGCCACCAAAAAGTTCGCGGCCTTCATCGTGGAGCCCATCCAGGCCGAAGGCGGAATCCGGGTGCCCGCGCCGGAGTATCTTCAAACAGCGCAGGCGTTGTGCCGCCGTTACGGAACGCTGTTCGTGCTGGATGAGGTCCAGACCGGAATGTACCGCACCGGAACTTTCCTGGCGGCGCACGGCTTCGGCCTCGATCCCGACATGGTGGTGCTCGCCAAAGCGCTCAGCGGCGGCCTGGTGCCGGTGGGCGCGGTGCTGATGTCGGCGGCCGTTTCGGACTCCGTCTTCAGCTCGCTCGAGCGCGCCATCGTCCACGCCTCCACGTTCGGAGAGAACGCTCTGGCCATGCGCGCGGGGCTCGCAACCCTCGACGTGCTCGAAGAGGAATCGCTCGGCGAGCGCGCCGGCAGGCTCGGCGCGGAACTGCGGCGCCGCCTCTCGGATGCGCTGGCGCCCTACGAGATGGTGAAGGCCGTGCGCGGCGCCGGAATGCTTTCCGGAATCGAATTCACCGCGCCGCGCCAGCTTCGGCTGCGCGTGGCGTTCGAGACTTTCCGGCACATTCATCCGGCCATGTTCGGCCAGGTGCTGGTTATGCGCCTGTTCCGCGACAAGAACATTCTCACCCAGATCTGCGGCAACAATTTCATGGTGCTGAAGGTTGCGCCGCCGCTGGTGGCGACCGTTGGGCAGCTCGAGGAGTTTGTGGCAGCCATTACCGAGGTGGTCGACCTGGCCCACAACTCGACTGGCTTCTGGGCAGAAGCGATGGGACTGGCGCGCCGCGCGGTAAACGTTTGATCGCATGACGCTCCCTGGTTCCACGGACGTATTCGTGATCGGCGGCGGCCCCGCGGGCCTGGCAGCCGCTATCGCCGCACGCCAGCGCGGCTTTGACGCAACTCTGGCGGACTGTTCCATTCCGCCCATCGACAAGGCTTGCGGCGAAGGCATCATGCCCGATGGCTTGACCGCCGCCCAATCGCTGGGCATCGATCTGGACGCCGCCGGCGCACACCCGTTCCGCGGCATTCGTTTTTGCGAGCGCGGCGCTTCGGTTGAGGCGGCTTTCCCCAAGGGCCACGGGCTGGGCCTGCGCCGCACCACCTTGCACGCCATGATGGTGGATCGCGCCACCGAGGCCGGCGTGCGGATGGCATGGGGCGCGCGCGTCACCGGCATCTCCGAAGAAGGCGTAATCGCCGACGGACAATTGGTTCGGGCGCGCTGGATAATCGGCGCCGATGGCGGCCAGTCGCCGGTGCGCCGATGGGCCGGCCTGGACGCCTGCCGGCGCGACAGCCGCCGCTTCGGCTTCCGCCGCCACTATCGCACCGCCCCCTGGAGCGAGTTCATGGAGATCCACTGGAGCGATGGCTGCCAGCTTTACATCACACCGGTGGCCGCGGAAGAAGTGTGCGTGGTCCTGATCTCGCGCGATCCGCACTTGCGCCTGGATGAGGTGCTGCCGCGCTTTCCCGAAGCGGCCGGGCGGCTGCACGACGCGGAGCGGACCACGCTGGAGCGCGGCGGCGTCTCCGCATCGCGCCGCCTCAAATCCGTTTTTCGCGGGCGCGTGGCTCTCGTCGGCGACGCTTCCGGCTCGGTAGACGCCATCACCGGCGAAGGCCTCTGCCTGCTCTTCCAGCAGGCCGTCGCGTTGGCCGGCGCGCTCGAAGCGGGCGACCTCGCGCTCTACCAGGCCGAACACCGCCGCATCGGCAAGCGCCCCGAGCTGATGGCCACGCTCATGCTGATGCTGGACGGCCGCGGCCGCCTGCGCCGCCGCGCCATGCGCGCGTTCGAAGGGCATCCGCGGCTTTTCGCCCGCATGCTCGCCATGCACGTGGGCGAGCTTTCACCGTTCGATTCCCTGACCAATGGCCTGGCCCTCGGCTGGCGCATGTTGACTCTATGATGAAACTCGTAAACCTGTTCGCAGGCGGAACCGCCTGCGCCACCACAATAGGTCCTGCATTTTCAGAGGTGGGGCAGGCGGTGCCGCCTGCCTCGCCCGCTTGCGGGCGTTTTTTTCACGGCTTGGTGCGCTTGGCATGTGTCACCCTACTGGCGGCGTCCTCGATTCCCGCGCAGGAAACGGTCTTGCAGATCGATCCCTCGCAAACCAAGGTGGAATTCACGCTGGCCGATGTGCTGCACACGGTGCACGGAAGATTCCAACTGAAACGCGGCGACATCCGTTTCGACGCCGCCACCGGCAAGGCCTCGGGCGAGCTAGTGGTGGACGCCGCCAGCGGAGCGAGCGGCAGCGGCGTGCGCGACCGCAACATGCACAAGAACGTCCTCGAGAGCGCCCGCTATCCCGAAATCGTCTTCCGTCCCGATCGCGTGGAGGGCAAAGTGGCGCTACAGGGCACCTCGCACGTGGCGCTGCACGGCACGTTCTCCATACACGGCGCCGAACACGAAATCACGCTGCCGGCGGTGGTGGAAGCCGACGGCGGGCAGTACACCGCCGCCATCGCATTCGCCGTGCCCTATGTTCAATGGGGCATGAAGAACCCCAGCACCTTGTTCCTGCGCGTGAGCGACAAGGTGGAAATCAGCATACACACCGTGGCGCGCGCGGCGCGGTAACTACCTTCTCTTCTCAAAAAACTCCCGCAGCAGTTCCACGCATTCCACCGCGAGCACGTTCTCGACCACCTCGACGCGATGGTTGAGCAGGTCGGAATCGGCGATCTGGAACTTGCTGCGCACGCCGCCGAAGCGCAGGTCGCGGGCGCCGAATACCAGGCGGGCCACGCGCGCCGCCACCAGCGCTCCGGCGCACATGGCGCAAGGCTCGAGCGTCGAGTAGAGCGTGGCGCCTTCGAGGCGGTAGTTGCCGATGCGCGCGGCGGCTTCGCGCAGGGCCAGGATCTCGGCGTGCGCGGTGGGGTCGTTGCGGGCCACCGGCGAATTCCATCCGCNNGCCGGCCTCGCGCGCCAGGCGGAGCGCCTCGCGCATGAACTGTTCGTCAATGGCGGAAATGCCGCACCCCCGTGAACACCATGGCCACGCCCAAGCGGTCGGCGGCCGCAATCACTTCCGCATCGCGAATCGACCCGCCGGGCTGGATGAACGCCGTGGCGCC
>PLMF01000105.1 GCA_003142355.1 Bryobacterales bacterium
CCGGAAAAGCTACCCTGACGCTCCAGCCCTAGTAAGTTATATCGGCAACTAAGGGACCACGCAAAAATAACTTCACATTTGGCTGCTTCGCCCCGTGGCGCAGGCACTCGTGCCTGCCGCGTCCCGACTCATCGGGACGCTCCTGCGAACACCTGGTCGCGTGTCCGAGCCGCGAACGTCAGAGAGCGGTTGCTTCGTGACCGGTCCTGGCCGACCGTCCGTACATCCGGGTTTGGATCCTTGCATCTTTTTCACCCGGTCCCGCATCCAAAAAAGAGAACCGGGTGTTCCAGACCCGAATGGCGGAGCGGACTGGCATGAATTGTTTGCAGGACACTGCGAAGCATTCGGCTTGCGCGCGGATGCGGAACATTTTAAGATAAACGGAGTAGCTTTACTCCGATTTCAATGCGGGAGGCAGCATGATTTATTCGCGTTCGGCCGAATACGCGATTCGCGCGTTCGTCCACCTGGCGCAGGTGCCCGAAGGCAAGTACGCCATGGTGAAAAATATCGCTGAGCAGGAACAGATTCCGGCTCACTTCCTGGCGAAGATCTTGCAGCAGCTTGCTCGCAAAGGTCTGCTCCGCTCCAGCAAGGGTCCTACCGGCGGCTTCGCCATGCGCGTGGACCCCGCCGAGGTCCGCTTGCTGGATATTGTCGAGGCCTTGGATGGCCTGGCCCCCTTTCAGCAGTGCGCCAGCGGCCTCGCCGAGTGCAACGACGATATGCCGTGCTCCATGCACGATAGCTGGGTGGCCCTCCGTTCGCGTATCATGGATTACTTAGGGCGGAATACCATTGCCGATCTGGCCAAGGCGCTGGAGCTGAAGAAGAAGTCTCTGGCGGTTGTCACCAAGCGCAAGGCCAGGCGCGTGGCTTCCGCAAAACGGGCCTGAAGCCCGGTAACTCTAGGTCATCCGGAGGCAACATGGGACATTCCGTCCTTGTCCCCATGGTGGTCGAACAGACTTCCAGGGGCGAACGCGCNNGAGGCCGAAGATCCGGAGAAGGACATCTCCATCTACATCAACTCTCCGGGAGGCTCCATCACGGCGGGCTTGGCGATCCTGGACACCATGGCGTTCATCCGGCCGGACATCGTCACCATCTGCGTGGGCCAGGCGGCTTCCATGGCCGCCGTGCTGCTCGCCAAGGGCGCCAAGGGTAAGCGCTTCAGCCTGCCGAATTCCCGCATCATGATTCACCAGCCCTCCATGCAGGGCCTGGCCGGGCAGGCGGCGGACATCGATATCTACGCCCGCGAAATCCTGCGCATGCGCGAGATCCTGAACATCATGCTGGCCGAGGCCACCGGACAGCCGGTGGAGCGCGTCGCCAAGGACGTGGATCGCGATTACATCCTCGAGCCCGAACAGGCCGTCGAGTACGGCATGATCGACCGCGTGATCACCAGCCGCGACATGGCCCCCGTGCCCATTAAAGGAGTGTGACGCAGCCACCGGCCAAACTTGCCGCTCTGGCGCTGGCGATTCTCGCGCCAGCGGCCCTGGCCCAGGGTTCTTCCACCCTCTGGTACCGCCAGCCCGCCAACCTGTGGGTGGAAGCTCTGCCAGTGGGCAACGGCCATCTGGGCGCAATGGTCTTCGGCGGCACGGCGCACGAGCGCATCCAATTCAACGAACAGACGGTCTGGACCGGCGAGCCGCACGATTACGCGCATCACGGCGCTTACCAGCACCTCGCCCAAATCCGCCAACTGCTGTTCGAGGGCAAGCAGAAGGAAGCCGAAGACCTGGCCATGCGGGAATTCATGAGCGTTCCCTTGCACCAGAAGGCCTACCAGGCGTTCGGGGACCTGCTCCTGGATTTTCCTACTGTTCCCGAAGCTGAAGCGACCGGCTACCGGCGGGCTCTCGATCTCGATACGGCGGTCGCCTCGGTCGAGTACACCGTGCGGGGCGTCGCATACCGGCGGGACGTCCTGGCCAGCTACCCGGCCAAGGTAATCGTCATCCATCTCTCGGCCAGTCGGCCCGGGAGCATATCTTTCCAGGTCGGGCTGAAGAGCGCGCACGAAGCCTCCACCGTGGCGCTCCTGCCCACCGGCGAGCTGTCCATGACCGGGCGGGTGAAGGATTCGGCTATCCGCTTCGAAGCACGGCTGGTAGTTCAGTCCGTAGGCGGTGGGCGCACAACCCGCGGCGGCGGAATCGCTATCGACGGCGCCGACTCCGCCACCTTGATTCTCACCGGCGCCACCAATTTCAAAAACTACCAGGATGTCACCGCCGATCCCGATGCCCGCAACGATGCCGTGCTGTCCGCCGTGCGCGGCCGGAGCTTCGACGCCCTGCGCGCCCAGCATGTAGCCGACTATGATCGCCTGTTCCACCGCGTGTCCCTGGACCTGGGCTCGACCCCCGCCGCCACGCTTCCCACCGATGAGCGCATCCGCGCCTTTGCTACGGGCGGCGATCCTCAACTGGTGGCGCTGCTGTTCCAGTTCGGCCGTTACCTGATGATCGCCTCGAGCCGCCCCGGCGGCCAGCCGGCCAACCTGCAAGGCTTGTGGAACGAGTCGAATCATCCGCCCTGGGACAGCAAGTACACCGACAACATCAACACCGAGATGAATTATTGGCCGGTGGAAGAAGCCAACCTCTCCGAGTGCCAGTTGCCGCTGTTCGACGCGCTCAAGGACCTGGCGGCTTCCGGCGCCGTCACCGCCCAGGAACAATACCACGCGCGCGGCTGGGTGCTGCACCACAATTTCGACCTGTGGCGCGGCACGGCCCCCATCAACGCCTCCAACCACGGCATCTGGCAGACCGGCGGCGCGTGGCTCTCGACGCACCTGTGGGAACACTACCTCTTCACCGGCGACCGGCAATTCCTGCGCGACACGGCCTACCCGCTCATGAAAGGCGCGGCGCTGTTCTTTGCCGACGCGCTGGTCAAAGACCCCCGGACCGGATACCTGATCACCGGCCCCAGCAATTCGCCCGAGCAGGGCGGCATGGTTATGGGCCCCACCATGGACCGCCAGATCGTGCGCAGCCTGTTCGGTGAGGTGATCGCCGCCGCCCGCATCCTCAACGCCGACGCCGATCTCCGCCGCCAGTTGACCGCCATGCGGAACGAGATTGCGCCCAACCAGATCGGCCAGTACGGCCAGTTGCAGGAGTGGATGGAAGACAAGGACGATCCCCACAACGACCACCGCCACGTCTCCCACCTATGGGGCGTGTACCCCGGTTGGGAGATCACGCCGTACGGAACGCCAGACTTGTTCCACGCCGCGCGGCAGTCGCTCATTTTCCGCGGCGATGCCGCCACCGGCTGGTCGATGGGTTGGAAGATCAACCTGTGGGCGCGGTTCCTGGATGGCGATCACGCCTACAGGATTCTTCAAAACCTGATCACCCCGGCTTCCGAGAAACCCGCCCATGCCGGGGTGTTCCCGAACCTGTTCGACGCGCATCCGCCNNCACGCCCACCAGCCTGACGCCCGTCGAGTCGGGCGACGCGGCCTTCGTGCACCTGCTTCCCGCGCTCCCCTCGGCGTTTCCCAACGGCAGCGTGACCGGATTGCGCGCCCGCGGCGGGATGGAAGTAGCCATCTCGTGGCGCGACGGCAAGCTGTTGAAGGCCACGCTGGCGGCGAAGGAGTCCAAGCCGCTCAAGGTGCGTTACGCGGACCAAGAGGTGGACGTGCAGGCCAAAGCGGGCCAGACGTACGAACTCGGGCCGGATTTGAAGCCGGTGCGTGACTGATGCAAACCGGGCGTCAGTCCAGCCCCACCAGCTTCCGGTATCGCTGGTAAGCCCGGTCCCACTCGCCGCTCGGCTGCGGCTCGACCGTGGTCAACGGGAACGAACTCCGCACCACCGCGCGCACTTCATCCAGGTTCGCCAGCTCGCCCGCGCCCATGGCCTGCACCAGGATGTTGCCGATGGCCGTGGCTTCGCTTGGTCCGGCCACCACGCGGCGACCGGTGCAGTCGGCCACGAACTGGTTGAGCAGGGCGTTGCGCGAGCCGCCGCCCACAATGTGGATCGCCTCGATCTTCCGCTTACCCAGCGTTTCCAGGCTCTCCATCACGTAGCGGTACCGCAGCGCCAGGCTCTCCAGGATGGTGCGCGCGAACTCGCCGTGCGTCTGGGGCGGCTCCTGGCCGGTCTTGCGGCAATGCTCCGCGATCTTGCGCGGCATCTCGCCCGGTTCCAGAAACGCATCGGGGTCGATGGTCGCCGTGAACGCCTTCGCTGCCGCGGCCATCCCGGCAAGCTGCTCATAGCTCGATTCCGCGCCCTCTTCCATCCACGCCCGCCGGCACTCCTGCAACAGCCACAGGCCCGCGATGTTCTTCAGCAGCCGGATCTTGCCCGCCACCCCCACTTCGTTGGTGAAATTCAGCGCCAGCGATTCCGCGTTGATGACCGGCGCATCCAGTTCCAGCCCCATCAACGACCACGTCCCCGAGCTGACGTAGCACCACTTGTCGCCGCCTTCCGCCGGGACCGCCGCCACGGCCGCCGCCGTATCGTGCCCGGCGGTGGCGTATACCGGCGCGTAGGGCGGTTCCAGCATCTTGCCCAGCAGCGTTGCCGGCGGAACAATCTCGCCCAGGATCTCGCCCGGCAGCCCCAGCCGTCTCAGCATTTCCACGGACCAGTTCATGTCGCGTGGATTGAAGAACTGCGTGGTGCTGGCGATGGTGGCTTCCGATTTGGCCACGCCCGTGAGCCAGTAGTTGAACAGGTCGGGCATGTTGAGCAGCCGGCGTGCAACCCCCAACGCCGGCGAGCCCGCCAGTTTCTGCGCGTACCACTGGTACAGCGTATTCAACTGCATGAACTGGATGCCGGTATACCCGAACACCTGCTCGCGCGGCACGGTTTCAAACAGTTTCTCCATCATCCCGTTGGTGCGCGAATCGCGGTAGTGGCGCGGGTTGTCGATCAGCATGCCGTCCGCGCCCAGCAACCCGTAATCCACGCCCCAGGTGTCGATGCCGATGCCGTCGAGCTCGAGCTTGCGCTCCCGCACCGCCACCCCGATGCCGTGCTGGATCTCGTGCCACAGCCGCAGCGTGTCCCAATACAACGCCCCCAGCACGCGCACCGGCGTATTGGGAAAGCGATGCAGTTCCTCGACCGCCAGTTTTCCGTCGGAAAGGCTGCCCAGCAGAGCACGCCCGCTCTCGGCGCCCAAATCGAAGGCCAGGTAATGACTCATGAAACTGTCAGTATAATCCGCCGCCCGTCAGCCCCGCAGGGGCACTAGAAAGTAGCCCAGCGCGCAAGCGCTGGGCTGCGGTCCGAATCCTGCCAGCCCCGGCAGGGGCGTAAGAGGCCCATCTTCACGTCGAGTCCCGACGCTTCCGCCGCCTTGAGAAGTTCGCTGTTTTCAAGTTGCGGATGCCACTCCACCTCGACGAAGGTGCGCACCTCGTGTTCGGACACGAAGCGCCGCACACCTACAGCCCCCGCCAGCACCGTCCCCGCCCTTGAACTGCCAATTCTACATCTCGGGGCGATGGGCGCCTTCCACCGGCGAGACATCTACGCCGATGGTCGTTGAACCGGGAGTACTCGACGCGAACATTTTGGCGTATGCCGTCAACGCGGACGCCCCGCTCTCGCAGGGTGTCATACCTCTATGCAACCGTGGCAAGCCCATTCTTCTCGACCAGCGATAGCAGCTTGAGCGAGGCCCCGGAAGGCCGCTTTTCGCCGCGCTCCCACTTGCTGACCAGGCCACTGGTGACGTTCAGGTAGTTGGCAAAAACGGTTTGGCTGACGTGTTCTCTCTCCCGGATCGCCTTGATCTCTTCAGCCTTCAATGGCCGGATCGGCGTAAGGCAGGCATCACCGAAACGCCGCATCGTCTGTTTGTCGATGGCCCCGACATCGTGCAAGGCCCCCATGGTCTCATGGATGGCCGCCATCGCATCGCTTCGATACTTTTTACTCATTCGCTTCTCACTGACATTCGCCACGGATCCCCGCGTCTGGACCGCCACGCATAGTCCCGCCTTCAACCGCGGTCCTTACGGCGCTTCGGCGGCAGCGGCATTTCGATGAATTCGTAGCTTCCCGGTGTTGCCGCATCGACTTTGGCCGCTATCGCCGCTCCGTGGTCGCGCACCAC
>PLMF01000185.1:0-354 GCA_003142355.1 Bryobacterales bacterium
GTTCGAAGACCTCGTCCGTCATAGTGGCTTTGGGTTGCGGATGGGTTTCACGCGGGCACATGGGGCAGTAGAGATTGCACTTGGCGGTGGTCTCGACAATGTACTCGACGGGCAGCGCCCCGAGCCTCGCCCGGCGCGCGAGGTAGCCCCACAGAAGCCGTGCCCGGTTCCAGACCCTCATGCGCACCTTCATTGTAACCGTGGGGCATGCTTTAGCTTGCCCTGTACTCGCTACAAAACTGCGCGCTACGGCTTGTAAACCGTTCCGGCTTTCATGACGAACTTCACGCGGCGCAGGGCCGAAATGTCGGCGGCGGGGTCGCCATCGACCGCAATCAGATCCGCGAACATGCC
>PLMF01000185.1:415-11901 GCA_003142355.1 Bryobacterales bacterium
CCCTTCTTCCATCCGGCGTACTGGGCGGTGGCGTCGGCGGCGGCGAGCGTGGGGCAGAGGGCCACGTGCCGCTCCACCATGAGCTTGAAGATTTCCGGCGTGCCGCCGTCCCCGTGCTCGATGGTTTCGGCTCCGGCGAGCGTGGCGCGGCGCATCCCTTCGGGCGAGCCTGCGTGGACGGCTACGGGCACGCCGGCGTCCCGGGCGGTCGCGACGGCCAGCTTCATCTCCTCCAGCGAGAAGGTGGCGTGCGCGCCCGGAAGCGGGCCCCAGCGGTAGTCGCCGTAGAGCTTGATCCAATCGGCGCCGTGGCCGATCTGGTCGCGCACCACGCGCGTGAGGCTATCGACGCCGTCGGCTTCTTCGGCGCCCTGCGGGACGCGCCATTCGAGCGCGAATCCCTTGGGGGCGTAGCTGCCGGTGGCGACGATGGCGCGCGTCGCGGCGAGCACGCGCGGACCCGGAACGATGCCCTGGTTCACGGCTTGCTTGAGCTCGACATCGGCGTAGCCGGCGCCCTCGGTGCCCAGGTCGCGCATGGTGGTGAAGCCGGCCATGAGCGTGGCGCGCAGGTGGTTGACGGCGCGCGCGGCGCGCAGAGCGAGGCCCTCATGCGCCACCTGGTCGTTCCAGACGGTCTCGTTGTAGGCATGCAGGAGGATGTGGGAATGGCCCTCGACCAGGCCCGGCATCAAGGTGGCGCCCGGCAACTCGACCACCTTGGCGCCGGCGGCATCGACGCCGGCTGACGGCCCGGCGGCTTGGATGCGATCACCGGCCACCCGCACAACCCAGCCCTGATGCATGGTCTCACCGTCGAACACGCGCGCCGGCTTCAGCAGCATGGCGGCGGGCGCCTGCGCCTGGGCCGCGAGCGGAACCAGGGCGAGGAGGAGACAAAGGGAGAGGGAACGGTGGAGTGGCATGCGGTGATTATAAACCCGGGCGCTGGGATATACTCAGGCAGAAAGGAGCATCATGCGCAACATCGCGCTCGTTCTCACACTGGCTGGGGTGGCGGCACTCCTCGCCCAGTCATCGTCGTCTTACCGCGTCACACAAACCTACACGCTGGGCGGGGAGGGCCGCTGGGACTACGTGGTGCCCGATCCACCCCATCACCGCCTGTTTATCGCCCGCGAGAACCGCGTGATGGTGGTCGACCAAGACCGCGGCACGCTGCTCGGCGAAGTCACCGGCATTCAGGGCGCGCACGGAACGGCGGTGGCCGAAGCCTCGGGCCATGGGTTCGCAACCTCGGGTAACGACCAGTCCGTGGTGATGTTCGATTTGCAGACCTTCAAGACGCTGGGCCGGATCCCCGCCGCCGAGGATGCCGACGCCATCATTTACGACAGCGCATCCAACCGCGTATTCACATTCAATGGCGACGCGCATTCCTCAACCGTGATCGACCCGGCGGGGAAGCTGATCGCCAACATTCCACTCGGCGGCAAACCGGAATACGGCGCGTCGGCCGGTGACGGCAAGGTGTACGGAAATCTCACCGACTCGAGCGAGGTGGTTGAGATCGACGCCAAGACGGCCACCGTGGCGCGGCGCTGGCCCACTGCCCCCTGCAAACAGCCGGTCTCCATGGCCCTCGACACCGCCCACCATCGGCTGTTCAGCGGATGCCGCAGCGGCCTGATGGCCATCTCCGACTATCAGGCCGGCAAGGTAGTTGCCACGGTCCCCATCGGGACCGGCGTCGACGGCGCCGGGTACGATGCGGCCTCAGGCGACGCGTTTGCCTCGAATGCCGACGGCACGCTCACCGTGATTCACCAGGACTCGCCGGACCAATACCACGTTGCCCAGACCGTCACGACGCCGCAAGGTTCCCGCAATATGGGCCTCGACCCGACCAATCACCGCGTGTTCATTGTCTCCGCGAAATTTGGACCGCCGCCGGCGGGTGGCAGGGGCCGGCCACCGGTGCTGCCCGGATCGTTCACCTTGATGGTGGTCGAGCGCGTTCCTAACTAACCATGGTGGGGCAGGCGGTGCCGCCTGCCCGCGGCCGAGCGAAGCTCGCCGCGTCCCGCGCTACCAGCGGCGCCCGTAGCCCCAGCCGCGGCCGAAACCGATCCCCATGCCGTAGCCGTAATACGGACCCCAATAGGGATACGGGTAATACGGATAGTAGCCCGGACCATAATAGGGAACCGGCCGCCGCACCGGTATGGTGCGCGCCTCAGCCGGGCGCTGGTAATCGTTCGGGTCCACGTAGCGGAATGCCTGCGGCGCGCGCATGGTGTTGACGATCACCGGCGTCTCGATGCGAAACGTCAGCGCGGTTTCCGGATAGACGACGCTGGGGTGATTGTGCGTCAGCAGAACCCCGATGATTCCCGCGGCGGCGCCGGCGCCGGCGCCAATGGCGGCTCCTCTGCCCCAGTCGGCCATAGCCCCGACGCTAGCGCCCACGGCGGTCGTGGTGGCCACCGCGCCCAGTTCCTGCCCGCCCGGCGTGGTGGGACCCCGCCGCGCAACCAACTGCGAGCGCACCGTCGCCTGCGTGCCATCCACCAGGGTCAGGCCGGTCAGCTCGAGCCCCAGCCGCGAATCGCGGCCGGCTTTGGATTTCTGCGCCTCGGCCACGCGGCCCATAACCGTCTGCCCGCGCTGCGCCACCACCACGCCATCCACCACCAGGGGCTGCATCAGGGTGGCCGAGAAGACGTCGCCTGGCTGGTTGCGGTTGGATGACAGCATCTGGTCCACCCGCACCGTCACGAAGGTGCCGGGCCTGATGGTCAGTTGCGGGGGTAGCCCGTAACGCGGCGGGATGCGGGGCGAATTCGGAGCGGGATTCGGGACCTGCGAATCGGAGCGGTCCACTGGTTGCGTGGGATCCTGCGCTTCCGCGGCCGTCGCCTGCTGGGCGGCCGAGGCGGGCGGTGAACCGCCGAAGCTGCGCCATCCACTCTGCGCGAACATGATGCCAGTGGTGGCCAGAAGAGCCAAAGTCAACGAGCGAATTCGTGTCATATGGGTGCCTCGTATTGTTCCCGGCTTCCTTACGTGCACTTGGTTCGCCAAACCTGGAACGGAGGCAAGTTGTTGAAGAATATGGGCGCGTCCGCCGCGGTTGCTGGCCGGATTCCACCGTGCATGGTGCTTTTCGGCCAGTAGCGCCGGCCCCATTCCGCCCGTTTTCGTGCCAGAATGGAGTTTCACTTGCGGAAACTCCGCAAGCTCGCTAAAATCAACGCGTTCGCACATATTCCTGGAGGAAGCATGGCAGTTGAGCAGAAGGTGAAGCAGATTATTGTCGAGCAACTGGGCGTAGATGAGAGCCAGGTGGATAACAACGCGTCGTTCGTTGACGACCTGGGCGCNNGACGCCATCGAGTACATCGAGAACAAGACTGCCAAGAAGTCGTAGCCGTTTTTCTCACCAGGGAGACTGGTTTTGTCGCGAAGAGTGGTAGTGACCGGCGTTGGATTGCTGACGCCGCTGGGATTGGGGACGGAAGCGACCTGGGAGGCGATCCGCGCCGGGAAATCCGGAGTCGGGCGCATCACCCAGTTCGACCCGTCGGCTTTTTCCTGCCAGATTGCCGGAGAAGTGAAGGGCTTCGACCCCGCCAGCTACATCGAAAAAAAAGAAATCAAGAAGATGGGGCGATTCATTCAGTTCGCCATCCCGGCGGCGGATTGGGCGCTGAAAAGTTCCGAATTGCAGATCACCCCGGAGAACGCCGAACGCGTGGGGGTTTACATCGGCAGCGGGATCGGCGGGTTCGAGATCATGGAGCGTGAGCACCAGACGCTGCTCGAGCACGGCCCCCGCCGCATTTCCCCGTTCTTCATTCCGGCCATGATTGTCAACCTGGCTTCCGGCCAGGTCTCCATGCGCTCCGGCGCCCAGGGTCCGAATTCGGCCACTGCCACGGCTTGCACCACCAGCGCGCATTCCATCGGCGATTCGTTCCGCATCATCGCCCGCGGCGATGCCGAAGCGATGATCTGCGGCGGCACGGAAGCGTGCATCACGCCCATGGGGATCGGCGGTTTCGCGGCCATGCGCGCGCTTTCCACCAGGAACGGCGAGCCGGAGCGCGCCTCGCGCCCCTGGGACCGCGATCGCGACGGGTTCGTGGTGGGAGAAGGCGCCGGAATCCTGGTGCTCGAGGATCTCGAGGGCGCCCGCCGGCGCGGCGCACCCATCCTGGCCGAGATTGTGGGCTACGGCATGAGCGGCGATGCCTACCACGTCACCGCCCCGCCGGAGGACGGCGGTGGGGCCTTCCGCGTCATGCGGAGCTCGCTCCGCGACGCCGGCATTGCGCCCACCCAGGTGGATTACATCAACGCCCACGGCACGTCCACCGAAGTGGGCGACCGCGCCGAGACGGTGGCCATCAAGCGCGCCTTTGGCGAGCATGCCTACAAGCTGGCGGTGAGTTCCACCAAGTCCATGACCGGGCACCTGCTGGGCGGCTCCGGAGGCATCGAAGCCGGCATCACCGTGCTCGCCATCCGCGACCAGATCGCGCCGCCGACCATCAACTACGAAAACCCCGATCCGCTGTGCGATCTGGACTACGTGCCCAACCAGGCGCGGCCCATGAAGATCGAGTACGCCCTTTCCAACAGCTTCGGGTTCGGGGGCACCAACGGCTGCCTGATTTTCAAGAGGTACACTCCGTGATCCCCATTCCGAGCCGCGACCGTCCCATTCCGAGCCGCGACCGTTAGGGAGCGGTCTTGGGGTTGTTCGTTTGCCGTCCATCATGAACATCGTCGTTGCCATCAAGCAGGTTCCGGCGCGCGATTCGCACTGGTCGATCGCCTCCTCCGGAAAGTGGATCGACGAGGCGGACCTCTCCTTCGAAATCAATGAGCCGGATGCCTACGCTCTCGATGCCGGGCTTCAACTCAAGGAGGCGCACGGCGGCGAGGTGGTGGCGCTGTGCGCCGGTCCGGCGCGCGTGGCGCAGACCATCCGCGAGGCGCTGGCCAAGGGCGCGGACCGCGCCATTCACATCCAGCACGAAGACCCGGCGGCGCTCGATCCCCTGGCCACCGCGCGCTTGTTGGCGGCGGCGCTCCGCTGCGAGGCTCCCGACCTGATCCTCACCGGCCTGCAATCCGACGATTTGGGGTACGGCCAGACGGGCGCGATCCTGGCCGAGCTGCTTGGCCTGCCGCACGCCACCCTCGTCATGCACGTAGAAAAACGGGACGGCGGTATCCGCGTGAAGCGCGAGCTCGAGGACGGCTGGTTCCAGCACGTGGAGATGCCACTGCCCGCTCTGCTCGCCATTCAATCCGGTATCGGCAAGCTGCGCTACGCCACGCTGATGGGGATCAAGAAGGCCAAGACCAAGGAGGTCCGGCGCGTCACCGCGGCCGATCTGGGGGTTGCGCCACTGGCGGCCAGCGTCACCGTCGATCGGCTCTACCTTCCCCACCACACCAGGCGCGCGCAACTCTTCGCAGGCAATCCCCACGAGGCGGCTGCCCAACTGGTGGAAAAGCTCAGATTCGAGGCGCGCGTCATATGAGCATCCTGGCCGTGACGGAGCAGCGGGGCGGCGCCTGGAACCGCATGTCTTTCGAGACCCTTGCCGCCGCCCGCCAGTTCGCGGGAGAACTGGACACTACCGCCAGCGCCGCGGTGCTGGGGCAGTCCATCGGCCACCTCGCCGCGGAGCTGGCCCCGCGGCATCTCGAGAAAGTCTACGCCGTGGAGCACCCGCTGCTCCAGGACTACACGCCGGATGCCTACACCATCGCGCTGCGGCAGCTCGTGGAGCTGGCGAAGCCGTCGATCGTGCTTTTCCCGCACACCTACCAGGTTCGCGATTTCCTGCCCAAGCTGGCGGCCTCGCTGGGCAAGGTGGCGCTGAGCGGCGCCATCTCGCACCGTATCGACCACGGGCAGTTGGTTCTGGCGCGGCAGCTTTTTCAGGGCAAGGTGAACGTGGACGCGCGCTTTGCCGGAGACGCGCCGCACTTCGCGTCTTTGCAGGCGGGCGCATACTCCCCCGACCAGAAGCGCGTCCCGCACCCCGCCGCGGCCGTGGAGAAGTTCGCGCCCCGCATTTCCCCCAGCGACATCCGCACCCGGCCGCTCGAGCTTTTCCGCGAATCTCGGCAGTCGGCGAACCTGGGCGCGGCGGACATCATCGTGTCCGTGGGTCGCGGCATCCAGGAAGCCGCCAACATCCCACTGATTGAGAAGCTGGTGGAGGCGCTGGGCGCCGAACTCGGGGCGTCGCGCCCCATTTGCGACGCCGGCTGGCTCCCCATCGAGCGGCAGATCGGCAGTTCGGGGCAGACCGTCGCCCCCAAAATGTACGTCGCCATTGGAATCTCCGGCGCCATCCAGCACCTGGTGGGCATGAAGGCATCGCGCACCATAGTTGCCATCAATAGAGACCCGGACGCCCCTATCTTCGAAGTGGCGGATTACGGCATTGTGGGCGATCTCTTCCAGGTGGTGCCGGCGCTCGTCGAGGCTCTCCGGAAATCCAAATAGCAGCGCAGATTCGCGAGTCCTGGCCGAAAGATACTGTCGCCAGGCCCTTGTAAGGATTTGTAAAATTGCGCGCGCGTTTGACTTTCCTGCCCTTCGCCAGCTATACTCTACCATTCCGCGCCGTATCGACCCCCTCCAAAGTAGGAAACTTTTGGCTGTGAATGTGCGTCTTATGCTGTTGGTCGACTGCGATCGGTATTTGTAAAAAACATGAAAACGGTCAACAAAAACGGACAGAAGCCCAATCTTGCCAGATATCGCAAGGTGCTGGAAGCGAAAGCCGAGGAAGTCCGTCGCAGTATGTCCGCCCAGAAGGCGGCCCAGGTGGTGGCCCGCCTGGATGTTCCCTCCGACGAGGGAGACCTCAGCCAGCAGCATCACGAGGAATGGATTTTCTTGAACCGCAATACGATCGATATGAAGCTGTTGCGCGAGGTTTCCGACGCACTGCACCGCATCGATCACGACCACTACGGAATCTGCATGGAGTGCGACGAGCCGATTTCGGCCAAGCGGTTGGAGGCGGTGCCGTGGGCCCGCTACTGCGTGACGTGCCAGGAGCGCATCGCCGCCCGCATCGCCGACGGCGAGGTCGTAGACGAATACCAGCAAGCCGATCGATGAAGCCGATGTGGCGCAGACTCTTAGTCTGCCGGGCCCAGGGGGCACCCCCGACTCGTCGGGACGCGCTCGATCCCTGGCGCATTGATTCCTCGCGGCCGCCAAGCCGTCCCCCCCGCCAAGCTGAATCGGGGTACAATGATTTTGCCGTTTGCTTCACTTGTTTTACTTTCCCGAAAGGGGCTTGGGGGATTGGCATGGAAAAACCGGCGCAGAACATTCAAGACAGTTTCTTAAACAACGCCCGCAAGGATAAGATTGTTCTCACGATTTACCTGATGAGCGGCGTCAAGCTCTCCGGCCGGATCAAGAGTTTCGATAAGTACTCCGTGGTGCTGGAGACCAACAATCAGGAGCAACTGATCTTCAAGCATGCCATTTCGACGGTGGTCACGCAGAGGACTGCGCATCCCTACGCCGGCAACTCGCTGGTGACGGGCCAAAGCGCTGTCGGCGGAATTGCGCCGGTGGCGGCGGTCCACGCCGACTCTTCGGAGGTTTAGAACACGCCACTCCGCAACCCCGTTCGAGAGCGGGCGATTCTAGTCGGCCTGGAGTGGAAGACGCGCGGCCCCCGCGGCCTGAATAGAGCCGTTCCGGCGGAAGAATCCCTCGAGGAACTGGCCGAACTGGCCGCCAGCGCCGGCGCCCGGATTGCCGAAAAAGTGTTTCAAACGCGCCCGGCTCCGGACGCCGCCACCCTCATCGGCCATGGCAAAGTGGAAGAGATCGCGGCCGCCGTCAAATCCAGCGGCGCCGATGTGGTGATCTTCGACCACGACCTCTCCCCCACCCAGCAGCGCAACCTCGAAAAGGCTATAGACGCCAAGGTCATCGACCGGACCCAGCTCATTCTCGACATCTTTGCATCGCGTGCGCGAACGCGCGAGGGCCGCCTCCAGGTCGAGCTTGCGCAGTTGAATTACCTGCTGCCGCGCCTCTCCGGCCACGGCGTGGAGATGTCGCGTCTGGGCGGCGGAATCGGCACGCGCGGACCCGGCGAAACCCAGCTCGAAACCGACCGCCGCCGGATCGCGCGCCGCATCAAGAAGATTGCGGACGCGCTCGAGGGAGTGCGGGCCGGCCGCGCGCTGCACCGCCGGAGACGCACCGCCGTTCCGCTGGCGACCCTGGCGCTGGCCGGCTACACCAACGCCGGCAAGTCGACCCTGTTCAACCGGCTCACCCAGGCCGGCGTGGCGGTGGATGCGCGCCTGTTCGCCACCCTCGATCCCACCGTGCGGCCGCTGATCCTCCCCTCGCGCCGCCGCGTGCTGGTGAGCGACACGGTGGGGTTCATCCGCAATCTGCCCACCACCCTCGTCAAGGCATTTCGCGCCACTCTCGAGGAGGTGACCGAAGCGGCGCTCATACTGCACGTCGTGGACGCCTCCTCCCCCTCCTCCGCCGAGCACATCACGCACGTGCTCAAAGTGCTCGCCGAGATCGGAGCGGCGGAGATTCCGCAGATCCTCATCATGAACAAGATGGACCGGCTGCCCGGCGAAGCGGGCCACCACTCGAGCACGCGCGGCGTGGCCATTTCCGCCCTCACCGGCGCCGGCATGGACCGCCTGCTGGCCGCCATTGACGAGGCCCTCCCCCTCGATCCGATTGTGCGCGCCACTTTTCGACTTTCCGCCGGAGACGGCGCCTCCATGGCTCTGCTGCACGAGTTCGGCCAGGTGCTCGAGACCCGTTACGACGGCGAGTATTGCGAGATCGAGGCCGAGATCCCGGAATCCTTGCAGCGCCGGCTCGCCACTGTGGAAAAGACTGTGCGAAAAATCGCCGGAAGTGCCCCTAAAGTGCCGTAAAAAAGGCACTTAGAACGCTTGAACCACATCGCGGCAATTATCCGTAAATAACTGTTGGGAAATGGCTTAGCCGGCTAAACCACAATCGCGAGCGGATGTTGCGGAACCCTCACACAGAACTATCATAGAAGTCAAGGTTTTCCACAAATTCAATCGGGTAAACCCTGTGGTTTTTGACTGTTGGAACGTGTCTGCTAAACTTGAATCGAGATGGCGGTGTAGCTCAGTCGGTTAGAGCGACGGTCTCATAATCCGTAGGTCGGGAGTTCGAGTCTCCCCGCCGCCACCAAACTGGATGTGGCGCAGGCACTCATGCCTGCCGCGCCGAGACTCGTCTCGGCGCTCCGCAACGCTGAGAATTCCCCCTACCCGCAACCACTAATCCACATGCCAGAGTTCCGCCGGCGTCTTCCTCACCGCCATCCGGAAGGAAAGTGGCTTTTCGTGACGTGGCATCTTCACGGCAGGCTCCCACAGGCCCTGTATCCTCCTCCCGGCAAGCTCTCGTCGGGATCGGCTTTCCTCTGCATGGATCGGTATCTGGACACAGCACGCGGCGGACCGATGTATCTGGCTCATGAGCCAATTGCGCGCCTGCTGGTCGCATCGCTCCGGCGTGGCGTGCTGCTGGGTCATTATGATCTGGGCGCTTATGCGATCATGGCCAACCATGTTCACGTGTTGCTATTGCCGAAGGTCTCCCCATCGCGCCTGCTGCAATCCGTGAAGGGGGCGACGGCGCGGCAGGCGAATCTGATCTTGGGCCGCACGGGAGAGACGTTCTGGCAAGCAGAGTCCTACGACCACTGGGTAAGAGATCAGAGCGAATGGCGCCGAATTGCCTTCTATATCGAGAACAACCCGGTACAAGCAGGGCTGGCGCCACGCGCAGAAGATTACCGATGGTCGAGCGCAGCCGAACCAGAGAGGAGCGCCGAGATCAACGGGGGTAGGAGCCGGTGATCTTCTTCACCCATCCGTGAAGACGATGGAACCACGCCCCGCCGGGCAGAAACATCATCGGGCACTCGCCGGCGATAACCGAGATGCCGTTCGCTTCGCAGAACTTCACGGCATCGGCGCTCACGGCTCCCCTGCCGGTGGCGCGGTACATCCATACCCGCTTGACGCCCGCCTCGGCGCAGTCCCGAACCACCTTGTCCGTGAGCGCCGGCGGCGTCATGAGCAGAGCGCCGCCGACCGGAGGTTCGACCTCTTGCAGGCGGGCAAAGCACGGCTGCCCGTCCATCTCGCGCGCTTCCGGATTCACCGGCACGGCATCATAGCCTCTCTCGCGGAACTCGCGAAACACCGCTCTTGAGAAATCCTTTGGCCGGCGCGAAACGCCTACGATGGCGAAGCGCTTCTGGCCCAAGAAGTCCTGGATCTGCTCGATGGCGGTCATACCAGATTCGAATCCTCTCGTTAGCTATTATGCGAGACCGCCTTCCCTTCTTCAAGCTCGATATTGGTTGTGTTGACCGGCGAACTCCACCGATATCGGTTCTGACATAGTTGAACAAGTCTGATGACGAAAACGATGAGGGTGTCTTCGTCGTTCTTCATGTCTCGAAATTGTGGTGCGCGCTCGTTCATCGTCCTCTCTTCTTGGCGAAGTAGACTATCGCGCCCGCGGTCCAATACAGAACCATCTCCGCTTCCGCGGCAAGGTTAGCAAGCTCTGCGTTTGTCGCGCCGTGAGCGACCCCCTGTTCGTCGCCGCGATACGCGTAGAGTTTGTCGATAGCAGTCTCCAAGGTCTTGTGCATTCCGACCCTCCCCGCGAGGTCTGGTAGGATTTTCGAAAGCGTCTGACCCGTCTTACCCGTCAAGATTCGAGCGACGCCCTCAAGCGCGCCGACAGCGTCCTTGACACAGTTCTCGTGGTCCGGTGGTCGTTTCGAAAGGTGTTCTTGAGCCTTTCGCCACTGTCTCGCGGGAGCAACTAGTTCGGGAGTTTCCACCAACAGTCGCTCAGCTTCTTCGACGGTCTGCTTCGCTGGACTCGAATAGCGCCAAGTGATGCCGGTATCGGTCATGGCGTAAGCGAAATTTTCCGCAGCGAAGAGAGCCTCGATTCGACTGATAACCTCGGACTGATCCTTCGCGACCTTTACGAGAGCTTCACAAACCTCGTAAAACTCCCACCATTGGGCTTCAAGGATCAAAGACCGAAACATTCCAATAGAAACGCCGCCTTCTGGAGCGATTCTGCGGAGTTCCTCGTTCGTCGCTATCCACATCTTTGTGAGACTAGGAAGTGCGGTGTCGCGCAGTTCCGAGACCAGTTGGTTAAGACCTACCTTGGCGGAGTCAGTCACTTCGTCAGGCTTGACCGGTTCTGGTGTGGGACGCCCTCCAAACCGGTCTGAAAACCGCTGATGTGGCAACGGCACTAGTTAACCTCTCTTATGTTGGTGCTGACGCTATTCGTTGTAGCACAAAATCCCATCCGTAGGTGCCTCCGCAGCGTTGGAATAGGAAACGCGTTGAAGTGAGCGGCTGGACTAGGCCTCGTGGATTACTCCTGGTAAACGCCGGTCACGGAAAGTTGG
>PLMF01000313.1 GCA_003142355.1 Bryobacterales bacterium
GCTGCTTCCGTCTTCCTGCCGCAACCAGATCGCTCTCAAATGTCGTTTGCGCCCATATGACGGCTTCACGTACCCGCCTTCGATCAAACGCCTTGCGGCTTCGAGTGAGCGAAAGCCGAGCGAGGTTCCATCGGGCGCATAGTAGGGGATTTGGATTTCGCGCTGCATCTGGGCACACTTCGGGTACGGCACGGAAGGGAAGGAGTTTTATGAGAGTCCCGTCTCTCGTTTGGGTCGGCCTTCGGAGGGTGCGCTTTGCGCTGGCCTGTAGAACGGCTTCGAATACTATATACGCACGCGAAGCCGATTCTGTCTCACGGCATCACGCGAATGGACGTTGCACGCTTCACTCAGTTCACGCGGTTCACGCGGTTGCTCCTTACTTGTTTCCGGATTATTACAACCCTTTAATCCCACCCTCGCGCGTTAGAAACAAGATAGGGGGAACTGCGTGAACCGCGTGAACCGTGTGAAGCCTGCCTGGGTTCACTCGCCGTCGCCGGCGAGGAGGGAGATGCCGATGTAGCACCAAGCAAACACGCCATTTACGGTTCTCTGGTAATCTGCGACGCTGGGCCGGAGCTTCTTCATCGCGCGCCCGAAGGCAGTCTTGCTGATGGTGGGGCGGCCGACGTCAGCGCAGTTGCGGCAGTACTCGCGGTGGAGTTGATCCTGCGGCGTCACGGCATCGGGGTGGAGGGTGGTTTTGCGGTCCAGCCAGACGGCAAGCGGATCGGTTGCCTGCCGGAATTCGTCGGTCGCGCGGTTAGTCGAGTCGCTCTCGCTCAATCCGCGCGTTCGGATAACGACGAGCGCCTCCAGCGCCTTGTTGAGCACACCGCTCAATTCCACGGGATCAGAAAGGATGGCATCAAGCTTGTCGCCGGGAATTGTGTCGGGCGCCTTATCCGCAAACGTACGTTCGAACGGTACGACGATCCAACGGCGGAAGAACGCCGGCGAGGCGTCCTGGCTTTTGGGTGGATGGTTGGCGGAAAAGACCAGGCGCGCGTACGGAACGAAGTCGAACGAATCTTTGAACTTGTACTCGGCCATTAGGGGGTCGCCGCCCGTGATCGCTTTGAATACCGACGTGCTGGTGAGGTCGGTGCCGGGAAGGTCCGGACAGATGTTCGCCAGCCTGCCGATGAGACGCGCGGCCGAGAACCGATCATTCTCCAGTTTGTGAAGGCTGACGGCGGCGGTGTTGTGCTTTCCGATAAATGCCAGCACGGCGCGCAAATACGTGGATTTCCCGTTGGCACCGTCCCCCATCAGAAGTATCGCTTTCTGGATTGAAGTGTCTGGCGTCATGAGCCAAGCCGGGATCTCCCAGGCGATGGCCTCCGAATCACCGGGGAACACCTCGCTGATGAACTTGTCCCACATTGGACACCGAGCATGCGGATCGAACTTCACAGGCAACTGCACCGGCGATAGGAAATCGGGCGAGTGTGGCGAAAGCTTCCGGGTGGTGACGTCCAACAGGCCGTTCAGTACGTTGACGGCATCACGCTTGGGTCGCTCCCATAGCAGGGGCGAATCGATTTCGATGTACTTCACGACTTCCTCGGCCTTGTGGCTGGTCCACTTTGAGGATAGCCGCATGCGCTCCAGAAGCTGCTTCACCTGCTGGCGGACCAACGAAGCGCCGTCTTGGTGGTAGCTGCCAACGCGGAAGGTGTACAGTCGGCCACCGGCGTCCTGCGCGAATCGGTGCCGACCAGTGATCGCCTCGGCGATCTGGTAAACGGCGATGTCATCGTCGGCTTTTTGTTTCTCGAAATCGGCGCCTTCAATGATCTCCAGCACTTTATCCGGGCCGACGCTGGCCAATAGATCGTCGATGCCCTTGCCCTGCGCGATGTCCCAGGTCACCACCGCAACTTCCGCGCCCCGCATCCGCAACTCGCGCGCTAAGAGGTTTCGGGCAATCTCAACCTGCTCGTTCTGGTCCGCATCCGCGTCGAAAGCGATGATCACGCGGCGGCCTTCCCAAACAACGAGGTCGAGGTCGGGGATCACGCCCTTGACGTCGCGCCGGTCGCCGTTCGGTCCAGTGGTCTTGCCGACCGTGCCGCGCCAGTTCCAAACGCCCGGCAATCCGAGCGGCAAGAATCGTGGGGCCGTCACCTCGTGGTTGGCGAGGCGCCAGAGCGCCAGCGTTTTGAATTCGCCCTCGGTTATGATCACCGGTGTGGCCACGTCCTTCAGCAGTTCTGGCGAAAGGCCCGGAACGAAATAGATCATGTTCTTTCGGCCAGGCGGCGATAAGTACTTCCCGCGCTCCCTCGGTTTGCCGTCTTTGTACTCCATGTCGGGGTGATCGCGACGCAGCCGCCACTCGCGGACATGGGATTCGCCCGGTAGGGAGTATGGGATCGCCAGCCCCTCGTAAGAAGCATGATCCCGTCGACCCACGAGGGAACGTCCGGTGTTTGAATCGACGCGCCGGATTTTGGCTGCGGCGGCGAGTTCGCTGTCAATCCAACGCCGCGCCAAGTCGGTGTAGTCCCCATCCGTGAGTGCAGTTCCGGTTCCTTCATTCACCGGTGGCTGACTGTTATGTATTGCAGCCATATTCACGCCTTTGCGGGGACAAGCCAGCCTTCGTAAGCGCTTCCCGGAGCCGTCCGATGGCACGATAGACGGTCGCGCGGGAAACACCCAAACAGCGGCTCGTGTCTACCGCGGAGTATTCTGTCAGAGCAAACGCTACGGACCGGTCGAACGAGGATACATCGGCTAGTACGCGTCTGACGTCTGCACGAAGTTCGATCTCTAGAAACTCACCCTCGCCGGCGACATTCTGGTTGTCTACGTATTCGAGTTTGAGAACGCGTGGGTGTGCCCGGAACATCGACGCGAACTGGGTGCGGACAACCAGTTCGATGAAAGTGCGCAGACCGGCCCTGGTAGGATCATATCTGGCGAGAGCCTGCCAGACGCGGGTGATGGTCTCCTGTTCCAGGTCGTCGCGATCAGCCAGGAGGACGGCACCGCTCAACACGGCAGCGGCCGACCGAACCTGCGCGGAGCGAAGCATTAGCGGGTAGGCGCGCTCGAAAACAGCGTCACGCATTTGAGCACTCTCCATCGAGGGCCGGCTGACGTTCGATCTCGACCGTGAGGGGGAGTCCGTGGGCGATCTCTATGCTCCGGATCTCCCCCTCACCAAGTTCTTCGATGATCTCAAGGAGTTCGACCATCTGCCTCTTGAGCCAGAAGTCCGGGAGCGTGGATTCCGGTCGGGGACTGTTGTCGCCGCCCATCCGCAACTTCTGAATGATCGTCGGAGGTGGCGTAAATATTGGCTCACCGCCATGTACGCGCAGCCCGCCAAGGCGGCAGAAGGGATGCTGTTGGCAGAGCTCGACGAGACGAATCTGCTTTGCGGAGAGCGAAGTTTTCGAGACTGGCTGATTCAAGTGGCCACTCCTTTTCACAAGTCAAGGAGTTGCCCAGCATGGTGAAGGGTGGAAGCCTTCTGCGACTTGCCGTTCCCTGCGCTTTCAATCGAACACCGGGGCAACGCCTCTAGTCTCACTTTGAGGGTGTGGCAAAGTGTGGCGAAAGTGTTTCGGACCCAGGCTACGTGGGGAGTTGTAAGTGCTTGAAAAACGGAAGAAAAAACTTCGGACCGGTTGGCGGTCATTCGGCCATGACGTCCAAACGCTTCCGCCAGACTCTCGCCAGACTCTCGCTACGGGAAGTCCGGTGGATGCTCACGGACCCACCGGATGCGATATTTGATGTATTTGAAGACCTTTTCTCTAGCGGAGGACTTTCCATCACCCTCAACCTCGCCCGCAATCTCCTCCCACGTTTCTACGAACTCTTTCTCCTTCCAGTACGTCGGCAGGTCCGCCCCTACTTGGTGAAGTTCCCGGCAGAGTTGCGGGAGTTGCGCCGCCCAATGCTCCCCAAACAGCAAAACGGCGGCGGCGACCTTGCGATGATCCGAGGCGTTTGCCTCAAAACCCCTCCCCCTGGGCCCATTCGCTTGAGAGACTCCGAGCGTGGCGGTCGCCTTGCTTCTTACCTTGCCCGAGACGAGCTCGGCGAGGGAGTTTGGTGAACCCAGCGTCCCATCCTCCCGTTCCAGGATGAATTCTTCGAGCGGATAGAGCGGAATCCGATGTTGATCCAACACTGCCTGAACATCAGTGCCTTTGAGCCGATTCGTCGGCGCGAGAATTACCTTTCGGCACTGGGAACGCGCGACGACTTTCAAGACAGAGTTCAGGAAATTCGAAAGGCTAGTTTCGACTATCAGGAACACCGTCTGATCACTACCGGGGCCGTCTGGCAAAAGGCCAATCGACCACGGACAGCGCTCGTCTTCCAACGCGTGCTGCCAGCGAAAGCCGAGCGCCTCCGCGATCATACCCGTGAATGACCGGAGATCGAGTTCGTACAAAACGGCGTCGTCGCTGCACAGCAGAACCTCTTCGCAAGGATCCCATTCCTGCCGGCAGACGGCGACGATCTTGTTGCCGCCGCAGTAAACAATCTCGCGGAAGCAGCCTTCACGATCCGCATTGCCACATGGATAGGTTCCTCCGCTGAATTCGGTAGCGTGAAGAAAGGGGCGAATCACCGCGTAGTCGGGCCCGCAATAACGCTTCCAGTACGGTATTGTCGTCGTGAGGCCGGGTATGCGCTCAAGTGCCTGCCACAACTGGGTCAGCTTTGTCACCTATCGTCTTCTTTCCCAGAAGGATGAAGCCCTGCTTTCGCAGCCATTGCTCTATCAGTGCAGCCTCCTCGCCCCGGCCGTACGTGGTGGTCTTCGGCGGCCAAATCGAGAAGCGCCGCGCCTTGTCCACGTCGGTAAGATCGACCTCGAAGACCGCCTTCTTCAGAATCGCGCCGGGAGGAATCTCCATCTTCTGCACCGCAAGGGCTAAAAACAAATCGGACGCGCGGTGCTTCACAGCATGTCCGAAGGCGTTGTCCCAGGTCCAGTCGAGTTCCCGCAGGCATACCGACTTCATGCCCCTGATCCCTTTGCAGATGAGGGCCTTCCGCCCACGCTTCCTGAGGGGCTCCAGGGTGTACTTCTTTTTGAACGCGAAATAGTAGGAATCGTTAAAAAGGTGGCGGCCGAACTCAGTCACATACAACTTAATCTCGCCAACCGTTGACGCGTGCACGCGAAGTTCATGTTCGACCAAATCGAGAACCACAAGGTCCATCTTCTCCGGGCGGAAATAGAGAGGAGAGGATCGGCGTCCTTTTCGATCTCGGTCCCTCTTGCATGTCAGTCCGTGGTCCACAAGAAAACGCAACTCGGTTCCAGATTCGGCACACTGGACTTCGCTGCCGATCCCCCGCTTGTGTTCAAGAAACCAATCGTCTAGACGCTTCTCCAGATTGGAAAAGTCGGTCTTCTTTTCTGGTTTAATCTCGCTTAACACGGCTCCCATCGCTGGGAAGTACTCGAACTTGAATGCCTTCTGTAGGAACTCGTCACGCTCCATTTTCGCGAGTTCCTGCGGTGCCTTGAACCAGACTCGGATTGCGAGATCGATAGCGGTAATCCGGTCGCTTGTTGTTGCGCCATGTAAACGGGCGATCTCCAGGAGTTGGTCAACGCGCTCTTGGACGCCGACGTTGCCTATTACGTGCAGTGCCTCCAGAAGATCGGGCGGAGTATCGCCGTCGCTGTTGACGAGGATGAGCGCGAGCTTTGAGTAGTCGGGTTTCGCAGGTGCGGAATCCGGAAAGGCAAAGCCGCGACTCTCCAAGTATTTCTCGTGGGGCCGAAGGAGGTCCAAAAGGCTGGCGACCTCGATGGTCCTCAAGATGTCAGGGTGCGTGAAGCAACTCGGGATGAACACATTACACCTCCTTGGAGCCTGGGAAAGGCTCCTCCTTGGGCCTGGAATTGTGTGCTGTGGCTGAGCTCGACGGGCACCGGCGTCCCGGCGGAGAATCGGCGTGGCTGGATTCCCTGCTGGGCTGCTTCGTCGGCGGCCGCAGTTGAAAAAGTCTAAGGCTGAATTGACTTGGCATACGAACCCAGCCGTCCTCGCAAGAGAAGCTGACGCGGAGTTGGTACGCCCGATCTGGCCCGAGCCTTCCCAATCCAAGGGTACAAGGGCCTCTCTCGATTCATACTACCAAAAAACATTGAATTGCGGAATTGTTTCAATCTTTTGCCGGGGCAAACAAAGCGCTGCCATTTGCACCTTATGCCGCCGGCGACTCGGCTCCCGAAACCGGCTTTGATTTTCAGAGCACGCACCTCAACAAGCCAACTGCGATGACCGGACACTTTGGCCACATTCTGCGTATATAGTATCCAGAAGCCCACCGGACAGCGCGTCGACCGCTAGGCGGAGATCGTTGTGGGTGTCGGACAGACACGACCATGCGAAACCGCCGCCAGCCTGACGATGTGAGCGCCGTTCCCCGGCCAATCGATTTAACCCAGGTTCCAGCGGTTCCATGGGCGTGGGTCGATGAGCACGTCTACGCCGCCATCCGCGGGTGCAGCGTGAAAGTGCTGCAGAAGGAACGGCGGCTGAACATCGGCTGTCCGTTCCGGCGAATCAACGGGACCTCGATCAGATATAAGTTCGGGGACATTACGGCCTTTCTGGAATCGCAGCCGGGCGGCGGTGGCGCCGGAGAGCCGAGCCATCAACCGCAGCGAGGATCTGGCCGGCCGCGCAGATCTTCGACTTGACTGTTTCGCAACCCAAGACCCTCATGGGGTCGAGGCAATTTCGCCACATGTGCGTTTTCAAAAACGGAGCGTTCTACCATTACGAGTTCACCCTGGACGGGCGGCGGCACCGTGGGTCCACCGGCACGGCGGATAGGGACGAGGCGGTAAGGGAGGAAAGCCGTCAGCGGGAGCGCTTGGAGAAGAGCTATGGCCAGGTCATCGAGGAGGAAGCCCGCAAGCAGCGCCGGAAGACGATTCAGCAGGCAGCAGATGAATTTCTCGCCGACTACAAATTGAAGCACGAATCCGGGACGTTCGCGGAGTACGCTCTGGGACACGTGACGGACCACCTCGGCAAGAGGCTCGTCGTGGAGATCACGCCGACGGTCGTGAAACGCTACCAGACGGATCGGCTCGCGGAGAAGGCCGGCCCGAAAACCATCAACGACGAGGTCCTGCTGCTGTTACGGCTCTGCGGAGACCAGGGAGACCTGATCCGTGCGCGTTTGCGCCGCGAGAAGGCGATGAAGCTCGCGACCCCGCCATCGCCGGGTCGAGCCTACAGCAGCGACGAAAAGGCGCGCATGCTGGCGGAAGCCGCCAAACTGCGCAGCAAAAACATGTACCCCGCCCTGGTGCTCGACCTAAACTGCGGCCTGCGCGATAAGGAACTGCGCGAGCTTCGGTGGCAGCAGATCGACCTCGTACATAAGAAGCAGCTCACGGTGGGCAAGTCGAAGACCGATGCCGGCACGGGGCGCGTGATCCCCCTGAACGAGACGGTCCTGATCGCGCTACAGGCGCACGCCGCGTGGTACATCCGGCGCTTCAAGGAGTGCAAGCCGGAGTGGTACGTCTTCCCGGCCGGCCAGGCACAGCCGAATGATCCCACTCGCCCCGTTACCTCGCTAAAGACGGCGTGGATCAAGGTGCGCAAGAACGCGAAAGTCGTTGGACGGTGGCACGACAACCGGCATACGCTGGTCACGGAACTCTCTGAGTCGGGCGCGGGCGACGAAGTGATCATGAGCATCGCCGGGCACGTCTCGCGGGCCATGCTCTCGCGCTACTCCCATGTGCGCATGGAGGCGAAACGGCGCGCCCTTGATGAGATCGCCGCGCGACAGCGCGCCGCCGACGAGAAGCGCCAGGAGGAAGCCGGGCGGCGGGAGCAGGCGGCGGCGGTCTCTCAATCTGCGGTGGTTCAGTAATCGCCAAACGCATCGAAGCAGAGAAGATCATTCCCCACGAACATCAAAGCCAAGATAACGAAGAGCTTTTGCCATGCGACCGTTCATCGGCGGGCAGTCTTGAGGTTTAATCGTCCCGTACAACTCGAGCGCACAGAACATACCGAAGTACGCCAGCTTCCTTGATCCGTCGTACAGTACATCATGCAGGCGTTCGATGAAATCCCCACCGCCATGAACCAAGTATTTCAGTGCCCGCTTCGCCTTGGTGACATCCTCGTTGTTGGCACTCCAGAAAGCACCTGGCAGATTCGGTCTTCCCCCTTTCACAAATCTGGCTTGCTCGCTGAAGGCGTGGGTTGACAGGAGTCCTTCGCTCAGTTGCTCCTTGGAAGCAGCGTCAATCCCAGTCGACGTTCCAAATACCTCCTGTACTCGGCGAAGCCAATCTATGTAATCTGTAGGGATTTTGTCTTGGTCCGTTTTGGTCCACTCGCGGCCGAGACGGAGAATTTCGGCACGACGCTCGTCTTGAGTTCGCTTGGGCGCAGTTTCCCACGCTTCCTCCCCAGGGGCGTACGTCAATCGCACCCAATTCAGAAACCTATTCGTCTCGTTTGCGGCACCGACATCTTCGAGTTCGGGCCGACGGAACTGGTTCTCTTCGAGAAGCTTCGTCACCTCGTTGAACGATGGACGATATTGTTCGTAAACCTGACGGCGCAACTGTTCCAGAAAAATACGTTCTGACTTCCTGGTCTTGCTTCCGACGTTGACGTTGATAGGCTCCGCCCTGCCGACGGCCGCTTCTATGAGCCCGTCCGGGCCGGGACCAGATTGCTTGACCCGATTGTACGTTTCGGTAAATGTCTTCAGCTTATCGGCAGTCAGAACCTGGGCAAACTCCCAGAGTTCGGAAAACAACGCGCGAAGCTCCACGATGGCATCAAGGTCATCCGGTTGGTCAAGTCGAATCGTCGCCTCGCGGTTGGACCGAAGGCCGCCGTCCGTCAGATTGGACGACCCCACCAACGCCGCAGTATCGGAGATGTAGACTTTCGCGTGGAATCGGTGTGTCAGGTATCGAATCGCGATGTTTGGTATTCCATAAACTGCAGCAAGTGCTTGGGGAGTAGTGCTGGCGTTCAGGCCGACCAACAGTTTAACTGATACCCCGTTTTTTGCCGCACTCAATAGCTGACTGGTCTCCGTCACATACGGCGCTGCGATGCAGAGCTGGGCGGTTTCGTGCGTTAGCTCGGTGAATGGATTTATTACAAAGTCTTTCGTCGGACCATTTGAGAAGACGCTGTTCATTTGGGCTTCAGTTTAGCAGCCAGCAGCGAAATGATGTGCAGGGGTAAAGGCGTGTGCCGAATGGCGGCCTACTGAGGTGGTGTCGTGGAGAGAACGGCAATCCACTTGCGTAGAGTCGGCCGCGTGTGAACGAGGTGATCATGAGCATCACTGGCCACGTCTCTCGCGCCATGCTTTCGCGCCACTCCCATACCCGGATGGAAGCGAAGCGGCGCGCCCTCGACGAAATCGCCACGCGCCAGCGCGCCGCCGACGAAAAGCCCCCCTTCGCATCTGATAGTGGGATAATGGCACGTGATGCGTACTCTACTTTGTGCAACGCTTTGTGCGCTACTCAGCGCGCCTCTGTTTGCGGGTCTGCCCGATCCGGTGAAATCGCGCTTCGTGGTTGGCGATGCGGTTTGGCGTGAAATCCCAATCCGGGACGACTTGCAGGGCCAATACGACAAATGCTGGCAAACGGCAATCAACGCCATCCTGGAAAGCAATTTTGCAATTGCCACGATGGACAAGGAGTCCGGTTACATCCGCACCACAGAGAACTCGGGCGTCGTCATCCTCACGGGCGATTGGGTCTACAGCGTGCAGGTCAGCATCAAATTCACCTACGTACCACCAGCGGCGTCGGGCCAGCAAGCAACGGTGCAGAAGATCCGCATCCAAGCATCCGGCCATCTCGCCAAGATAAACAAAGGCAGACTGAAAGAGGCGTTCCAGGGCTACGATTCGGTTGTGCTGCAGAACGTCTTCCAGGACTTGCAGGCGAAGTTGGGGCCGCGGTAACGCCGGAGCGCTCACTGCGCCCGCCGGGATTCCGCAGCACTGCCTCCCAGCGGGCACGCTCGGTCTCCTGCGCCATTCCGGACCGCGTCGCGGTAATCCTTGATCATGCCGCCGCCAAAGCACTGCGGCACGGACCAAATTAGGTACTTGACCAGGTTGTGCACGCGGCGGCTGGCGACGGCCTGCTCCGGATTGACCGCGACGAAGTGGGCGATTTCGCCTTCGGATGTGTCAGGATCGAATCGCGGGCGATGAGGTGATCATGAGCATCGCCGGGCACGTCTCTCGCGCCATGCTTTCGCGGTACTCCCACGTGCGGATGGAGGCGAAGCGGCGGGCCCTCGACGAGATCGCTGCCCGCCAGAACGCGGCCGACGAGAAGCGCCAGGAGGAAGCCACGCGGCAGCAGCAGGCCGTCGTCATAGCTCTATCGGCCGTGGTTCAGTAGTCGGCAGGCGTTTTGGCCGGAGCAGCACGACGTGTGACCGGGTGATAATATATATTGAGGTTCTCAACAGACGGATCGGAGGTTCCGGTTCCCGATGCTCGTCTGGATGGCAACGTAAAGTTTCTGGATGCTATGAAGACGGACAGCGCCATGGCCGCCGCGACGTTCCCTGGATCGACTGCCGTCACACCTCCATCGTTGGGTCGCCGCGAACAGTTTTTGTGCCGCCTCCTCGGTCAGAAGCGAGGCGACAATCGAGTGTTGGTGTACGCGCCGTCCAAGCGGCTCGTGTTCGAGGTCAACGAGGCTGCCTGGGACTTTTTGAGGAGTTCCAATGGCCGTAGAATCTCCCCCATCGCGTCCGGCCAACGGCATGAACAGTTCCTTGAGAAGCTTCTTCAGCATGACCTCGTTGACGATTATCCGTCGAACGATGCCCAACCAAAGCCGCCATTCAAGCCTACTCGCCTGATTCTTCTTCCGACAGCCGACTGTGACTTGCGGTGCGCGTACTGTTTCAGTACTGGTGGCAGCGCCACAACCACCATTCCCCTGCATGTTGCCAAGGCGGCCGTAGACCTCGTCATAGGCTTGATCGACGACCATGGCGGCCGTCATTTCTCTCTGAGTTTCATGGGGGGAGGCGAGCCCACCAGATCTTGGGATGTTCTGCGAGAAACCTGGCGGTACGCACGCGACGTTTGTAATGCGAGGGGGCTTCGCTTTGACAGTACTCTCACAACAAATGGGGCATGGGACGGCCCTACTGGTGAGTGGATTGCACAGCACATTTCCACAGTAATAGTTTCGCTCGACGGAACTGCGAATGTGATGGCACTCCACCGACCTTCGCGTAATGGCAAGAACGTTTTTGAGGCCGTTGTCCGGAACATCAGCCTCCTTATCAATCAGGGCTGCAAGGTTGGAGTTCGAAGCACAGTCAGTGCGCAGAGCCTGCCGGACATGCCTGCCGCGCTAGAGATGTTTCATTCACTCGGAGTACGCAAAGTCCACTTTGAGCCCTTGGCTCAGGTCGGCCGAGCCCACCAGTCGGGCATCATGCCGCCGTCCCGGTCTGAGTTTGTTGAAGCGTTTTGGTCTGTTAGGACGCGGGGGCGAGACCTCGGAGTCCGAGTGACGTCCGCTACTGCGCACTTCGATGGGGGCAATCCTCGTCAATGCAGGATGGTGGAGAAGGCCGTTTGCGTGACTCCGGGTGCGCGCCTTACCGCCTGCCACAGGGCTGCTGACGACGGCGGCTTTCTTGGGAAGCAGTTTGACTACGGGCAATTCGACCCGCAGAGCCAGCAATTCGTAATTGATCCGCATCTCCTCGATTCGATGTTGTCAGATTTGGCCTACACTCCGGACTTTTGTCGAGAGTGCATCGCGAGTATCCAATGTACGGCAGGCTGCTACTTCAACAATCTACTGGCTTCCGGGAAGCGCATGGGCCAGGATTCCGAGTGGTGCCGAAGTTCTCGCGAACTCGCGTGCCGGCTTCTCGAAGAGGGAGCTTCACTCACACGCTCAAATTAGAGAGGAAGAAACTGAGCAATGAACACACCAACTACGAGCCAAGGTACGGCGGTCTTGGAACTGATCACCGAGCCGCGCACTGTTCAATTCATCGGTCGGCCATCGGACGAGTCTGCATCCAGCTGCAGCAACGGAGATGAGCCCTGCGATAGTGACTGTGGCAGCGGCGATGGTAGTGATGCCTGTTAGCAATCATGTGAAGGCGTGAACTCGCCCGGCAGCGAAATGGGTTGACCCTGTTGACGTGCCCCAGCAGCACCCCCGAGCAGCCATGTTCGACGAGGTGGTCGTTCGGGGACTGTGATCCGTCACTCAGGCCCGAACTTCAGCCCTATTGGCAACGTGATTCGTGCGAAGCTACGCCGGGACAAGGCGCTGGAAGCCGCGAAGCTGCGCAGCAAGAACATGTATCCAGCCTTGGTGGTGGACCTGAACTGCGGCCTGCGCGACAAGGAACTGCGGGAGCTTCGGTGGCGGCAGATCGACCTCGTCCACAAGAAGCAGCTCACGGTGGGCAAGTCGAAGACCGACGCCGGCACGGGCCGCGTGATCCCGCTGAACGACACGGTTCGGGTCGCGATGCAGGCGCATGCCGCCTGGTACATCCGGCGCTTCAAGGANNGAGTGCAAGCCGGAGTGGTACGTGTTCCCGGCCGGCCAGGCACAGCCGAATGATCCCACTCGCCCCGTTACCTCGCTAAAGACTGCCTGGACCAAGGTGCGCAAGAACGCCAACGTCGTGGGGCGGTGGCACGATACCCGATTGTTGGGCAGGTGCGCCCCCAGCGCTATACTGAATAGCTGGTTAAGGAGAATTCCATGAGCATTGAGGAAGCGCTTGAATTTGTGCTCGCAGGTCGCGCACTCTTGTTCACGGGCGCGGGCTTTTCCCTTGGAGCGGTCAATCTACGGGGAACGCCGTTTAAGACCGGCCGCGTGCTTGCCAAGCATCTAGCCAACATGGCAGGATTGCCTGAAACGACGGAACTCGAAGACGCTGCTGAATGGTTCGCAAGCAATCTCGGCAAAGACCGGCTCGTTGAGGAACTTCAGAACGAGTTCACGGTTAGGGAGGTGGCGCAAGCGCACGTAGATCTCTTGAGCTATCCGTGGCACCGCATCTACACAACGAACTACGACAATGTCGCGGAAACCGCTGCGGCGCAAGGCGGGAAACGCTTAACGCCTGCCACGCTCGATGATAGCATTCAAGCGCTTCCGCGAACCGGGGTACTTTGTGTTCACCTGAACGGCTTTATCGACAATCTCAACCCCGAAACGCTGAACGTGGAAATCAAGCTTACCGATACAAGTTACCTCACTAACATTGTCGCCAGCTCACCTTGGGCTACCACCCTTCAACAGGATATGGACGCCGTACGCGCCGTCTTCTTCGTCGGATACTCCACAGCTGATATCGATATTCGTCGGCTTATTTACGAGCGGCCGGCACTCAAGGATAAGTCGTTCTTCGTTATTGGGCCTCAGGACGACCCGGTTGCCGCACAGAAGATATCCCGTTTTGGCACGATCACAGATCTCGATCTGAGTGGGTTCAACGCGGCTCTCGCCAAGGCCGCTGCGTCCTCGTCGGGTGCCGCGGCTAAGACGCCCATAAACTACTGCGTTCGACAATTTGAGCCTTCGAGTACTTCCCCGGTGTTTGAGGATCGCCTTGTCTTCGATCTGTTCTTGCACGGTGATCTCCGTCCTGAGTTTGCGTGGCAGTCCCTGCACAACCGACTCGATTACTTCGTAGATGCAGCGGTGGCGACCACTGCGCTGCAGGCCGTTGAAGGCGGCTGGCGAGGCGTTGCCATTCATTCCGATCTCGGCAACGGGAAGAGTGCCGCGATGGAGGTATTGAAGGTAAAGGCGTTCGATGCGGGCTACGACGTCTTCACTGTAGTAAAGAGTACCGAGACGCTGCTCGAAGAACTGCAGGCTGTATTTAGGGAACCGCGTCCAACTTTGCTCATCATCGAGCAGTACCCAGACTGGCTGGATACGATAGACTTCATCAGCAGGAACGCACCGCAGAGCTGCGTTCTGGCTCTTTCGGCAAGAACGTCCCTGCACGACATCTTTGTAGATCGCCTCGCGTCAATACTAAAGCCCGGGAAGATTCTGGAGATTCCCGCAAATACTTTGCGGCTCAGCGAGTGTGAGTGCATTGTCGACTTGTTTGATCGCTACGGACTGTGGGGCAATCTTGCTGCCAAGACAAGGTCCTTCAGGATCAAGCACCTCACGCGAACGTGCCACTCTGAATGGCATGCGATCCTTCTTGATCGCTTTAACGCGCCTCAGATCCAGGCGCGCTTTGCGCCAGTTATTGATGCGTTAGCTAGGAAGAAGCGATTCTACGAAGTTGTAATGGCAACGCTCGTGCTCAACGTCCTGGAATACGAGCCGTCGGTCGATTTACTGTTGGCGCTTCTGGGTCAAAGCGTTCTGGAGAAGGAGTTCAGAGACGACGTCTCCGTCCGAGAGGTCATCGACACTTCCAGCGGCAGAATCAGACTTCGCTCGTCGGTAGCCGGTCAGTTTATTCTGACCAATTTCGCGGACCCAAACGCCCTCATAGCGGTCCTCACGCGGATGGTGAAGGCGGCGGACGTGAACGCCCGAAACAATGAGTATTACCTTGGACTCTTGAGGGATTTGACACGATTTAGCGGGCTTCAACATATTTTTCCTGAAAGGGACCGGAGCACGGCATGCATTCGCTACTACGAGTCGGTCAAGAGTTTAGACCATACGCGACGGCATCCCCTGTTTTGGCTGCAGTATGCGATAGCCTGTACCGTGTTCGAGGAATTTGATCGGGCCGAGAAGTACTTCAACACCGCCTACGCCTTCGCCAAGGCGAGCGACTTTCACACCTTTCAAATCGACAACCACTACGCTCGCTTTCTCTTGATGCGGGCGATCAGGTCGAAAGATCCGCGAAAGTGCATGAAGAGTTTCCGAGAAGCGCGGAAGTTCATCTTTGAGCAAATTGAGACTGAGCGCCGCCATTACCCGTTTCGTGTCGCGAAGATCATCGCTGACTTCTATGACACGTTCGCGGGGCTGCTTTCGGACGAAGATAAGAAAGAGATCGCGGCGGCAGCGACACACGTCCTGAACAGGATCGGGGTGCTGCCTCATGAGCGCCAGGAGCAACGCTACGTGATCGACTGCCGGGAAGCAATGCATCACGTTCTGGCGCTGTCTCCAGCAGCGTAGCTACAATCGTAGGCCTTTCACCGCGACAGCTACCGAGGAGATCCACGGCTTCAGATAGGTACCGATAAGGGCGCTATCGTCGCCAACAGGCGGTAGTGCGGCCGCCCGCCACTCCCCAGACATTGCTGCAGATTCCTTATCCCCGTCAAGTGTCAGCTCGCGACTTCTCAAGGCGATGTCTCAGAGAGTACCCCCAAAGTCCCCCCAAATTCCGGCGAAATTCGGTTTTGTCGCGTCTAAGTCTTGTGTTTGCAATGCGAGGCGGCCTAAAGCCGTTCGGCTGTTAACCGAAGGGTTGTAGGTTCGAGTCCTACCTGAGGAGCCAAATCCATTCCTTCCATTGATTTGCATGCCCGTTTGTTGACGCCAGCGGCCTGCGCGTCCGCGTAGTCTTTCGAAGAACTTCCAGTCTCCGTTCGTCTCTCAGTTCCATCCCGCCGCAGTTGGCCCACCGATTCCTGCCTGGTTCCACTCTGCCGGCGCCCCATTCTCTGCGTCTCTGGTTCCGTCTTCCGGCGTTTGTTAACGCCCGCGCGCGGTCGCCGACCCCGAATGAGACATCTTCCACGTTCGCTGCGTATATAGTGAACGGACGCGGAAACGACCGCGTCGATGATCCCACCAGACGGCGCTCGACCGCATAGCGGACATCGTCGTGGGTGGCCTCTAAGGAGACCGCTCATGAACGACCGCGACCCTGATCGCACCGGGGCAATCCGCGAAATCGCCGCCATCCTCGCCACCGCCTACCTGCGGCTTCGGTTCCCGGAGCCGCCACCGCCAGTAGTTGACTGTCCCGAGACGAAGAGTGAGTCATGTGACGGAGGGTTAACTATATGAGAAAAGAGACAGTTAGCTCGACCGCCATGCGCGAGGGGATTGAAGCCTTACGCTACATGACGGTCGGCAAACTCAAGCAGAAGTACGGCGAAGTCTTCGGTGAAGCCAGCCGGTCGAACCACAAACAGTTTCTCTTCCGGCGCATCGCCTGGCGGATGCAAGCGAACGCGTGGGGCGGCCTCTCCGAACGCGCGCGCCGCCGCGCACTGGAGATTGCCGACGACGCGGACCTCCGGATTCGCGCGCCGAGGAATTTCCTGAAAGTGGAACTGGACGAGAGCCGGACAATCGAGACGCGTGTCGCGCCAACCGAAGACCCGCGGCTACCCATTCCCGGCACGATGCTGGTGCGCCGGTATCGAGGCAAAGACATCGTCGTGCGTGTCCGCGAGGACGGATTCGAGTTCGACGGCCACATCCACCGTTCGCTGAGTTCGGCAGTTCGCGTCGCGACGGGTACGCCCTGGAACGGGTTCGCATTCTTCGGGCTGGGCGGCAAGCCGGGGAGGAAGCATGGCAGCCACCAGTAACGGAACGCCCGCTCCAAAGCCCGTGCGATGCGCGATCTACACCCGCAAATCGACGGAAGAGGGACTGAATCAGGAATTCAACTCGCTCGACGCCCAGCGAGAGGCAGGCGAGGCTTACATCCTCAGCCAGAAGCACGACGGCTGGACCCTGGTGCCGACCCAATACAGCGACGGCGGGTACACAGGCGCCAACATCGAGCGGCCTGGCGTGCGGCAACTGCTGGCCGACATCGAGGCCGGCAAGATCGACTGCGTGGTCGTTTACAAGGTGGACCGCCTCAGCCGTTCGTTGATCGACTTCGCCAGGATGATGGAACTGTTCGAGAAGCGCGGCGTCTGCTTCGTTTCCGTCACGCAGCAGTTCAACACGAAGGCGTCGCTGGGCCGGCTGACGCTGAATATCCTGCTGTCCTTCGCGCAGTTCGAACGGGAGATCATCTCCGAACGCACCCGCGACAAGCAGGTCGCCGCGCGGAAGAAGGGCAAGTGGACCGGTGGGCACATTCTGCTCGGCTACGACCTGGACTCGCGCGCCGGGAAGTTGGCCGTCAACGCTGACGAGGCCGATAGAATCCGGGAGATGTTCCGTCTCTATCTGGAAGGCACGCCGGTCATAGAGATTGTGCAGCGGTTCGACAAGCTGGGCTGGCGCAACAAGCAGTGGACCACGCAGGAAGGCAAACTCTATGGCGGCAGCCCCCTACGCCGGTGCCACATCTACAAACTGCTCGGCAACGTCCTCTATACCGGTCAGGTAAAGGTCGGCGATGAAATCTTCCCCGGAGAGCACGCAGCCATCATTGACCAGCCTACCTTCGAACTCGCCCAGGTGAAGCTCAAGGACAACACGTGGAAGTCCGGCAATCCCCACCGCATAAAGATGGACGCGCTGCTGCGCGGGATGATCTACTGCTCATGCTGCGGCTCGGGCATGTACTCCACGTACTCAGCCAACAAGGAGCGCCGCTACCGCTACTACGTGTGCTACCGGTCCCAGCAAAAGATCGAAGGCTACTGCACCTCACGGTCCGTGTCCGCACCGTTGGTCGAGGATGCGGTCGTCGAGAGCATACGGCGCGTGGGCGTCCACCCAGACGTGCTCGCCGAGACAGCGGTCGCGGCGCGCCAGCGACTCGCAGAGATCGTCACAGGCTTACGCGGGGAACTGAACACGACGAACGGTCGCGTTAAGAATCTGAAGTCTCAGGTCGCCCGTCTTCGAAACCCGGACGCGCAGCGATTGGCCGAAATCCGGGAGCAACTCTCTGCCGGCGAAGCCCGCGCAGAGGCGCTTCGGAAGGAGATTCTGCGCCGGGAGAAGCAGCGGATCGATGAAAAGGAGCTGCGGCGAGCGATGGACTCCTTCGATGAAGTGTGGAAGACCATGAGCCTGGAAGAGCAGCGCAACCTGCTGCGCCAACTCGTTGAGAAGGTCGGTTACGACGGGCGGACCGGCAAGGTGACGGTCAGTTTCAAATCGGCTGAGGTGAAGGAACTGGTCCAGAAGGAGGCAGTACGATGAGCGCCGTCAATGGGACGCTCCAGATCGAAATCACCATTGCCCCGGCGAAGGGTCGCAAGGGTGGCCGGCACCTCAGCCCGGCTGTGCCCAAGGTACTCGACCCGCCACGCATCCCGCGGATCACGCGCTTGATGGCCCTCGCCATCAAGTTCCAGGAGATGATCGACCGTGGGGAAGTCCGCGACTACGCGGATCTGGCCCGGTTGGGCTACGTTACGCGCGCCCGGATCACGCAGATCATGAATCTGTTGCACTTGGCTCCGGATATCCAGGAACAATTGCTCGACGTGGGTTCGGCTTACCAATGGCGCGGCGTTCTCTGCGAGAGGTACACGCGCCAGGTCTCGATGGTTATCGAGTGGTCAGAACAGCGTTGGGTCTGGGAGAAATGCCGCGCGAAGTCGTCAGTTTCCCCTCGGCAAGGGCATCAAGAATCACCCTCGGATTGAATTCGGATCGATGAACGCTCTTTGAATCAAATCTCAGCCCCAGGACCTTTTGTCAATTAGGTACGGAGTGCGGCTCCAATCAAGATCATGCGGACCGACAAGACGTCCGGTTCGTTCGCTCGAATCTCACTCTCCCAAAAGGAGGCAACAGTCCTATAAAAGGAAGCAAATTCCCTCGCGGCAGCCAATGGTGTACTCCCCGCGCAGGTGCGATTCGCTGTCTTCACGAGTGCCAGTAGCGTCTTGTCATCCCGCTCCTCCACGGACTGCCATGAGCCGTTTAGGCGAAGGTCTGCGGCCCGCAAAAGGCGGCGCACCTTGCCGTCCTCATGCACGACGTGGGCAAGACAATGAATCCACACAACGGGTTCGGTAGCTTCGTCTTGGCTAATGTTAGTCAGAGCGCCTGGAAGGCTGTCGCGTTGGAACTCATTCAGAAGGGCGTCAATCAACGGATGACCGATGCCAAGCAGCGTAGCGTGTTTCCGCCTCATGGCGAGTTGGCGGTCAAAAGTTGCAGCGCGGTACACGCGATCAATCTTGGAGCCGCTTATGCGGGAGGGGACGTGAATTCTATAGAACTCGCCATCCGGGAGGATTGCACCACCGAGCCTTGGTAGAGCGGCGAGGCAGAAATCCCGAAGGTCCTGAAGATTGAAACGTCCGCTAAGAGCCACGTAGTGGGCTAGGTTGAAACCCTCGAGATCTTGCGCCAAGGTTCGCAACGCTTCGCTGGCCTGCCGGGCCTTCTCGATAGCCTCGGCAATTTCGCACTCCGTTCGATTGTAGTCCCTGTCCACCACCGCCTTCTTGTAAAGGTCCTGGTAGTTTGGCGAGGTGCCCAAGAAACCAAGGATCTCTGAGCGGAAATCTTCTGTGACTTCTCCCGTTACTGGGTCCAGCTTGCCGATGGTCCGGGCGATCTCCCTGAGTTTCCCCTCAAGCAACCCATAGATCCGCTGTTCGACTGTGTCCTCGGCCACCAAGTTATACACTTGCGCCGTATCCTGCTGCCCGTAACGGTGGATGCGGCCGATGCGTTGTTCCACCGCCATCGGGTTCCATGGCAGGTCATAGTTGAAGAGGATGTGGGCGCACTGAAGGTTGATTCCCTCTCCACCTGCGGACGTGCTGATCAGGAACTGCGCCCCGTCCGGTTCCCAGAACGTCTCAACTGAGGCGATCTTGTCCGCGAGCGGCCCACCTTTGACGGTCACGATGCGTTCCAGCCCATAGATCCTACCCAATTCTTCGCGCAGGTACTCAAGCGTTTCCCGGTATTGAGTGAAGACGATGAACTTCTCAGCCGGGTCAAAGCGCCGCAACTGTTCGATAGCTCGCACCAGCGTATCGAACTTCCGGTCGGTACCCTCGGGCACGAGCGTGATAAGCGTTCGAAGCCTGGCGGGATCGTCCGGAATCTCGACCTCGGAAAAGATCGCCTCGGACTCTTCCTCGTCCCCGTCAAGGGCCCAACTCGTTTCCTCGACGGCCGCCTTCCGCGCCAGACGCTGCTTCAGTTGCGCAATATGCGCTCCTGCTTCGACCCGCTGGGCAGCCCCCGGCTGGAGATCCAAGATCTGGATCGCCAAAGATCTCATTTCATGTTCTAGGTTCTGGATTCTTTCGGCGGTCGCCGTGTCAGCGCGTTGGGCGGCGCGTTCCTCTAGAGCCATTTGCTGTCGGGCAAGGAGGACCAGGAGGCGTCGGCGTAAGGCCTTGCGGATGGCCCGCGGGCTCGACGCCATGATTTTCTGAAAGCTCGCCATCACGAACCCGATGGCGCGCTGTTTGGAGGTTGTCTTAACCTGCCCGATACCCGCCACTCCGTAGCCCTCGCGCAGGTAGTCCGTCAATTGGTCGTAAAAATCCCGTTCCCGATGCGCCATCGCGAAGACTTGGCTGTAGACCTGCCGCCGCATGAACAGCGGCTGCCCCTTTGCATCGGTCACCTCGCGTTTGATTCGCCGGATCATCACGCGGTTCAACAGGCCGCGGTGGTCCAACATCGCTTCGGGCGAATCAAACAGGCTGTCATCCAGTAATTGGATGAGCGACCAGAACCGAAACAGATCGCCTTGATGTGGTGTCGCGGAGAGGAACAACATGTCCCGTGACCGCCCTCGCAGCACTTCGGCCAGCCGATAATTCTGCGTCGTGTGCGTCTTGCCCGAAGTACGCGCCCGGCTCAGGTGGTGCGCCTCGTCGAAGACGATCACATCCCACCGGCTGGCTTCGGCGAGCCGGTCTTTCCGGCGCGGCTGCTTCAGGCGGTCGATGCTGGCGATGACCCGGGGATGTGTTTCCCAAACGCGCGGATTCGCATCGTTGAAGTCGATTCCCAGGATGTCGAAGTGAAGGCCGAAGCAGTCGGCTAGTTCACTTTGCCAGTTTCGCGTCAGGCCGGCCGGCGCCACAACGAGTATTCGCTCCGCTTCCCCGCGTGCCACCAACTCCCGAATGATCATGCCCGTTTCGATTGTCTTCCCTAACCCGACTTCGTCGGCAATCAGAAACCGCCTGCGAACGGCGGCAACGATGTCGTGCGTGAGAAGAATCTGGTGAGGAAGCAAATCGGTCCGGCTGGAGGACAACTCACCCCCGGTATTCGCCAGCGGAAACTGGAATGCCAGTTGCCTCAGAGCGAAGTCGAGCGGCTGATCGAAATCGCCCTGCGCCAAGCGGTCCCAAATGCCCGGCACAGACTCAAGGCGGCTGAGCGGCAAGGTTTCCAAGCGGCGACCATCGGGGTTGTCAAACGCAACGTCGGCGCGCTCGTCGCCGTTGGCTCCGCTGAGGCGCAAAACTTCGCCCGTCCCTAACTCGGGACGACCTTTCACGCGGACGAGTTTGCCAACTTCCACCACAATCCAGACCTCAGTTCCCATTCGTCAGGTTGAAACCAATGAAGTAGATCCGGTCGCCGCCTGACTCTGTTTGCGGATGCGGAGAACCGAAGATGTGGCCCACCGGCAGCCGCCTGCCGCGATACTCTACCCACAGGTCCTCACCACGTTGAATGCGCCCTTGGAACACTACACTCACGTCCACTAACCGGTTCTGAAGAAGGGAGGCGGCAGCACGCAGGCGTCTGCGGATGTCGAGAGCAAGCGCCTCTGCCTCGCCCTCCGCTGCAAATAGAACCTCCTCCAGGCCGGTCACCATAATCTCGGCATATCTCGGAATGGCTGCGTCGTCTTCGGCCAGTTCGCGGAGGAAGTCTAGGAACCCGAGACATTCTGAGGGTCGGTCAGGCAGTCCGCGTGGCGCCCACGTCCCCTTTTCCATTAGGTGGTAGCCCGGCATCAGGTTGTTCCTTTCAGCAACGGCCCGACCTCCAGCAGACTGAGCACTCTGCGACACCCGGCCGCCAAGTGTTTGCTGTGGCCTTCGATGTACTCCATTGCAGCGCGGATCTGCGGCGTCTCGGCACGAAAGCGTTCCAGCCAGGGCAGGAGGTTTTCGCCCGCGTCAACAAGGCCCAAGAGCAGATGGACTCGATCCACAAACAATGTGCCCGCGTAGCTGCTAGGTAAACTGTCGCTAAAGAGACTCTCCTGTGTGCTCGGAGCCATGCCGCCGAAGCGCTCCAGCAACTTGGTCAGGCGCTCGCCCGGCTGTTTCACCTCGTAGCTCCGACCGCGGCCGGCGCGCATCTTTGTGATCAGTCCGGTCTCGATCAGGTCGGCTGGTTCGAGAACGCCTCGCGTCGCTTTGTGCACTTCGTCGCTTTTCACTTCCTTGACTCGGCACAGCGCGCGAAGGTAGATCCGGCTCTCCGGGTCAATGTCATCGAGCTCGGGCGGCAGCGGGTGTTCGTGTTCTACCATCTGGACCGCAATATCCCGGATCTGCTTGAGCGCCTGATGGAGCGGCACCTTTTTGCCTTCGTGGTCAATCACGGCGCCATAATGCCGGCTGTAAAGTTCGAGGCATTTGCCAATGAGAATGATGTTCACATCGTTGGGTGATAGCGGCTCGCTGCCGTAACGTCCCGCCTCGATGGCGGCGATCTCAGTCCGAGCACGGCGACGGATCTCCTGTCGGATGCTGGCCCAGGGACGCTCTCGTGGGGCCTCCTTTACATCGCGCTTTTTGCAGACGTGGATCAAGTCGTATGAGATCGATTCCGTTTCTAACAAGTGAAGGGATTCCTCGCGCTCCGCCGCGACTGGGTACACTGCTTCGATCACGAAGCCACTCTCGCAAACCGCGTGTAACACCGCCTCCCATGCTGATCCCTCGCTATGGTGAAAAGTGAAGGCAAAGATCCCGTCGTCCTTCATGACACGAGAGCTAGCCGAAAAGACCTGCTGAAGGTCTCGGGCGAAGTCCTCCATGGACTTTCCACGAGTAGGATTGACGATGATCTCTGGCAGCTTGGGCGTTTCGTTAGGCGCAAACTCGGGGCGTTCGTGGGCAAAGACCAAGCGCAGCCAGACGTAGAAAAAGTCCGCCAGCTCGGCGTAGTTGACGTTGCTTGCGTATGGAGGATCTGTTACGACCAGATCGAACAAGTCGTCGCGTGGGCCCAGCGCTTCTCGACTGTCCGCCGAAATGATCTGGTCTCTTTCGTCGGCCCGGCAACTTTCGGTTGAACCGACTTTCTCAAATTTCTCCTCACCTGGCGACCAACGGACGTTGTAGGGCCGAGCCGAAAAGTCAATACCCTTTGTGAGTGCATCGAATCGACGAACGAAAGTGTTGTTTCCTGCCACCGAACCAAAGACATTCTGCTCGCAAATGGTTGACTTTGGATGATATTCGTGTCGTGCAAATACGCCTGCTGGGGGCGTCCCACCCGGCGTCGAACGCTTGCTGATATATCGAGTGAAAAGGTTGTTTGCCTCCAGCGCACCAGAGAATGCACATACGAGAAGATCACGCACGCTAGTGTCCGGTTCGGCCTTGATGCCTTCCAAGAGTGTGGCGAGGCACAGCAACTGGCGTGGGTGGAACATCTGGTGCCAGTAGCGGTAGTTGTGCTTGATCATCTGGTTCGTGTTATACCCTTCGGGGATGGCTTGCACCGGATGCGGCAGACGATCCTTTCCCCGATCCCATGTTGCGACCGCCTCCTTGATTCGATGCAGGTCCGCCGGGGTTACAGATTTGAAGAACTTACCGCCGGTCTTGAAAGTCTGGCAATCATGATCCGACTCTCCGTCCCGAGTCTCCGAGGAACTCTTGAGAGCAAACAGGTGATCGTTTTCATCGTTCTCAGCATCCTCCGATTGATCGGCATAGCCTGCGCAACGCGCGCAATAGCCCTCGATAGCGTAAGGATGAATGGGCAGCAACTCGTCTTCCCGCAGCCGACGGATGGAGCGGATAACGTCGTCACGGTGCCCACAGGAGCACTGGTATTCACCTTTAGCCGGCACATTGGCGATCAGTGGGTTGTACTCTTTGCTGCACACCGGACAGTTAACCAACTCGGGCAGTTCTCCCCGCCACTGCCATACCGTTTGGCAGAATGGGCACAACAGTACGGCTAGCGGAACCTTCTTCCGCTCCCGCTTGGCCTTGGACGGCCGGGCAGTCACTTCCTGACAGCACCAGGGGCAGGTGACGTCGTTGCCAGATGAGTAGGCCCACCGCACGGTGGACCGCCCCGCACCGGCTGAGTACGTAGAGCTATTGACCTGGAGCGCAGGCTCGGCCACCAACGCCGCAGGTTCCACATCCCAATCAAACGTCTTGTGGCAGAGCGGGCAACTCACATCCCGGAAGTACCGTATCGAAGGGTTCTTCTGGGCGATCAGGTAATCCTTGAACAGGGGCACCTGTTTTCCGCAGTCGGCGCAAATCGCGGACTTCACCCAGAAAGTGTAGATGATGTCGGCGTCGGCCGCTCCGCAGCAAGGGCACTGCGTACGGTACTGGTCGAGCAGAGTCTCGCGAAGCGGTTTGTCGCTCCAAGACACAGTGCGTTCGGCAAGCCGTTCAAACGCGGATTTTACCGCGTTGACGTCTACTGGCTCGATTTCAGTCTTGACGATGAACCACGCGACTGGGTTCAAATCGATTCCAAGTACTGCGCAGCCAAGGCGAATCGCCTCGACTACCGTCGTTCCACGGCCCATGAACGGATCTAGGATTGACTTGCCCTCCGTGTCCGGGTCGTTCGCGTGTTCTTTGTAGAACTCCTCCATGATGAGTTCAGCGCCCGTTTTCGTCGGCCTTCCGTTCTCATCGAGGGGAAGCGACTTGAGACACCCAAGAAGAATCGCACGAAAGATACATGAAGCCCTTCGGGCAAACCAGCGATGCATCTTGTAAATCGGGCGGATGTTCTCTGGATTGTTCTCGTGAATCGCGAGCCGGTTGATCTCTACGACCGGGAACGAGTCTTCAATCGCCCGAATAGTCCGTGTTGCCAGTTTGTCTATCATCACGCTTCGGGCTCGAGAAGTACCCAGGGGGTGAGCATTTCCATCAGCGAAAGGCCACCATGCTTGTAGAGCTTGCTGGCGGCGGGTCCCGGCGGATGAGGTTGCACTCGGCCTTTGATCACGGCGAGATCCCGCGAACGAAAGACAACCAGATCCGCGTGCGCCGGGGGGGCACCGCGCTCTGAAATGCGGGCATACCTGTCCCCGCCAACGTAGGCACTTAGCTGCCGTAAATCGTCTCTGTGGCGCGAGAAGCTGAGACCCGAACCGAGGAAGACGTAGCCGTGATCGCTCGTCACCAGTATGCGTCGCCCGCGTGGTATAGCCATGACGGTAGCGTTCCAGGCCGCCTGGAGGAGTGACTGGATGTGTGCGAAGTGGTCTGCGAAGCGCGCGCCAGAATCGGAGTAGGTGTTATCGGGAAACGCCGACCAGAGCAGGCAACAGCGGGCTCCTAAATCAAGTGTGTGTCGCTCGCCCGGGTGACCATAATAGTACGCAGCCACGCCTCGATCTCGCAGGTCCCGCCGGCCAGGCAACTGCGACGGGCTGCAGCGGCCACAACCCAGCCGCGCTTCGATAAAGTCTACGGTTTCGCTCGGCAGAGCGGCGACACTGACGCCCTCTTCCACTACGCGATAGTGGGAGTCCCCGGCCAGTCGCAGCAGCGCTGGGATCTCGCGGAGGGAGAGGCCATCAAAAATCACGACTCCCGATGCATCCGAACCATTCAGAAACACTGCCAGATCACGGGTCGGCGGGGGAACCGTCAATTCATCGTAGATACGCGGTGCCGCGGCGGCAATGATCTCTTCCACCTCGTTGACGAGGCGTTCGCCCTGCTCAAGGTACGTGCCGGGTGGAAGTTGCGCGAAACGCTCCGGGCTCCAAACGCAACCCGTGAGCCAGGTTGCCAGCCATTGCAGGCGCGGACCGGGCGAGCTAAGGTGATCGAAGATCTCGCGGGTAAGATTAGGCACGCTCGGCCCTTTCTTCCTGAGGCGACGGGACCTGCACTTCCAGGCGCGCGCTGTAGGACGCTCCCGGAACGTTGGGAAGCCGCTCCACGAACTGCTCGACCTCACCCTTAGTGGTAGGCTGCTCGGTCGTGATGGTGATCTCGGCGGTGAGCGACCCTGGGCCCGAAATGCTGCCACGGATCGCCTGAGGCAGTGTGCTCAAGTCCCCAGAGGAAACTTCCAGAAAAATGGCGAACCGTGCCTTTGTGACAACAGCGCCGGAGACTCCTTCCAGGCGGGCCGCGACTTGCTGACGCAGCGCCCCCACTCCCTGCTGGGAAGGAATCACGACTTCCCGTGTCTCAACCCTTCCGACCGGGGGAGGGGGCGGCGCTGTCGGCGGCTGCGGTCCCTGCGGGCGCGGCGACACGATCACCGTAGGCAGGGTGGGCTGACCCGGGCGCGACCGTTCAAAAGGCGCGTCAATCGTTGCGTTGAAAAGCTCACTCTCGCTAAGGTCTGGCACCTGCCCGCTGAAATCCCCACGAGGGTGTCGAATGCCAATGACCCCGTCCTGACAAAGGCTGCGAATTGCCTTCAAGACCGAGCTCGCATGCGTGGGAACCGGGAAACCTAGGATGGTTCGGTAGTCGCGATCAACATCGCGGACCGTCCAGCCACGAACCTCGGCACTTCGGTTGGCGATGTGCTCAGCGATAAGTTGAACCGGGAAGACTTCCTGGCTGAGTCGTTGTACCACTTCCTCGCGGGTCAGCCCACTGCCGACGCTCTCTTCTTCGAACACATCTTCGGCGACTGTGGCACCGTACTTTTCCACGCGCATGTAGATGAGACCGCCACGGCGGAGTGCGTCCAGGATGGCCTTGCGGTCCTCTCGGGCGATCCGTTCATAATCTGCCTTGCGAGGGGTATCCGGCGTGGCAATGAGTTCTTCAGCGGCCAGCACCCGCTGCCCCCATTTGAGGAGGTCGCGGTTGCCTAGGATGTCAAAGCGCGGATCGCGGGGTTCGACCAGTATCACCTGATTGCGTTCGTTGATACCGAAATAAAGCTCGTGCCGCTCTTCAGGGCGCAGGCGGCGCGGAGCGAGCACAAAGCGGAGGCGGCCAGTGGACAGCGCTTCCAGTTCCGCCTTGGTCTGTTCCGCGCCGGCAAAAACGACAGCCGATTCCGGCTCCCGAAAAACTTCTTCTCGCCACAAGCGCAGAACCAGATCCCTGGCCCGATCTTCCGGGACCAGGAGGGAACGAAACTCGACCCTGGCATCCGGGTTCTCTTCCGTATCGAAGAAATACCTGCCCTCCTGGGCGTGGAAATAGGAGCCGTAACGCTGAAGAGCAACCAAAGCCCGTTCAAACTCGTTGATATCGGTCGCCGGCTCGCAGACCGCTCGAATCAGATGCTCGCGAGAGGCGCCACGCTCACGGCCAGTGCCCGAGACCGTGAACAGCATGGCCGCTGAGCCGATTCCTTGGACCAGCGGATAGGATGCCAGTTCGGTGAGGTTGTGGCGCGCTTTGCGAATCAGATCCCCGGTGGGATCGAGGTCTGCCAATCGTAGTCCGATCTCCTGATCCAGCAAGTCAGCATGGGCCGGTGTGATCAAGTCAACCTTGGTGTGCGTGAGCTTCACCAGTCGCGCCAGGAAGCCCAGCGCACCCCGCACATTCTGGAATCCTCCCCTGGCCGGTATCCGGTCGAGCACAACTTCAAGCACGTCGGGCGCGAAAGGAAAACCGTCGAAAAGCTTCGCCTCCAGGCCGTCGCCATGCACTGCGCCGTGGCGCCGCCATGTATTCAGGTAGCTCTCAATGAATGGCCGCAGGGTTTCGCGAGGCAGATCGAAGGAGTTCTCGAAGAGTCGGTGCAAGACGACGCGAGCCTTGTCGGCAGCGTGCTCGAAGCGAACCCGGCAGGCCGGAACCCGCTTGAGAGTGCTACCAGGCTCCTCCTGATCCGAGTAAATTGAGGTGAACATCGTCACCTGGTTCTCGCGGTTTCCCCATTCAGACAACATCTGCAGAAAGGCGATGTTCTGGCTCTTGGTTGCGGGATCGGCGATGACACGGATGCCCTGTTCAAGCTCGTCGAGGATCAGGATCAGTTTGCGGTCCCCGAGCGCCTTTCGGACGTCCTCGAGGCCGGGCTGGACTCCCGTTCGTTTCGGGCGCTTTTCGGTGAGGCGCTCAAAAACGAAGTCCCAGATGGAATAGAGCGGTAGGTCAGTGAACTTGACGACGATAACGACTGCATCCGTCGGCACTTCGCATGCCAACTGGTGTCGATCAAGCCAGGTTTGCCCGGCGGCTCTGTTCACGAAGAGGTGGTAGACGAGCACCAGCAGGTGGGATTTTCCGCTTCCCTTCAGCCCCTCGAACAGGAAAAGACCTGGTGCATCCCGATCCCCAGAAAAACGCCGGTGAATCGTCTGGACCACCCGCCGCGTGTCCGCAGTGGGGTAGGTAAGGTCAAACAGGTCGGCTGGGCGGGCCTCCAGTTTGCGTCGGCGCCGGTCATCGACATTCGCCAAGTCGATGATCCCTTCAATGCCTTCTTCGCTGAGAACTTCTCGCCGCGGCTTAAGAATGTCGGAGTAGCTCATCCAGTTTTCCCGAAAAAGAGCCGCCGTGCGCCAAAAACGTCAGAGTAGGCGACGTGGGCGTTTGGGCCACCCGAAAAAGCATCGGCTGGCTCGGCTAAGCGTCTATTGTAGACCAGCGCGCCGCAACAGCGTATTGCGGCCAGCGTATTGCGGCCACATCCGGCTCCGCAGAAGGGCTCAGGCACGATGGTTGCGGTCGCCTTTCAACGGGACCGTTGGAAGATAAAACAATTCCACCGCATCTTGTTGTTTGGTAGGATGAATCGAAGAGAGGCCCTTGTACCCGTGGATTGGGAAGGCTCGGGCCGGATCGAGCATATCGAATCCACGGCAGCCCTCTCCGATGAGGAGGGCCCGTTCGTATGCCCGATCATTACAGCCCGAAGCACGCCCTGCAGCAAGTCCCGCACAAGCTGCTGAGGGCGGTTTTTGCCTTGCGATCAGGGCCCCTCGAACTGGCATGGTGCGAGCTCGATCCCACGCACATCGATCAGATCTACGACGCCTGGCACCTCCTGCCGGGAGCACAGCGAGCGGATGTTGAGTGCCGGTTCCTAGCCGTATGGGCGCTCGGCAGTAGCAGGTCAAGCCAATCAGTTCTGCGGCATGAAATTCCAGTGAATCCCGGCGCATCCGGCCCAAGATCTCATCGCTCGGTTTTCACCAGGGTCGGGAGGGTGACATGAGAATCGAGTACAACCCGCGAAAGTTCCTACTTCTTGTCCCGCTGCCAATGCTTCGGCAGTATTTCGATGGACGGGGCGTCCTCGGCGAGGTGGCCTGGGATGACCTGAAAGAGAACGAGAGAGGTTACGAAATTGTCTACGCCGCGTGGCAAGCACTTCCGACGCGAGCGCGCGAAGCGATTGGAGCAGATTTCCTAAACGTCGCCGGTCTTGCGACGAAACAGGGTGTTCAGGTCATCATTGAAGAGGGCAACTTTCATAACAAAGATCTGGTCGCGGAACTAGCCGCATATCCGAGTCACACCGAGAAGGCATTTCACGCCTTGCTCCGGTACCCGCAAATGTTCCGCGTGGCGAGTCAACTCAATTACGCAGACAACCTCACACGCTACTGGCACCGGCGGCATGGTCTTCCCAAGAAACCTCCCAACATCAGTTCCGAGGCACGAACGGCACTGAGAAAGGCTGTGTCGGATTACTACGTGAAGAACCAGGGGCGAGGCCGGTATCACGACTTCGACCTCCGTCGGCACGGCCCCGTCCACTACTTCATCGTTTACCTTTCCGATTACCCGGACACCTTTGCGGGATTTGACGATGAGGGGAAGATGAAGCGGCAGCCGCAAACGCCCGCCTTTGATGTCGTGTTTCGGTACGATGAGATCCGCGGCCATCTCGGGCTGTACGCGGAGGGCCCCAAGCAATTACGTCGTGACCTTGAGGAGCTTTTCTCGGACATCGTTCTGTCCGAAGATCTCTCGTTGCAAGCGCCGCCGGGTGTTGCTTTCCATCTGGATCACCTGAAAGATCCTACTTTCAGCTTCCTTACCGAACCAGCGGATGGCATCTTCAGCGTCACTATTCGTCGGATGCAGCTCTCGGTCCCGGATCAGAGTACGGGCAGCGTCACATTTGAGTTGGTCCCGTATGTGGGGGGCGGCAACATTCATCAACTCATCTCAGACGCGCTGAATCAGAACAACTGGCGTCTGGAAGATCTACGCGTTGATCAAGTCAAGATTAAGGTGACGTTTGTCCATGGAAAGCCAAGGGCAAAGACCGTGACTTTCAACATCTCACTGGACTCTTGTGCGCTCAAAGATCATGTGGCCGAACACGCAACTATAATGCAATGTCTCAAACGCTGGGGAATAGAGTGTGAGTGATGCGCTTCAGTTGCTTTGGCGGAGAGCCGATATCAAGGATCATGTCATTGAACAGCCTGAAATGCTCTCATGGGCTGAGTCGGACCGCAAAGCAGTTTCTGCGCAGAAGCTGATCCGACGGATCGCCGACGCCCGCTCGATCATCTGCGAGGACTGCGGGAACCCTCATCTGGCTGAGGTTTCCCAGTATCCTCGACGAGGCGGGCGTTTCTACTATCAGTGCCCGGAGATTGGCCGGGTCACCGTGCCGGCCGACCGGTTGAGGCGGTGGGAAGTCGCATTCGACCACGTGGGTTGCGCATTGCGCGCGGCGATGTCACTCGGAGGAGACCATCTTGAGATAGCGTCCGCGCGAGTATGGCTTCTGGGCAGGAGGCGAAGAGGAAAGTTGACCACTGAGGTCTTTCTAGTTCGAGGCATCTGGTGGCCGGATGCCAGCGACGTGTTGGATTCGTGCCTGCGTCTACAGCAGTCACCCGACCCGATTGTTCTGATACCCAGGCGATTCCCGACAAAGGCAGCATGGGCGGGAAGGATGGGAAGCCTTCATGCATTGGCCGAGACTGCCGGCTTCCGTGATTCAGCGCTCGTCATCCAAGAGGATGTGATCGACGATCTTCGGCGCATCCGGTCTCCAGGCCTCCAATCTGCGGCTGCATCGGTCACCGAGGATGCGAAGCTGCCGGCGAAGCTGGCGCGTTCAATCGGCAGCCCCGCATCGGTTCAAACGGTTCTTCAATACGTGAACTTGCGAGGACTGGACCACGACGGGTTTGCGAAGAAGGTTGGAACCAGCGGCCGAACTGTCCGGAAGTTTCTCAGCGAGGGGACCGTCCTGCGACGGATCTTCAACGACATGGCCGCATACCTGAAGCTGTCTACGGACGAGTTGCTCCAGGGAACAAGTCCGCGGCGCACCCAATAGGCCGACAGCCAGATCTTCCGCGATTCTTCCGCCACTCTTCCGCGTAGCTGCGGCAGAACGCTGGCAATCTCAATGTAGCCACTGCGAGAGAAACCAGGCAGTGCACATCGATATGCTGCCAGCACTATCACAACGACTCCAAAACGAACACGACGTAGCCCAAACGTGCGCGATCAGCGTAGCCACCCTGCGGAAGTGGCGGATGCTGAAGCGCGGGCCCCGCTTTCTGAAGATCGGATCACTTGTTCGGTACCGGCCAGAGGACGTAACCGCGTGGATCGACCGCCAAGTTGCAGTTCCCTGTGAAGGAATGGAGGTGGCGCGGTGAGCATACCTGCCTCGACGCGCGACCTGCTGCCGTCTGAGCAGCGCATTGTCGCCGACATGCAGCAGCGCAGATTCTGCCGCTACGAGTTCATATCGATACGCGGCGGAGAATTGGTGCTGAATCCCTGGCCCGCGACTGTAACGGCTGTGAGGTTTGCGTCACAGGACCCAGCAACTGCCACCAATCCCGCTGCCGAATTTCAACTCAAGCGGCAGATGATCGAGTTCCTGGAATACGTGCGGACCATTGATTCCGGGGAGATTCGTTGCCTCGAAGTGCGGCATGGCCTCCCGTTTTCGATGGAGGTCGAGCACTGCCAGAGCGCCAACGGAGGCGAGCGTGGTTGACGGGATCTTCGAGCAGTCCCTTTCCGCCGCCTATCGTCTCGCAGCCGTGCGCGCGGCAACGATAGTGGCCCTCTACGAGCTGCCGCCAGATACGCGTAGCGACCTGGAACAGGAAGCCCTGCTTGAGCTGTGGCGGAAACGCCAGGCATACGATCCCCGGCGCGCGAGCTGGCGCACGTTCTCGGAACGAGTCGTCGCCAACAGGATGATATCGCTGCTGCGCGCGATGCGCTCGGAGCGGTCCGGCCGATTCCGGGAAGAGCCGATTGAGAATCTCCTCGGGCTGGCAGCGCCGAACAGCCTCACCGACCTGCGGGCGGATGTCTCGCGAGTATTGGCCGGCTTATCCCCGTTCGACCGGAGCGTGGCGCTGTGCCTGGTCGGTTACTCGGCCATCGAGACGAGCCAGAGGCTGGGTGTTTCCCGCGCGACCGTCTATCGCGCTATCGGACGGCTCCGGGCAGCGTTCACAGCAGCAGGCTTATCCCGGGGGGCGTGAATATGCAAGCGACAGCAAACGGGACGCCGATGAATGAGGAGCCGGCAAGTACGCTCACCGATGCGGACTGCGCCAACCTGGCGCGGCGTTGGATTGACCGCGAACTAGCCGAAGCCGCCAAAATCCGGCGCGTCGATTCCAATAGCGGGCGTTCCCTCGTCGGCCGACGGGATCACGCTTCCTACGAGGGGCTGGCGATCCCATACTTCTTGCCCGGCGAATCCCATGTCCGCGAGTGGCGGCTGCGTCGCGATCACCCCGACATGGAGTACAAGGACGGCAAACCGAGGGAGCGCGGGAAGTACTTATCGCCGCCCGGCCGAAAGAACATGATCTATTTCGCTCCAGGCGTTTCGGCGGAACTGCTGAAGGACGTGGCCACACCGGTGATCATAACCGAGGGCGAGTTCAAAACGCTGGCGCTCTGGCGCCTCGCAAACCACGAGGTGACGGCTCGACGATTCTTGCCGCTCGGATTGCCTGGCGTTTGGAACTGGCGCGGCACAATCGGCAAGACTGCTGGGCCGAACGGCGACCGGCGCGACGTAAAGGGCGTGATTCCCGATCTCGACCTCGTCGCCTGGGAAGGCCGCCGCGTGATCATCGCGTTTGACGCGGATGCCGACAAGAAGGAACAGGTTGAGATTGCCAGGAGCCTCTTGGCGCGCGAACTGCGGACTCGCGGTGCGGAAGTCGCGTTCGTTACCTGGGACATCGCTCAGGGGAAAGGAATCGACGATCTGTTGGCGAACGTCGGACCGGAAAAAGTTCTGGAGTTGTTGGAAGGCGCCGACTTCGAGAAACCGGCAGACGATGACGAAATCAGCGTCTACCAGATTGCCGAACTGATCGGTGGCCGGCACCGGTTTGCCCAGGACGCCGGCGGGCGACTATACATATTCCGCACCGGCAGCTACCACTCGGATGGCGCCTCCTTTGTTCGCCAGCAAGTGAAACAGCTTCTGGAGCGCATGCGGCTGTCCTCAAAATGGAGCAGCCACAAGGCCGAGGAGGTGGTGAAGTACATCGAGGTCGACGCGCCCTTGCTATGGGATCGGCCAAAGATCGATGTCGTCAATGTGCTTAACGGCCTGCTGGATGTCAGCACGAGGATACTCGCACCACACTCCCCCGACTTCCTGTCGCCCGTGCAGTTGCCCGTGAAGTTCGACCCGCGTGCGCGGTGTCCAATGTGGGACAAGTTCATCGGCGAGGTATTCCCCGGCGACTCGGAGGCCATCGCGTGGGAGATCCCGGCCTGGCTGGCGACGCCGGATACGTCGATTCAGAAGGCTGTCTTGCTGACGGGCGACGGCGCGAACGGAAAATCCACCTACCTGCGCGCCATCCTGGCGTTCATTGGCCGGCAGAACGTGGCAGCGATCAGTCTTCACCGGCTGGAAAACGACCGCTTTTCGGTCGCGCGCTTAGTCGGCAGGCTCGCGAACATCTGCCCCGACTTGCCCAGCGAGGACCTCTCCAGCACGTCGATCTTCAAGGCCATCACCGGAGGCGATGTCCTGATGGCCGAGCGGAAGTTCGAGGAGTCCTTCGAATTCGTGCCGTTCGCGCGGCTGATCTTTTCGGCCAACCACCCGCCCAAGAGCCAGGACGCATCGTCGGCGTTCTTCCGCCGATGGGTGGTCGTTCCCTTCGAACGAACATTTCACGCGGGCGATCCCGGCACACTACCTCGCGACCAGTTGGATGCGATGTTGGCCGATCCGACCGAACTCAGCGGCGTGTTGAACAAGGCCATCGAAGCCCTCAAATCGATCCGCAGCCACGGGCTCAGTGAGAGCGACTCCATACGCCGCGCCATGGACGAATTCCGGCAAACGACTGATCCCGTCGCCGTGTGGCTCGACCGCAATACGGTGCTCGAACCCGAAGCGGTGATCCCCGCCGATCGGCTCTGGCAGGACTACAACCAGGACTGCGTGGCGAAAGGCCGGCCAACGGTCAGCAAGACGGCCCTCGGCCGCGCCATCGCCCAGTTGCGACCCACCGTTGAGAAGCGTCAGCGGACCGTAAACGAAAGGCTCTCATGGTGTTACGTGGGGATTGGCTCAATCGCGGAAGGCCTCAAGTAGTTCACTGAGTTCACGCGGTTAACGCGGTTCACTCTATTTTGTATTCACGCGCGAGAAAAGACGGTTCTGGACAAGTTCTCAAATCTATAAACAAGTTAGGCGCAACCGCGTGAACCCTGTGAACCCCGTGATGATCTGACCGCGGTCGTGAGACAGAATCAGCCCCGCGTGCGTATATAGTGTCGAAGCCGTTCCACAGGCGAGCGCCAAGCGCACCCTCCGAAGGCCAACCCAGTACGAGAGACGGGACTCTCGAAAAACTCCTTCCCTTCCGTGCCGTACTCGGAGTGTGCCCAGATGCAGCGTGAGATCCAAATCCCCTACTATGCGCCCGAAGGAACCTCGCTCGGCTTTCGCTCACTCGAAGCCGCAAGGCGTTTGATCGAAGGCGGGTACGTGAAGCCGTCATATGGGCGCAAACGACATTTGAGGGCGATCTGGCTGCGGCAGGAAGACGGAAGCAGC
>PLMF01000418.1 GCA_003142355.1 Bryobacterales bacterium
CTCGACCGCTTCGTTCGCCTGGCAAACGCCCATACACGTGAGCCCGCGATGCACCGGGAACTGGTGCAGTTTCTTGCCCGTGAATGCGGCCAGGCAGTTCCCGTTCCGGTCGAAATAGCCATTGAACATCCATACCGCCCGGTCCGAGCCGGGAATATACTCCTGTACCATCAGGTTGGGGTTTTCGGGATCCTCCAGCTCGCTGTAAAGTCGAATTAGTTCCGCCGCGGTCTCGACCATATACATCCGCCTGCCGGCACGCTGCTGGAGGGATTCGCCATGTATGCCCTTCAGCATGACGGGCAGCCGTGCGGTGTCAAGGAACCGCAACAGGTCCGCACGCGATTCCGGAAAGCACGATTCGGGAGCAGGCGCGCCTACCCGTTTGGCGAGATCGTACATCCACTTCTTGCTACACAGGGTAGCCACCGTCTCGGCGGTTTGTTCGGCGAAGGTGTACCAGGGCGCGAGTGCGGCGGAATAGCGGGCGGTCAACAGTGCTGTTTCGTCGTTGGTGGGGATGAGGACCGCGCGCGTGCCGAGCGTTTGAGCGATTTCGATCAGGCGCTCGACTACAGCCGCGGGCGAAGCATCCGCGCCGGGCCCCGCAAAGCGCCGTTTCAGATAACGAGACGCGCACACGGCGCTGACTCCGCTGCCGCAGCCATAGACAGTGGCTCCCAGACGGCCGAGCGTGCGGGCGATGGCGAGGGCGCCATGACGTTCGGCGGGCATGATCAGCACGGGGACGGATGAGTGGGCCGGGGGCATCGTCTATCGCTCTGCCAAACTTTGGTTGCCGCCGAGTGGCACGGTCTCGATGAGCCGGCGCAATCGGCTCTCCCGATCTCCGGTTCGGTTGGCGATGGCGCCTTCCAAAACCCTTGCCGCCGCGTTTAGGGACCTTCGGGGAAAGGCTCTGCGCAGCACGTTTACGGCGCCGAGGACCGCATGGTTGACGATCCAGGGCGACAATGCCGGGTGAAGCTGGACGGCGAGGGGGTGTGGCACCACTTCGTATCCCATCCGACGCTTGTACTGATCGAGACCCGGGTTGTCGAATGGTGTCATGCTGTTGGCGACGGCGAGCACGGAGGGATCGTCAGCCGCGCGCCGGATCACCGCGTAATCCAACGCATGGTTCGGGTAGTGCCCCAACTCTTCGGTGCGGCTCATTTTATAGAGCAGGCAAAGCCAAGAGCCTTCCCGGTAACAAATCATATACGTCGCCAGCCTGCCATCCACGTAAGCGCCGATAACTTCGAAAGCCGGGCAGGCATAGACCGCGCCCACAAAGCGGCCCCAGCGTTGGGGATCGTCCAATTCAGGATCGTGCCGCGTTTGCCTTTTCATGGTGTCGCGATTCAGCAAAATGCCGGCCGTGTTGAGTTCGTCTTGTTCCACCCGGCGAATTTCGCAGCGTTCCAGACCCCGAATCACATTCGCGCGCTGTTGGCGGCTGACACTCGCCAACGTGTAGGAGGCGGGCCGGACAACATAGAGTCCGGTGGAGATGCCGGGGCCGCACACGGGAAACCGCACGCCGACAATACGCGAACGCCGCAGCAACTCCTCGATTTCGCCATTTTCAGGATCAAGCCGAACGTGTGTGAGTACTGGGGTGTAGATAGGGCCCTTGAACCGGCGCCAGAAGACTCCTCCCGATTCGACAACCGGACACCCGCGCCGCTCCCAAAACTGTGCCAGGGCCGCTCCGGGCGTGTGCCCGGGTTGGGGCGGCCGAATAACCGTTTTTCCTTCGTCCGAGATCAGATCGCAGGTCTTCATGAGGTTTGCCTGCCTCGATCATAAGGTGAAAAGCACTCCAAGCACAGGCCGCGTGAGTAATGGTACCGGGCTAGTAAGTCCTAGGGCTGCCTTTTGGCGGCCACTTATAGGACATTTATAGCTGGCGGACATCCGGCGCGAATTCACGATGCGAAAATCGGTGATCTCGATTCTGTTTGGCCTCGCGGCAGGCTTCGCGCTGCGGGGATCATCCAGGCGCGGCAGCGGACAGACCGCCACGCCCGCTCCGGGGCGCATGGGGAGCGGCGCGGAACTGATGCGGCGCATCGCTGGCCTCGAGAACGCCGTGGGAGACATCCAGCGCGGCCTGGAAAGACTGGGGGCCGAGAACTCGCGCGAAGCCGGCAGCCTCCGCGATTGGGTAGAGGAACGACTCGCAGCCATGGACGACCACCTCGCCCGGGCCGAAACGCGGCCAGCGGGCGGTGCTGGGGGAAGACTCGAAGACCGGCTGCAACAGCACGCCGAGGCGATTCAACAACTGGAGGACCGAGTGGTGCGTCTGGAGCGATCCAACCGGGAACTCGGACTCAGGCTGGAACAACTTCAATCTCCCGCCCGCCGTCCAAAAGCCCTGAGCGCGTAGACTGTTGGCAGGCCGGGGCGGCGAGCGGACGGACCTAGCGGCCGGCGTTTCGAAACGAAACCGCGGCTCGACATCTCAAGGCGGCCGCCATGCCCAAGCCGACGAGCATTAGCGGCACGTCGGTGGGCTTGAGAGGTGAGCCGAGAAAGGCAGGTTCACCGGTTGACCTAGAATAAGCAAGGAGGCTGGCCGTGCTGGAGCGTCGCCCTGATTTGCGCCGGGCGCGTGTTTTCTACGCCGTCCTGGTTTTTCCGCTGACGGGTCTCCTGTTCCCGGCTGACCCATATGCCGCGGATCGGGAACGCATGGTGCGGGAACAGATTGAGAGCCGCGGCATTCGTGGCGCGGAGCTTTTGCGCGTGCTGCGCGCCACTCCGCGTCATCTGTTCGTGCCCATTGCCAGCCGGCCGATGGCCTATGACGACCACCCAGTTCCGATCGGCTATGAGGCCACGATTTCTCAGCCGTATATCGTGGCGTTGATGACCGATCTGCTGGCTCCGCGAAAGACGGATCGCGTGCTGGAGGTCGGGACCGGGTCGGGCTACCAGGCAGCGGTCCTCTCGCAACTGGCGGAACAGGTGTACACGATTGAGATTGTTCCGGAACTGGCGAAATCGGCGCAGCGCATCCTGAGCGATCTCAGATATCGCAACGTAACCGTTCGCCAAGGGGATGGTTACAAAGGCTGGCCGGAACAGGCGCCATTTNNGGGGGCGTGGTGTTTGTGCCTATGAGGTCAGGCGGGCCCTAGGAACGCGGAACGATTCCAGGCTCCATTCACCTTCAGGCGTCGTAGAGCGGCGCCGAAGGATGTACACATTGCCGTCGTTGGCTTTCACTTTGAAAAAGACGTCCCGCGGCCCGTACCACTGGTCAAGCAGTTCTTCCACGAGGTAATCCCGACCACCCAGCCGGAAACGAACCGGACGCTCGTCCACTTTGTAACCGGAGTAACAGACTACCTCCACCTTCATCCCGGCACTCCGCTCATCGTCTACACTTCCGTCTCGTCCGCCGGGTGATCGAACAGCGCTCCCTGCCACGCGCGGGCTAGAGAACTCTTCTTACCCAGGATCAGTGCTGGCGGGTGCGGGCCTCTTCGAGCAGGCGTTTGGCCCGCGCCGGATTGTAAGCACCGCACGGGCAGAAACAGGCCAGGTAGGCCGCGGCCTCCTCCGGAGTGCGATCGTTGGCTTTCACATAGGCGATCATCTGTTCGACCAGATTGTTGGAGACCATGCCATGGCCGCACATGGTGGAAATCTCNNCCCAGGTCGGCCTTGATGATGTCCCGCAGCGCGGCTTCCAGCTTTTCTCTGGTATCGAATTCTGCCGCCACGTTGTAGGGCTTGGTGACGCTCGCGATTACTTTCTCGTAGTCCGGCGTGAGATCTTTCTTCCCTACGGTAGGGGAACCAGAGCCCGGTGAAGGGTGAAAGGCGGCCAGATCGCCGTTGCCCATGTTGACGGGCTTGTGGGCGGCACAGATACGCAGAATCGTCCGGAGCTTCTCGACAGCTCCTTCGTCGTTATGGCCTTTGGCGACCTGTGCGAGCAGAATGTAATCGTCGCGAAAGCTGTTGGCATCGCCATCCCGGTGTAGTGTGTGGGTCACGCGCGGTCTCCTCTCTTCTCTGCGTTGGTGGCGCGTCCCAAGCCCAGATTGGTCTTGGCACGCTTGTAGCTGTAACCGTGTTCTTCCAGCAGGGCCGACAAGACTTTCTCTTCGCCGTTTTCGTCGCAGCGCGTGGAGACGGCTACGGCGAGTACGGTGTCGATCTCCCTCGATATCCGATCAACCGCGTCGAGAACCTCGGGGACGTGTTCGATCCTGGTCTTGGTCTCGGCGATGGCGGACATGATTTTCTCGTTGAGCAGCTCGGGCCTCAATACACCCGTGGACTGGTCGGCGATCAGGAAGGTGAGCGGATTTTCCTTTTCGAACTGGACATGGGCTTGGGCCAGCGCCATGGTAACCTTCTGAATGTCGCGGAAGCGCGCGCCCACGCCCGGCCGGCCGAATTCGATCACGCACCCGGCCTCCCCCACCTTGATCCGGTTGGTCACGTCGTTGGTTTTCACCTCTTCGGTGCCGCGGCCGGCGATGCCGGTGGAGGGGTGCCCGTTCTGCGGGTTGGAGAATTCCCGCCGCACGCTGCGCGGCCACGCCACCTCCTCCAGGGAGAAAGCCGCCGTAGGGCATACGATGCTCATGTTGCGAAGGCAGGTGGAGCACTCCACGCACTCGTCGTAATTGATAGTGGAGCGCTGGATGGCCGGATCCACATAGATCGCTCCCATGGGACAGACCGCGATGCAGTTGCCGCACGCCACGCACTTCTCACGGTCGATGTGCATGCCTCCGCGGCTATTCGTCGCCATTCCAGCCTGGCCGCCGCCGGGGGGCGCGACGCGAGATTGTGCGGCCGCCAACGCGGCCGTCAGCGCGGATGATGTGAGAAAGTCTCTGCGATTCATATTCTAAGAGAAGGACCTCATTCCGACCAGGATTTCCGTTTTTGCCATCCCGACCAATATCGATTGTACGCTCAAACCGCCTCCAATGCCCTGGGCCACCGCCGCCAGCCCGTCGCGGTCATAGCCGTGTGCGGCGATGGGGGCATGCCGCTACCAAGGGCGCTGGCGCGCGAGACTGAGCCTTCCTGCCACGCTGACTTTGGCTACTTCACCGCGAGCGCAAAGTCGAGGGTCAGGACCACGGCGTCGGAGGTGACCTGAACCGACGGAACGTGGAAGCGCACGACTTCCTGGCTGTAGGCGGTCCCATCCTGCTTGCGCTCCAGGATCAGCTTGGCGTCGTCGAGAAGCCGGTATTTGAACTGCGTGCGGAGGCTCTCGGCCAGGGCCGAACAGACCCGGCGGATGTAGAAACCGTCGCGGCCTTGGCCCACGACGTGGACGTCCTTGAGCCTGAGTACTCCGTCCTGGTAGTAAGGAAGAGCGGTGATCGATGCCTCAAATGAGTCACCCAGTCCGATGCACTTACCGAACACGTCCAGGGCCGACCGCCCACTGAAGCGGGCATTGACTTTGAGCATCCCGCTGTCGCCGCTGATCAGAGGGTTTTCCAGATAGGCGTAGTTACACTTGACAGTTGGCGCGCCGCGAAGATACTTCCTGCCGTCCTGGGTGAATACCAACTGGGCGAGGATCTTCTGGATGGCGGTGAAGTGGATGGCCAGTTCGGCGCCCGCGGCTGAGCCCTGTACAAACAGACCGCACAAAATGAGGCTGAGCGTCTTCAGAGTAGCCATGCTAGCATGGCTGGGCAGGTCCGCGACCCGGTCTCATTGCCCCGCGCTTTGCGCTCCGCCCACCTGCGTCGCGAACAGCGCGTGGTGCCCGAGAATGAACAGGGTGCGCTTTCCCGCACCTCCGAAAACGATGTCGATCGGACGCTCCGGCACGTCGATCCGTCCGATCTCCTTGCCGCCCGGGTCGAAGACGAAAATTTGACCGTTCGTCACGTACACGTTGCCTCGCCCGTCCACGGCCACACACTCGCCACCGCGCGGCGCGAACGGCTGCAAATCCGTCAGCGCGCCGTCCGGCCTCACCGTCGCCCGGTAGGTGACGTCTTCCGATTCGTTGCTCACGTACACCCGCCCCCCCGGAGCCGCGATCGCAAACCCGTGCGCGTCCAGGTTGTCCGAGAATCGCCACCCCGTGTGATCGGCCGGCCCCTGCTGGAACACCCGCGCTGCCGGCAGGAACACGCTTCCGTCCGGCGACACGTATTGTTGCGCCTTCGGCGCGGACACGTCCCGCCGGAACATCTCGCCTAGGGTCGTGTACGCCATCTTCTCGAAGTCGAGCTGGTTCGCGAATTCCCCGTTGTTCCAGTAATTCACCGGCAGAATCGCCCGCGCCCCCGGTCGCGGATTCGTCTCTTGCGGCGCAATTTCCGTCATTAGCCCCCCGGGCGTGCCCGGACGGAAACTGTAGACCGTGGTTTGCGCCCCGGCAGAGGACAGCACCAGCAGATTGCCCGACTGGTCGAACGCCAGGTTCACCGGATCCAGGGGATGATCGCGCTCCACCGTCAGCCCCTCCGCGGCCGACCAGCCATAGATCCGCTGCCGCCAGTGATCGGCGAAGTACAACTTCCCGGCCGCATCCACCGCCGCGCCCGAAATCGAAAAGAACCCGTCTTCGAGCTTTCGCATTTTCGCCCCGGGCGCCAGCACTGCCGAAGCGTTGCCCGGCGCGGGTGGGACAGGCGCCGCCGGAACGTCCAGCACTGCGAACTCCCGTTCCCTCACCTCCAGATGATGGGTCATGTCCTGGATGGCGTTTTCGTACGGAAGCCTGCTCGCGCGCAGAAACGTGCCGCAGCCGTTCTGGTCGCACGTCGCCAGTCCGCTCTCGGCATTGACGTGCACGTTCCGGAAATGAATATCTCCGGACTGGTACAGCCGCACTGCCGCGGGGAACGGCCCGCGCGAGCGCGTCACACGGTATGCATGATAGTTCGCGATGGTGATGTTCTTCGACCGGCTGATCTCGACCGACAGGCACTCCGCGCTCTCACCCGCTTCTTCCTCCGTCTGCGGCGCATTGATGTCCCAGTTCTCCACCCGATCGAGCTTCAACTCGGTGCGCACGTGGTGCTCCAGAGACATCTGGTACACATGGCCGGGCGTCTTGGTGTCCGACACATAGAAACCGGCCTGCGCGAACGTGCTCGGCGTCCAGATGTTGGCGAACGTTCCGCCGCCCCCATTCGTCACCCAGATGCTCGGATACTGGCCGTCCCACCGTTTCCGCGGATCGGGATCGCCGGTGTGGTCTGCGTTGTACGGATTCATCGATCCGCTCCCGTGTCCGCCGAGCAGCCGCATGTCGTCCATCAGCGACGCCTCCCCCGCCGACCAAAGCACCCCCACCGCGCGCGGATTGATCCCGCCCGCGTAGACGCCCAGTCCGCTCAGCAGGTTCGACCCGCCCGCCGGCGCCAGAATCACAGCGCGTGGAGCGCCTACGCCCTGGAAGCCGGCCGTGCCGTCGGGAAGATCGATCCGTGTCAGGAGCGGATGCAACCCGATCAGCACCGTTCCGGCTTTGAGCGTAATCGTGTCCTTCACCAGATACTGTCCGCTCGGAAAGTACAGGACCCGGCGCCCCTCGACTGCCTTCTGGATCGCGGCCGTGTCGTCCGTCTTGCCGTCGCCCGCGATGCCGAGCGTCCGCACGTTCGTCCACTCCGTTGTAGGCGGCAGCGGCGGAATCGCCGGAGGCATCGCCGCCGGCAGGCTGCTCAGGGCCGCCGCGTCGTACCGCTGGCCGAGGACGCCGGGCGCCCCCAGGCCGGGCACCATCAGCCCGTAGTTGAAACTCCGCATGCGGTAGACTGGGCCCTTGCCTGCGACCTTCTTCCCGCTTTCCCGGAACAGCGCGAACGTCGGCACGTCTTTCGCCACCGCGTTCTCGAAACCGATCTCGTTGAGGTGGCTCTTCTCGTTGCCGATGACGACCGCCGCGCGGGAGACGTTCTCGAACCGGCAGTCCTTCACCCACAACTGGTCGTAATACTCCGGATCGATATCGATCCCGGCCGGCACATTGCGGAAGGTGTCGCGGATGAGCGTCAGTCCCGCCTCGTGCTCGCGGATGGCCGCCTCGCGCTGCCCCTCAAAGACCGAATCGACGAGTGTGAACTGCCATGCGGGTGAGGGCTTATCCGTGAGGATGCCGTAACGCCCGCCGTAGAACTTGAGGTCCTGCGCATAGTTCCCGATCTCGGTGAGCGCGGCCAGTCCGGAACCGGTATGGAAATCCATGTGGCTCAGGTACGCGTGCTGCGCGGCGTGGAACCGGATGCCGATCGCCGCCGGGTTGCCGTCGCCGATCTCGAAATCGATATTGCTCATCGCCGAGTAGAAAGTTCCCGGACCTGCGTCCCCGATCGCCTCATTCGGCGGCACGCTGCCCACCGGTGGAAACGGTACGCGGAAGCCGCGACCCCCTCGGCCGGGCCCAGAGGGCGCCCCGCCCGTTCGAAAGCCAGTAAACATCACCATTACGCCCACACCCTTCTGGAACCCCGGCGTATTCCCTCCGAGCACGAACACAGGCCGCGTCGCGCCGTACCCGAAGATCCGCACGCCCGGCCACGCGTAGATCGTCCGGGTCAGCCGGTACCGTCCCGAAGGCACGAACAAAATGCCTGTCCCGGCGCGGTTCTCCGCCTTGTCGATCGCCGCCTGGATCGCGGCGCTATCGTCCGCTTCTCCGTCGCCTTTCGCGGCGAACTCGGTAGCGGAGAGATAGACCGCCTTGGGATCCTCCAACCGTGTTGTGATCACCGATGCGGCGGGGGCGATGCCAGCCACGAGCGTGGCAAGGAGGGAATATCGAATGAGTGTGTCCATGGCGCGTACTCGTGGTATAGCACAGTCGATTCATCTTAGGAACGACCAACGCGCCAAGCTCCGCTGACCGTCCGCCGTCCATTTGGTGGCAGTTGCTGGTATGCGCCACCCGTTGTACACATAGCCGGCGTGAGGCCGGGAGCGACACGGTTGACTCGATACTCACGGTGCGCTACCGTTTCTAACGCATGCCAAACTCGCCATCCGCTTCCCGATACCGATCTACGCGCCGGCGTTTTTTGCTGGAAACCGGCGCCGCCACGCTGGTTGCGTCGGCGCCCATTTCCGGCGCACCGCCGCAGGAGAGCGCCGGCGCCGCGCCTGGCCGCACCGACGCGATCCGCCGTCCGTGGCGCGCGAGTTGGATCGCCGTGCCGGGCGCTCCGGCCACCGAGTACGGTGTATACCATTTCCGCCGGACCTTCGAACTGGCGGCCACCCCGGAGCGGTTCGTGGTCCACGTGAGCGGCGACAACCGCTATCAACTGTTCGTGAACGGACGCCGGTTAGCCTGGGGACCGGCGCGCGGCGACCTGTTCCACTGGCGATACGAAACGGTGGACGCGGCGCCCTACCTGGAGCCCGGCAAGAACGTGCTTGCCGCGGTGGTGTGGAACTTCGGCGAAATGGCTCCGGAAGCCCAGGTGACCTTCGAAACCGGATTCCTGGTGGACGGAGATACCCCGGCTGAGAGCGTGGTGAACACGGGCACGAGCTGGAAATGCGCGCGCGATGAATCCTATTCGCCGGCGTCGACCCGCGAGGTGCGCGCCTATTTCGTAGTGGGGCCGGGCGACCGGGTGGCGGGCCCGCGGCACCCATGGGGTTGGGAAGGCAGGGAGTTCGACGACTCCGACTGGCCAGCGGCGGTGGTGGTGAGCCCGGCGGCGGGGCGCGAAGCCCGCGATGTCCACACGCGTTGGATGCTGGTGGAACGGCCCATTCCGGCGATGGAAGAGCGGCTGGAGCGATTCGAGAGAATCCGGCGCGTAGCGGGCATTCCGCAGCCTGCGGCGTTCCCCGCCCAGCCGCGACCGTTCGAAATTCCCGCCCGGACGCACGCCACGCTGCTGCTGGACCAGACCTGGCTCACCACGGCGTATCCCGAGCTGACGGTGAGCGGCGGGAAGGACGCAGTGGTCACCGTGGGGTACGCGGAATCGCTCTACCTGCCGGCCGCGCCCGGAAGCCGCAGCCGGGAAAAGGGGAACCGCAACGAGGTCGACGGCAAACAGTTCATCGGCGCCCGGGATCAGTTCATTCCCGACGGCGGAAACCGGCGTACCTTTCGCCCCCTGTGGTGGCGCGCGTACCGTTACTTGGAACTGGACGTGGAGACGAAGGACCAACCGCTCACCATCGAAGACCTGCGCGCGACCTCGGTGGGCTACCCGTTCGAGAGGCGCGCGCAGTTCGACGGCGGCTCTCCGGAAGTCAACCGGATTCTGGACGTAGGCTGGCGTACGGCGCGCCTGTGCGCCCACGAAACCTACATGGACTGCCCGTATTACGAACAGCTCCAATACGTGGGCGACACGCGGGTGCAATGCCTGATTTCGATATTCAATTCCGGCGACGCGCGCCTGATGCGCAATGCCATCGACCAGATCGACGACTCGCGGCTGGGCGATGCTTGCACCATGAGCCGCTACCCGACGCGGCTGGAGCAGTACATACCGGGCTTCTCGCTGTGGTGGATCGGGATGGTGCGGGATTACTGGTGGTACGTGGACGACCCGGCCTTCGTCCGCCGCATGCTGCCCGGGGTGCGCGCCGTGTTGAGCTTCTTCGAAGGGTACCAGAAGAAGGACGGCTCGCTCGGCCCGCTGCCGTGGTGGCGCTACTTCGACTGGGTGCCGGGGTGGCCCTCGGGCGAGCCACCACAGGAAGCCGGCGGCTCGTCCGCGCCCTACGACTTGCTGCTGCTGCTGGCGTACCGCTGGGCAGCGGAGTTGGAAACCGCGGTTGGCCTCGGCGGGCTCTCCGAGGTTTATCAGGCGCGCGAGAAGCAGCTTCGCGAAACGGCGCAGCGGCTTTACTGGGATGCCGGCAGGAGCCTGTACGCCGATACGCCGGCCAAACAGCAGTTTTCGCAGCACACCAATACCATGGCGGTCCTGGGAGACGTGATTACGGGCACGCCGGCGCGCGACCTGATGCTGCGCACCTTGACCGCGCCGGGGCTGGCGCAGGGGGCGCTGTTTTTCAAGTTCTACATGAACCTGGCGCTGGTCAAAGTGGGCGAGGGCGACAGCTACCTGGATCAGTTGGGCGACTGGCGGGACATGCTGGCCCGCGGGCTGACCACGTTTGCCGAGACGATCGACCTGCCGAACAACCCGTCGCGTTCCGACTGCCACGCGTGGAGCGCGAGCCCGAACATCGAAATCTTCCGGACGGTGCTGGGGGTGGACTCGGCGGCGCCCGGCTTCAGCCGTGTCGTGGTGCGGCCCCACCTGAACAAGCTGAAGTTCGTTTCCGGTTCGGTGCCGCATCCCAAGGGAAAGGTGGAGGTGCGGCTGGAACCACAGGGAGCGGGGATGGCCGCGAACATCACACTGCCGCCGGGCACGCCCGGCGAGTTTGTATGGCGGGGCACGCGCCGCGAACTCGCGCCGGGCGTCAACCGGTTTTCACTGTGAGAGTTCGATTCATCCGCTACGGCAGGAACGGAACCGCGATCTGCTGCGTCCAGGTTGCTCCGCTGGCGTCCCGGCCAGTGAGTACCATCGCCATCGACGACGGCACAGCAATGTTCACCGCCTGCAAACTCGCGGAAAGCGAGCCGTGTGCCGGCAGCGTGGCGCTGCCGAAGAAGCTCACGATCGAGGCCGCATAGCTCACGCCGCCTAAAGTGCACCCGGTCACCGTCGTGTCCACCCCCGCGGTCTCGTTCAGTTGGATCGTGAAGGAGAACGTAGCGCCATTCGCGTTCGGCGCCTGTTGGTAGACCGGATTCGGAGTCACCGACAGTACCACTTTGGAGGTCGCGGTTGGAGTACCCAGGTTGAGCGTTGCCGCTGCCGATGAGGAGCTGAACATGGGGCTGCCCCCGTAGTACGCCTGTACCGTGTTGCTTGCCGCCAGCAACTGGCCGCCGAAGACCGTGATGGACGCGGTGGCGCTTCCTCCGGACCCCGAGAGCGTCGCTGCGCCCAGCGAATTGTCCCCCAGCGTGAATGAAACCGGTCCATCGGGCGGCCTGGTACCGCTTGCGGCCTTCACGGTAGCGGTCAGCACTGTGGACCCGCCCGCCGAGATAATGGCCGGGCTCGCGGTAAGCGCAGTGGTGGTGGAGATGACCGGAACGCCGCCCCATGCCGTGATTAGGTTGTACGCGTCCACTGAACCCAGGCCCGTCACAAGGTCGTAACCCACACCGGCCGCGTACCCAAGTTGACCGGAGGCACAGTTCGTCGTGCCCGCCTGGCACGGAACGACGTTGTCCCCCGTGGTCACGTCGTGAAAAACGCCGGATGTGCCTCCCGCCGCCATGCCGTACAGCTTCGGGTTGATATTGCCCACGCCGGATTTCGTTTGTATTTCGTTCTGCACCAGGTACTGATTGAGCAGAGCGATCATTCCGGCGAAAGAAGGCGCCGCGGCCGAGGTGCCGCCCACGGCATACGCCGCGCCCTCCGAGACGATGATGTAGGGGTCGTGGCCGTTCGAAGAGGCCAGGGAGACGTCGGGCACGTCGCGCGCGCCGTCGTTGGGAACCCCGGGACCCGTCTGCCACGCGGGCTTCTTGTAAACAGAACTGATCCCGCCGCCGCTAGCCGAAAGGGTTCCCCCATCCGCCACGCTCATCGCGGTATCGTTCCACGCCGTCTCGGGGACATAGGAAAGCGCCGAGCCACCGTAGAGCCCGTTGCGGCCGCTCCAATAGCCGGCGCTTCCTCCTTCGCTGAACTCCGTCCCGCCCACCGCGGTAACCTCGGGAACGCTGGCGGGAAGGCTGACCCCCAGGCCGTGCGTTGCCGTCGCGACGTCATAGTCGCAGCCCGCCGCTCCCGAATCGCCCGACGAAGCCAGCCAGGTAATCCCCAGTGCATTGCCTTTCTGTGCTTCCACCCGAAAGCTGTAAAGGCCCAGCCGGTTCGACCCCACCTCGTATTCGCACAGCCCAAAGCTCTCGCTGATCACCGGCGCCAGGTTGTTGTCTATCGCATAGTAAGCCGAGTAGCCTGCGTCGTTGCCGTAAACGTAGATCAGCTTCGCCAATGGAGCCACCGCGCCGGACCATTCCAGGTCCAAGTTCGCCTCTACTTCGTCGTCGTTAACCCCCGGGTACGTGCCAGTGGGAACCATCTGGATGGTGGTTGGGGGCAGGCCCCAACTGCCGCGGAACATCGCGATGTCGCTGGGATCGATGTCGCTCTGTCCGACGATCGCAATGCTCTGTCCCGCGCCCGTATATCCGTAGCTGTATAAGGGTGTGAGATTGTAAATGGCCGCCAGATCGTCCGGCAGCAGGTAGTGGCTTCGGTCGCCGCTGGTATAGTTCGGCAGGGCTTTCTTTCGTGGCGCCTTTGGGCGAAAGTCGTGGAGCCCCAGGACACCCGCCACCATGGGCTCGATGGCCGCCGGCAAGAACAGGTCCGTGGTGTTTGCGAAGTGAGTTTCGGCGCCCACCCGATAACGGTGGATTTCCGTGTGCAGTGCTGCCTGCACCAGGCTGGCTGTGCCAGTGAAACTAATGAAGTCGCGACCTCGCGCCGTATACTGCACGGCGAAGCCCTGGGAGCGTAACCAAGCGGCGATCTTGTCCAGGTCCGCCGCACTCGTTCCGAACCGCTCGGCGTAGCTTTCCGGTGTCAACCAGTTGTGGTAGTTCGGCGATGCTGGATCCTGCTGCTCCGCCAGCAATTGCTCGAGCGCCGCTTGCTGAGCGGCCGATGGTCTCAGCATCAGCGTGATGTTGCCGAGCCGAAATCCGGGTTCCGCCGCCCCCTGATCGTACTTCGGCTGTGCCTGAGGAGGAACGCTGCCTCGGACGACTACCGAGTCGCGGACATCGATCCTGGCAATGACCCGATCCTGCTGGGCTGGCAACACGGAAGCGAACAGGCAGATAGAGAGTATGGCTCGGACACCGGGGCACAATACCATGACTCGTTGTACTGCTCAGGGCAAGGTGGCGTCCATTACCAAAAGGTTTACATGGGTTTACATACGGATATAGCCGGAGGTAATAGCGCACGGCCCTCACGGCGCTTCCGAACTTCGGTCTGCTGCCCCGGCGGACAATGCCAGCGCGCCTCTTTCGCGCCCGGGTCGCGGTCGGCCGGGATGATCCGGGTTCGCTTCCGTCAGGCACGGGCGAGAATGCGGTGAACGATCTCGGCGTTTTCGCGGACCTCGTCCTTAGTACGGGGAAACATGCCGACGTAAACCCCGTCGATGGGCTTGATGCTTTCGAAGGCGGTGCGGAAGGCCTGCTCGATGCCGCGCTCGGGAATCCGTCCGGCGGCCAGAATCTTGAAGGCAAAGCAGGGCTTCCTGGTCTGCTGGATTACCCTATACATGCGCGGTGGATCGCTCTTCAAGTAGATGTCGTTGGGTATCTCCATCATCTCGCCGTTCAGCACCTTCTTCCATTGGTCCACAGTGCGCCGCCGGTTATAGACGCAGCCGGCGTAGAAATCGACATCCCAGTTCTCCTCCTCCACCTGCGCGATGACTTCCGGGATGTGCGTGCCCACTCCGAC
>PLMF01000006.1 GCA_003142355.1 Bryobacterales bacterium
CCCAGGTGCGAAGCCAGAATGACGCCGGCGCCGTGCTCCAGCGCGTACTGAATGGTGGCGAGCGACGCCTTGATGCGCTTGTCGCTGGTGATTTCCATGTCGCCCTTTTCGTTCTTCTGCAGCGGGACATTGAAATCCACCCGGATGAAAACTCGCTTCCCTTTCAAATCGAGATCGCGAATCGATAGATGAGACATGTGAGCCCCTCAAGTGTAGCGTAGAAAAGGGGTCAGACGCATTTAAATCAATGCGTCTGTCCCCTTTTGGACTACTTGCCGTTCAATAGAGCCGTGCCCGTGCCCACGCACCCGTTCTCTCCATTCGGCATATTAAGCGTCAGCGTCTTGTGGATCGTCCCCACATGCGCCAGTTCGTCGTTGGTCAGGTCGAACTGGGACGGATGTGGCTCCCACCCCTGGGCGGCGCATACGCCCATGAACTCCTCCGCGTCTCCGGGAGGCACGGCGCGAATCTGGAACCAGAGCGTTGCGCCGTTCGCCTTGCGCGTGAGTCGCGCCACAATATGGCCCTTGTCCCTGCCCAGGTCGTCGATTCGCATTTCTCACGGCGTCACACCTCGGCCGGCCGAATGATCTGCGAAAACCTGGGGACTGAACGAATGTGTCCCAAGGCGCGCGCATCCCTCGTCAAATGCCGTGCTGGGGCTCCGCCGCGTGGACGCATCCGTCAGTCCCTTGGTTTTCGCCCCTTCACGGGAACCCCCGCTTTCGGGCGTCGTAGAAATGCGGGTTGACGCAAAACTGTCTCCGCGATCAGGATACAATAGCCGTCTTGTCCTTGGCGTAGCAGATCGAGTTCAGCCCGCACTCGCCGCACTTCGGCTTGCGCGCCTGGCACCGCGCCCGCCCGTGCAGGATCATCTGGTGGGCGAACAGAATCCACTTGTCTTTGGGGATGGCCCTCATGAGGTCCTGCTCGATCTTGACCGGCTCGGTGTTCTTGCTGAGATCCAGCCGCTGCGCGATGCGCTGAACATGGGTATCCACCACCACACCCGAGGCGATGCCGTACGCCGTGCCCAGCACCACGTTGGCGGTCTTGCGGGCGGCGCCGGGAACGGTCAGCATCTCTTCCATGGTCCGCGGCACCTTGCCGCCGAACTCGGAAACCACCTTCTTCGCCGCTCCCACAATAGACTTGGCCTTGTTGTTGAAGAAACCCGTGCTGCGTATATCGCCGGCCAGGACCTCCGGGCGCACCGCCGCGAAATCAGCCGGCGTGGGGTACTTCGCGAACAGGCCGGGCGTCACTTCGTTCACGCGCTTATCGGTGCACTGGGCCGAGAGAATGGTGGCCACCAGCAGTTCCCACGGGTTGCGGTGGTGGAGCGCGCAGGTGGCTGCCGGGTGCATCTGGTCCAGGCGGCGCAGGATTTCCGCCACGCGTTTCGCGTATCCTCGTAGAGAGTCATGCGAGCTCGCTTTCTTCTGCTCGCCGCGGCGTTGGCTGCTTTTGGCGCTTCGCTCGGTTCGGGCTTTCATCTTGACGATTATGCCATTTTCTCCGACCCGGTCCTGACGTCTCCCTGGGGCTGGCTGCAGGTTTGGGGCTGGCGGCAGACCCGCCCGCTCACTTATGTCACCTTCTGGCTGAACTATCAGGCCGGCGGACAGGACCCCATCGGCTACCACGCCCTCAACCTGCTGCTGCACCTGGGCGCGGTGCTCCTGGTCTACGAGTGTTTGCGCCGGCTTCTGCCCGAGCGCGCTGCGCTTGTGGCCGCGGCGTTGTTCGCCGTGCACCCGCTTCAGGCCGAAGCCGTGGATTACGTCTGGGGCCGCGCCATCGTGCTGGCGGCGCTGTTCTCGTTTGCCGCGCTGCTGTGCTGGATTACGGACCGGCCCTGGGCGGCGGTGGCCTGCTTCGCGGCGGCGCTGCTGGCGAAGGAGGAGTGCGCGGCATTCCCGCTGGTGCTGGCCATGCTGCCGCGGAGGCCTCGAGGCCGGTTCCACATTGCTGTCATGCTCGGTCTGGCCGTCGTCGCGGGCGCGCGCGTGGTATACGCCGCGGCGGTGACGCCCGGGGCTCAGGCGGCGTTTCGCGCGGGGATATCGCCGTGGAAATACCTGCTGGCGCAGGGCCCGGTAATTCTGCGTTATTTGCGTCTGCTGATTGTGCCCTACGGATTCACGGTGGATCCCGATATCCGCGTGCCCGCGCTGTGGGTGGCAGTTCTGGCATGGGCCGGCATCGCGGCCTTGGCGGTGTTTCTGTGGCGTTACCGAAGGCACGCCTGGGCCATGTGGCTGCTGGCGGGCCTGATTCTGCTGATTCCGAGTTCCTCCCTCTTTCCCGCGGCCGATCTGTCGGCGGACCGGCGGATGTATCTACCCCTCCTCGGGTTCGCTGCCGCCGCCGGCTGGCTTCTGACGCGCGTGCGGACCGCGGCGCTCGCGGCAGTGGTGGCGGTGGCGCTCACAGCCATTAGCATTGGGCGGACCCAGGTGTGGATGACCGAGGAACGCTTGTGGCGCGAGGCCGTCCGGCGCGCGCCCGAAAAAGTGCGGCCCAAGATTCAGTTGGCCCGCGCGGTCCCCGCCGCCGAAGCTCTGGAGTTGCTCGCCGCCGCCCGCAGACTGGCGCCCTACGATCCGGCGCTGCCCGCCGAAACCGGGAAGATCCTGCTGTCGGAGGGCCAGCCGGCAGCCGCGCTCGAGGAGTTTGGCCGCGCCCTGGCGCTCGATCCGCTGGATGCCCGCAACTTCAACAACCGTGCCGTGGCGCTCGACGCACTCGGCCAAACCGAGGCCGCGCGCCAGGATTTCGAGCGGGCGCTCCGCATCGATCCCGGCCTTACCGAGGCGCGCCAGAACCTGGAGAAGCTTCCACCGCCGGGGCGGTAATCTGCAGGTCCAAGGTTACATTCTGCCAGTCCGGCATCTCGTAGATTTGCAGCTTGCTCGCGACCGGCGCGGAAAGCTCCTTGGACTCCAGCGGTCCCACGTTGGTGGTGAACGAAAAGGTGCCCTCGGCGTCCTCTTCCGATTTCTGGGTGCGGCCCCAGATGGTCACGTTGCCCGCCAGGCCCTGGAAGTCGGCTTCGGAGTGGTTGATCACTAGAAACTTCGCCATCGTCTTCTTCTTGGCGTCCTGGACGAATCGCACGCCCGCCACCTCGATGTACCTCTGCAACGGGTTCGTCTTGGCGCCGGACTTGGCCGCCGGGCTCTCCACGCTGGCCGTCGGCTTGTTCGGCTGGCTGCCCCCGCGCACCACCTGAACGATCCAATAGGTGCCGAACACGAGTCCCACAAAGGCAAGCGCAAAAACCACCGTCAACAGCCAGGTTGGCAGCACGAAGCGGCTGGGGCCAACCGCCTGCGGCCGCGGCTGTGGCTGTGCCGGCGGGTAGTAGGGCTGAGCCGGCGGTTGCGGGTAATACGGCTGAGCCGGCGGCGGAGCTGGCGGCGGAACGCTCTGCGGGGGCGGTCCCGCCTCGGCGGGCGGTTGCGGCGGGGCCGCCGCGGCGCCACTCGCGGCCGCTCTAGCGGCGCAGTCGGGACAGTCCGCATACGCTGGGGGAACTTCGCGCCCGCACTGCGGGCAGATCCACGTGAACATTATGCTGGCCTCAATCTTTTAATGTACCGCTTGGAGAATTCCGGCGAATGAAAACAGGCGGCCGGCTGCTTCTTTGTCGCGCCGGAACGAGTGAAACTCCTCGCCCCGGCACATGGTGCACAGATTCGACGCGTAGATGCGCTCCGGCGTTACACCGGCATCCATGAGCTGCCGCCGGTTGGCCGCGGCCAGATCCACGTGTGCCCTGCCCTGCTGCCCGAACTCCGCCGCTACCTCGGGCCCCACCTCATAGCAGCACTGGCCGATGCCCGGACCGATGGCGGCGTGTAGATCCCCCGGCAGCGCGCCGAATTGCGCGCCCATGGCTTCCACCGCGCGCTGGACGATGCCCGCCACGGTCCCTCTCCAGCCGGCGTGCACCGCGGCTACCGCCCGATGGCGCTCATCCACCAGCAAAATGGGAAAGCAGTCCGCCGTCTTGACCGCCACCACCGAGCCGGGCGTGTTCTCCAGCAGCGCGTCGCCTTCCCCCAGCACCCCGCCGCGCCCCGCCGCCAGCACACAGACGGCCGAGTGGACCTGCCGCAGCGTGGCCAGGTTGCCGAAAAGAGCGGGGACGCGCGCCAGCCGCGTGCCGAATCCATGCACCAGCCACGGAAGCGAATCCAGTTCCGTTACGCGGTAGATCTGGCGCAAATCCTTGTAGAACACGGTTACGCGGGGTGCTGAATCTGGGCGATCCGGACCTGCTGTTTGAAGCTCTCGAGCATGGTTTCGTCGAGCCGCACCTCGGTGGGCCGCTTCACCAGCGTGGTCATCTTGTCGATCTTGTCCTGGAGCATCAGCAGCGCGTAGAACAGGTTCTCGGGACGCGGCGGGCACCCCGTGACATACACGTCCACGGGCACGATTTTGTCCACGCCCTGCAGGACGGCGTAGGTGTTGAACGGACCGCCCACGCTGGAACAGGCGCCCATCGAGATGCACCACTTGGGGTCGGGCATCTGGTCCCAGATGCGCTTGAGCACCGGCGCCATCTTGAGGGTGACGGTGCCGGCCACGATCATGAGGTCCGACTGCCGCGGGCTGGGACGAAAAACCTCCGCCCCGAACCGCGCGATGTCGAAGCGCGAGGTGCTGGCGGCGATCATTTCGATGGCGCAGCAGGCCAGTCCGAAGGTCAGCGGCCAGATGGACGATTTGCGCGCCCAGTTGAACACATAATCCACCGACGTAGTGACGAAGTTCTGTTCAAACTGATTCTGAATAAAGGAAGCCACCAGACTCTCTCCTTGCTGCGTCAAAAAGAATTGTAACACCAGACCTGTACTACTACAGCCCGCGACGATTTTGTGGGGCGGGCCCCCTGGCCCGCTCGGATGCAGGAAGAGCCGGACCAGGGGTTCCGGCGCGGACGAGGGCGTCCGCCCCACGTTTGGTTGCGGCTCTGCTGCTTTGTGGGGCAGGATGGCATCCTGCGGCGGGTTGGCAACCCGCCCGTTGCGCGGGCAGACGGCATATCCTCCCGGTTTCGCGCGCAGCTTGCCGACCTTCCCCACAAGCGCGTCCAGCCTCCATTTTCGCCAGAGCGATTAAGCCCCCGAGGCACTGTGGAATTCACTCCGTAGCAATCGCCGCGCCCGCCCCCGGCGATCCCGCCAGTCTCGCGCCCCTCCTGGGCGCCTAACCATTTCCGGGGAAGCCCGTTCCCGGCCCGAGTGCCCAAACGCGGGACCCCAGGGCCGTTAAAACAACCCTCTCGACGAGCATTTTCGCAGGCCCTCCGATTGGACGCAGTTCCCCCGATGAGGGTGTCACGTTCCCCAATCCGGCGAACTTCCCAGATCGGGACTTAACCGGCCAATCTTTGCCTATTTTAATGCGGAGGCGCGGCGGGTCGCTCAAGACCCCGCAGGACCATTCTGCACAATGAAAGCGCGGACGGCAAGAGGTTTTTGTGCCAGCCTCCGGACTCCGGCCAGACTGGCCTTCTTGGCCGCTTTCAGGTAGGACAACCCGAACGAAAAGAAGAAATGAAGGCCTATCCACCGGACCGTGAGCGCTTCGTCCAGCGGCGAACCTCATTTAAGGATTGGCCGGTATAAAAGGACTTGGGGGGCCTGTGCCGAACCTGAGCAATTTCCGACTCCCCCGTGATCCGCCCAGAATGAGTTGCCGACGTCCCTGAGCGCCTGACCTGCCGCAATTACCTTGTCCAAAGTGACAGGGGCACGATCACGGGCTGACTTGACGGCCGCGTATGCGCTTGGCAAGATTGAATGTGCCAGGTATGGAAAAGATTGTTCTCCCTCGGGGCGAGTGGCTTTACGATCCGTCGAGTCCGCTCGGAAGGCCCGGTGGCTTCGGTGCCGTTTTTGAGGGCGTGTCAACGTCGTACGGGCAAGTCGCTGTAAAGCGGCTGCACATCACGTCTAACGACGCTGCCCACCGAGAGATGAGAATAGCGACAGGTCTTGCGTCGCGGACGTTGACCCACGTAATCCCGATACTCGATGCCGGGGAAGATGCCGATACGGGGCAGTACTTCGTGGTCATGCCACGAGCGGAACGTAGCCTACAAAGCGACATTCAGGCAGGAAGGTTCTGCGATGTTGAGGCTGCACGGGCGATGCTGAACATCGCCGACGGTTTGCTCGAAGTGAATGACCTCGTTCATCGCGACCTGAAGCCGCCAAATATCTTGCTGCACGAAGGCGCGTGGAAGGTGGCAGATTTTGGTATCGCACGGTTCGTCGAGGACGCTACTTCGCTGCGGACGCTGAAGGGCTGCCTCTCTCCCCCCTATGCAGCACCCGAGCAGTTCCAGTTCATTCACGCCACTTCGGCAACAGATGTTTATGCACTTGGGTGTATCGGCTATGCGCTCCTGACTGGCCGACCGCCATTTCCCGGACCGACCGAACCGGATTACTTCGACCAGCACTTACACGCGGACCCGCCCGCGCTGCCAAGTGCCGTTGCGCCCCGGCTACAAACGCTGCTCAGTATGATGCTCCGGAAACCGCCGAGGTCGCGGCCGAGTCTATCTCGCGTCAAAGCGATTCTCTCCGAAGTCGTTCAGGGTGCGTCCGGAGCAGGCCCGAATTCGCTCGGAATACTTGCTCAGGTCGGTTCCAACATCGCGCACCAGCAAGCGCGAATTGAGCAGCAACTTCAGCAAGCACAGTCAGAGGAAGCCATCCGGAGTCAGCTCGCTGACACAGGTAGGAAGATTCTGCAAGACATCTTGGAGCGGCTCTTCAATCGGACCTTGAACGAAGCGCCGAATGCTCAAAGGGACCGATTGGCCGTAGCTTTGGGCCGAGGCCGACTCGAAGCGTCACTTGCTGGAGTCGGTGGCCACCGTCGCCAGTCCGGTGCGCCGGCGGGTCTGTTTCGTGAATCGAAATGGGATGTCATAACGGCGGAGGAGATCGTCGTCCACCAACAACAACCGGAATATCCGTGGAGCGCTTCGCTCTGGTACTGCCGAATGCCGAACACCACCGAATATCGCTGGTACGAAGCCTCATATTGGAGTCTCGGGCGCACTCCGAGTCCAGCACCGTTTTCTCTGTCTCGAAGCCCTCGAGACGCTGACCTTGCGGCAGCTCCGATCATGCACCTCTATCAGTTGGCCTTCGGCCCGGTTGCAATAGATGATGAGAACGAGGGAGACTTCATCGAGCGATGGGCTACTGTGTTTGCTGTGGCTGCACAAGGGAAACTCGGCTATCCGAGAAGTCTTCCTTTGCACGAGACGTTCTGGCGCAATTCGTTTGTTGCGTAGCTTCGGCTGCCGCGTGGCTGTCGGAGCAGCCTTCCCTATCGGATCGTCGGCAAACTGGACAGTGGGAAGCTGCGGCCCCGAGCCGGGCGAACTTCTGGTTTGCGCGTGATACGGACACCAGCCATCCGTTCCTGCGTATGCAAACCGGCATGCAGATTGGAATGCCTCGATGAGAGAATAGCTACACTCGCTTTATGCCATTGCGTTCACAGCAACCCCCATTCAGTGGAGAGCTGACGTTCCTCGTCGAGGGGCCTCCCGTTTCACAGCAATCTCGGCGATCCGAAAAGGACACATTCGCCGAGTCAATCCGCGCGCAGATGAGTGAATGCGGATACCTGCTTTCCGGCGACGTGAGAATCCACATCGAGTGGACACTCCATGAGCAGAACCGGTATGAGTCCGATGCCGCGCCGGACGTGGACAATATCCTAAAGCCTCTCCTCGATGCACTCTGTGGGCCGGAAGGCGTGTTGATCGATGATTGTCAAGTTCAAGCCGTGGATTGCCGGTGGCTTGATTGGACGGAACGTGGCCAACAGGTTGAAATTACGATTGCGTTCTTCCGCGATGAATGGGTTTCAAAGGAAGCCCTTTGCTTCGTTCACCTTGGAAAAGGCCTCTGCTTCCCCATCAACAAAATTCGACCGGCTGCCGCCATGCTGATGCTCATCGACCAAATATGCGGTATGTGCAGCTACCGAGATGCGATGCTGGAAGGCGGAGAAGACTACTACGCGGCCAAGCGCTTGATGCCGATCCAACGGGTGTTTCACCGGTCTCGGGTGACGAAGTTTCCGGTTGTCGAGTTGGGCGCACTTCGCACAGCACTAGAGGTGGAAATGGCCGCTGAACCGCCCTCTCCGGAAACAGAGGAGCTGAGACGCGAAATGGCGGAGTGGCGGGAGCGACGGGCACGCCTAAAGCGCGGGCCGAACCCCACCACCTGAACGTGATTTCATTTCGAGTGGATAGTCGGCAACCCTTCCGTAGGTAAGGGTTTAGGGTGCTGGCTCGATTCCGATCCTGTCGTTCACCGCCGATGAAATCCGCTGGGTGCAACCGAGGTAGCGTTCTGTGGTCTGGACCGAGACGTGGCCAAGAAGGAATTGAATCTGTTCCAGCTCGCCGCCGGCGGCGCGGCAGAGCCGGGCGCAACTTCGACGGAGATCGTGCGGTGCGAGTTTGCTAACGCCGACCTTGGCGGCGAACTCCTTGACAACGTGCCAGACAAGCTTTTCCGTTACAGCCTCGCCCCACGGCCTACCCGCGCTACTGACGCGACGGAAAAGCCTGCCGGCTTCAATGCCAGCGGCCTTCGTCCATTCGTTCAGTTGGCCGTGCACCCAATCCGGTACGGGAATGGTTCGGACGTGACCAGCCTTGCCGCTTAGGTCCACGATTGCCCAATGCCCCTCGCGCTGCTGCAAGTGATCGAAAGTCAACTCGGCGAGTTCGTGGCGACGGAGTCCACATGCAAGCAGGAGGGCAAGCAGCGCCCGATCACGTTTGCCCTTGAGCCGCTCCTGGTCTGGTGCCTGCCAAAGCGCTTGCCCCTGCTCGGCGGTCAGCCAGTTCCCAAGCCTGACGCCCAGATTCTTTACGCCTTTGACGCGCCGTATTCCTGCGGCCAAATCGGCGCTCAGGAGGCCGCACTCTGAAGCCTCGTAAGCCAGCCGCCGGACGGCCCCAAGCCGGAGATTGATTGTACCTGGGGCAAGATGGCGGGACTCCAGGTGCATCCGGTAGCGGACGACCACTGTTTTGCTGAACGACAATCGCGGCTCCGAGCAGTACCAGTCCACGAACTCGTCGATGGCGTGGCGATAGCCGCGCTGAGCGTCCGGGCAGGAGAGGCTGTTCAGAACTGCGGACTTCGCGACTTCGAGGTCTGGCAATCGCAGGATCGATTTACCAATGCGGCGCTTTTCTTTACGACGTAGCTTTCGTTTCATCACCTGTGGCCTCCAACGCCACAGATTCATGCTGCAACCATCGCCGGTCGCCAGGGTCCGAGTCGCGCGTGATCTCGGAGCTATCCGGAAGGGTCAAACCGGCTGGTGATCACCAGACGACTACCCAGAGAGCCGCGGAAGTCAGTGTTTACAGCCGGAGCAGGGCGCGCTACCCTTGCCATTGAGGCAACGTATGGCCCTCCATTCGATCGTTCAGAAGCTTCAGTCAGAACTACACCGGCCTGTCGAAACTGAAATGCAGGTGGTCTATATTCTCGTCGAGGTTCGGAAACTACTGGAGCACAATGCCCAGAAGGACAAATATCCAGTACTGAACTTCTACGGCAATTGGGTCGTTCACACCAGATTGTCTGCGTCTCCTGTGGCTGACAGAATCGTGCGACTGTTCGACGAAATATTGTACCGAAAAGCTAACGACGCGGTAGACACGACATTAGAGGACAAGACGGTCGACTTCTTTGACGAGAGGCTACTACGAGATGAGTTGCGCGCGTTCCTCGAATCGTCGGATCTGCCGACGGAAATCTGCACCGACCCCGTCCGATGGCACGCTTTCCGTAAGAAGCTGGTAGGGGTTATTGAAGACGTTCCGCTGGAGTTGCGTCCCTCGAGAGCGCCCGAGCCGACACACTTCATCGAGAGCGTAATCGTCAAGAACAAATCGACAGACGACGCGCTCAATGTTGAATGGCAAATGGTTATGCATTCCCACCCTCTTGTCGAGGTCAAGAATGGAAAGATGAGGCTGAAAGGTAGGCGTCCTGTCAAGCTATAGATCCTGCTCGATATTGTCAGCACTTCACACCGTTGAGACAGCGATGCCGGCTTGTGGTTAGCTGCTTTGTGGAAACGGTGTCTCGCGGTTACGCCTTCTGTCATTCTGGGTCGTTCACAAGGCCCGACGAGCACAGTGCAACTGGTGAATCTAGGGCGCCGCTGGAAGCACGTCACCCGAGAGCAGGGACCGGTGAGTCCGATTCTCCGTAGTTGCGCACACTCCTGGGCGGATCGTCGGCCACTCGTACAATACCCTCAATCGACGCGAGCCGAGATGCGCATTCGATGAGTGCGGCTGTCGAGAATCTCAACATTGTGGCGGCGTCTCCCAGAACCGGACTTCCTGGGCATTTGGCCCCACTTCGAACGGCCCGGGTGCGATACGGCCAGATGAAATCCAAACGGACGGATCAGCGGACTGAAGCCGACTTATGGGGACTAATCGGCCGGCCGCCGTGCATACTTCCCGAGCGTTTCGGGCTATTGTCCGAGGCGCCGACCATTCACTCGAAGAGCTGCTGCCCAATACTTCGGCAGTCCGCGGGGCAAATCGGCGATTTCCGATCATGTGCCATGACCAAGGGAGGAGTCCGCCTGTGAGAGATTCGCTACGAGCTGAACCTCACGCCGAAGTCGAAGACAATGCTCGAAGATTTCGTGAAGCATGTCCGGACGTACTCTTGTGCAAAACCGGCGTTACCGCACGCGTGCCGGCTGCTCTGCGATAATACCGTTTGCGGTTAGAACTCGGCGGCTTCGGCACCTCCTATGTCAAAGGACGACAACTCTCGACGATCCCAGACGCGCTCCCCCGGTCAGCCGGAAGGACTCAAAAAGGGTTTACGAGTTGGGAAATGGGTACTTGCAGAACAACTGAATCGAGGTGGAAACGGCGAGGTGTGGGCTGCCGCGGATGGGAAGGAGAAGGTTGCGATCAAGTTCCTCTTGAAGCTCCGCGATGTCGCTTACACGAGGTTCAAGGACGAGGTGAAAATTCTGAGCCGTGTTCGCGGCATTGAGGGAATTCTTCCGATTCTCGATTCTGATTTGCCGGAGGTTTTTGACAGGCGGCCTTGGTATGCAATGCCGGTCGCCGTACCGCTGGTCGATGCCTCCGAGGGGTGGACGACCAGTGCCAAAGTCACTGCGATTGCCGAGGCGGCTGAAACATTGGCCGACCTTCATGATCAGAAGATCGCGCACCGGGACATCAAACCTGGAAACCTACTTATCTATCAGAAACGATGCCATGTCGCGGATTTTGGGCTCGTTGATTATCCCGAAAAGGCCGACCTCACGGGGCCGAAAGAGCAGCTAGGACCTCGATGGACTATGGCTCCTGAGGTATTTCGCCAAGGCCGGCGGGCGGATCCATTTCCGGCAGATGTCTACGCGCTCGCGAAGACAATGTGGATTCTGTTAGTGAATGATCCGAAGTCTTTTGACGGGCAGTACAATCCTGCGAGTGACCTGAGTATCCGTAAAGACTGCGGCGATCTGTACATCACGCCTCTTGAAAACTTGCTCGTAGCCTGTACTCAGCGGTCTCCCGAAAGGAGACCCACGATGCGCACGTTCGCGGAATCCCTTCGCGAATGGATTCGATTGAGCGATAGTTTTCCGGAACAGAATCCCCTCCAGTGGGTTGAACTGCAGCGGCGTTTGTTTCCGATTACGTTGCCGACACGCGTGATTTGGGAAGATCTCGATGAAATCGTCGTCGTTTTGAACTTGTTGGGCGAGACCTCAAATCTCAACCACTTGCTCTTTCCTGATAGCGGCGGTCTGGATTTGGAGCGAGCAACTCGCAGCACTCGCGAACCGGGCTGCATCGAGCTCACGACGAACAACATTGCGACGATAATTCGGCCAGCTCGTTTGTTGTTCGAAGCGTTCGGATACGATCCGGAATGGAATTACTTTCGATTGGAGGCGGCGGATTTGGAGCCGAGCGGCGTGTACCAGCTGGAGGCGGACACGCTTTACGAAGAGCTCACTGATATTGGCGGCGAGTCCTATGTCGACAGATCGTATTGGGATCAAAATGAGTACGACGAACATCCACTTCCGGAAGAATCCAGAGTTGTAATGCGATTTTTTCGCGGTGCTTTTGTGATCTTCCAAAAGACATCTTTGTACAATCAGCTGTCCGAGACCTACGATGCCCGGCATAACAAGATGAGTGCAGATGAGTTCAGAGAATACATCCGTAAAGGAGCGGAACACGCACGGTCCAAGAGTTTGCCTCGGCGCCGGCTGAAATGATTCGATCTTTTTTCGGATGCAAGTATTTCGTCGGCCGAAGTCTCAGCTACCCTGACAGGATTGTGAAGCGGTACTGGGAACCGTGATGGTCGTATTTCCCGTCGGTTTCTGCATCACACAGTGACTGCCGCGCTGGCGTGTCGGAAGGAAAACCTTGTTGTTCCAGAATTTGGCAAACCTCCCGGCCCGAAAGTCACGCATTCTGCCTGCAGTCGCCATCCCGTGGCTTAAGCCGTTGACGCCCTCTGGCCGGAAAACGCGCCACTCGGACAGAGTCCCGTTAACCCCATTATCGAAGTGTAATAAAACTCGCTTCGTAAGGATTCGGAATGGCGGGATCGCGCAGGTTTCAACGGCCACCCTGATTTGATTCCCGCCGTGAACCTACTGATGCAATGAGAATCCGGACGGCAAAGCTGCCTCAAGATTAATTTGTTCTCCGGTGATGGGGTGGTGGAATTTCAGAAATTGGGCGTGCAGGAAATATCCTCCATCGCCGGGGAGGCCGGGGAGAATTTCAAGAGGCTGGCCGGTTAAGCCGTACAGAGGATCGCCTACCAGGGGATGGCCGATGGATGCCAGATGGATTCTGATTTGATGAGGGCGGCCCGAATTTAGGCTTACCTCAAATGTTGTGGTGCTGGTGGTGCGTGAGATCACCTTTGCCAATGACTTTGACGGTTTGCCACTTGGGTTGGCGGCCCACACGGAACCGATGAGCGGGTGCGGTACGAGGCCGATGGGTGTGAGGATTTCGTAGGCGTCGTGCTGTGCAATGTTTTGAGCCAGCGCCCGGTAGATTTTTTGAATTTTGGGTGTGTTCCAGTTTGCGAATAGATTAGAGGCCGCCTGCGGTGTTTTGGCGAAGAGGACGATGCCGGTGGTGGCTCGGCCCAACCGGTGGACAGGGTTTGCGTTGGGGGTTTGCTTTTGCACCAAGCGCAGGAGGGTGTTTTCCATGAAGCCGCCGCCGGGGAGGGTGGGCAGCCCGCTGGGTTTGTTGA
>PLMF01000044.1 GCA_003142355.1 Bryobacterales bacterium
GCCTCCAACCTGCCCTTCCCCAAAACCCGCCGCATCGTTTTCCTGAATAACAAGCCCGCCACGCTGCCGGGCTGGGCGGAACTCAGCATAGAGGGATGAGGGGGAGACGGCCGGCGGCGCGCACGGGCCAGCGCAGAGTTCGGTCGGGTGACCGAAGGGCCGCTGGTTTACGATTTTCTTCTTTTTCTTTCTATAACTTGCCGGTTTCATCACTCGTAACACCCGAGCCAAGATTCGAACTGGTTGGGGTGTGGGGCCGTTGTCGGTTTCTCCATTATTTGCGGATGGCCCGCGATTCGGCCATAATCGGAGCTTGAACCGTGAGCAACTGAGCAAGGGATTAGTTAGATCGCGATACCCTGGAGATCTGAGGGCACACTCTTCGACAACTGCTAGCTAGGGCCGGGAGGGCGACGAGCACAGTGGGGTGTCCGTTTTGAGGAAGCCGCATGTCTACAACGTTCCTGATGGCCATCTTGGCGCTGCTGATCTCTTGCGTTAGCGCCGTCGCTGCTCTCGGCGGGTGGATGGCAATCTACAAACAAATCGAGGTGCAGAATCTGTTGCAGTTGTCTCACTACCTCCATCAGACAGAGTATCGCGAGGCACGGCACAAAGTGCGGACCGGCAAGCCAGGCGATCTCGACCCCGAGGCATTAAGAAAACTGTGCTCTTCTTTCGATTTCGCAGCGTTGTTTGTCCACGAGGGACTTGTCAACGAGAGTATGTTTCTGGATTATTGGGGGAACCTTCTCGTGTTCCTACGAGGGCACCTTTCGGAGGATCTCGACAAGCCGGGGTTCGGCGAATTGACGGGCTGGCAGTATTACCGACATTTTTATTGGCTGCTCGAAAGAGCAGCGAAGCATGCAGCCAGGTTTCGGGTCCCAGTGCGCTGAAGCCACCTCGCGTGCCAGGTCGCAGGCTGTCCGGCCCTCATCAAGTGTCGGTTCGTATGGAGCACCCGGATACCGGAAACGCCAGGCGTACTTGGTCAACGCGTCGGCCCGGCCCATGACCTCCGCTAACGAAGAATCGATGCCGACGCACTGCTCTCCGAGTTCGTCGAGTTCGTGGACCCTACGGAAGGGCGCGTCGTGCCGGGTGAGGAAGCCCTTGAGTGCCTTCTCCGCAGCCTGCTGGGAGTGAAAAAGCCCGCCTTCAGGGTCTGGCGGGTCGGCGGCAAGCAAAAGATCGACGCGGCGCAAGTCCTGAGCGGCTTTCGCAGGCCACGCTCTCGCATCGACGGCTCGGACCGGATCAGGCGGCATGCAATAACTTACCCTCTCGCAGAATGGTGGATGAAAGAGACGCCTTCAGATGGAGGCGCTTTTCGAACTCGCTTCGTGTCCACACCAAAACGTCCTTGGCAATACCCAATCCGCGAAGCGCTCGATAAGCGAGGTCGCACTCCTGCATCTCCCGTGGGGCTTCGTCCGGAACGACAACCATGATGTCGTAGTCGCTATCCGGGCCGGCATCTCCCCGGGCCACGGAACCAAAGAGGTAGATGTACTTCGGCCGGTATGCATCCACGAGACGGCGCACAACCTCATTGAGAACCGGATCGCCGGCGGTTGGAATCCGAAAGATGCCGGCATTCTGGGTCGCCATGGCTAGCCTTCACCAGTTTGCCACAGCGGAGCCGGCGTTATACTAGGAGCACGATGCAGGACAGGATGGATGAACTCGTTCAGAAGTATTCCCGGCTGGGGCACCCGTCCGCGGACGAGTTGGTCGCCGCGCAGGGGCTGACTTTCCCTCGCGACCCAAGGGATTTGCTTGGCAACTTCTGGCCCGAGGAAGAATCCATTGACGATTTCCTGGAAGAGATGCGAGCATGGCGTGGGCGCGCGAAGACTGATCCGGCCGCATGAAGCCCATCGTGCTCGACACGGATGTCGTATCGTTTCTCTTCAAAGCCGACACCCGCGCACAGATGTACCTGCCACAACTTCAAGACCGGCAATGGTTCATCTCGTTCATGACCGAGGCCGAGTTGGAACAATGGGCTCTCTTGGCGAATTGGAGCGAAAAGCGCGTGGTGTGGCTGCGATTGTTTCTCAGCCGTTTTGTGGTTGTGCCTTCATCGCATGACCTCGTTCTGAAATGGGCGGAGGCGATGGTCGCTGCTCGAAGAAACGGCCGGCGTATTGAAACCGCAGACGCTTGGATTGCGGCGACGGCCCTGCTCTACGATGCTCCGCTGCTGACCCACAACAAGGCCGATTATCTTGGTGTTCCGGGACTGCGGTTCGGCTGAAATCCGAGTCATGGATGAATCCGCGGGACGGCCGCCGACGTGGCGCCCGACGGTTTCGCCCACCCTGTATTCCGAGCCGGATTCGGGCTGTCCGTCCCGCTGCCCGGCGCCACCGAGGTGAGCTGTTGCGCTACCGCCTCAAAACGCTCTTTCCGTACCACCTGGGCCTATGCGAACTCGTAGACCGGCGTCTCGACAAATCTGGCCGGAGGCTCGTGTTGCCAAACGGTTTGCTGCAAACGTTCGACCACATCGGGACTCAGGGTCACCTCGCCGCACCGGTCGCAGACTTCAGCCGGTACGTGGTCGACCAGGATCAAGCGGTCGGCCATTGACAAGCTGTATCGGATCAGTTGGGGGCGGCGCTCACCGGCAGTACAAACGTCACAACTCATTGCTCGCTCCTCTTCTTGAAATCAACCCACTGCCCTGGATCAGGCTCATAAACGGTAATGATCTTAATCCGAGTCCGGACCGGATGAGTACACTGAATGTGTAGTCGTCTCCCGGCTTTCGTGTAACCCAGGACCAAACAACTTGGGCCGTATTTGTCACTCGGGTAATCCTCGATGACGGCGCCGTTCTCAATAGCTTCCTCTACCTCTTTCCGCGCGATGTGCCGCAGAACACTCTGATCGGCCGCATGCAGGGAATACTCGTACTCCTGCCGCTGGATCTTGCGGCGAATCTCTTTGATCATTCGCGGCCCGACACCTAACCATTATCCACCCAAATCCGACCTGCGGCCGTGTGGACAGCCCCGCCGGTTCCGGCGAGCTCAAGAAGGAAATCCAAATGGTGGCTGAAGGGTCGGTGCTGTGCGCCGCCTCCCCGCCGCGCGGGTCGGCCGCCGACGTCGCTCCCGATGGCTTCGCCCACCCCGTGTTCCGCGCCGGATTCGCGCTTTCCATACCGCTGCCCGGCGCTCCCCCCCTGCCCGGCGCTACCGAGGTGAGCTGATGCGCTACCGC
>PLMF01000322.1 GCA_003142355.1 Bryobacterales bacterium
GCGGCGCACAAGCCGGGGCGCTACGGGGATGCGCGGTTCATGCCGGACGGCAAGTCTTTGCTGATCCTTTCCACGGAAAGCGGGGAGGTGGAATTGTGGAAGGTTCCGGCCAACGGGACGGGCACGGGCGAGCGGCTCACAACCGACGGCAAAGTGCTGCGGTGGGACGGGGTTCCCTCGCCGGACGGCAAGTGGATCGCCCACCAGGACAAGGATAATCAGCTCTGGCTGCTGGATACCGGAAGCAAGACACAGAAGCGGATCGCCACGCTGGAAGCGTCCATCAATTCCAATCCGCAGTTCGAGAACCTGAGTTGGTCGCCCGACAGCCGGTGGCTGACATACGCGCAGTCGCTGCCGAACCTGCTTTCGCAAATCGTGCTCTACAACGTGGAGACGGAGGTCTTCACGCCGCTCACCACCGACCGGTACGACAGCGGTTGGGCGGCCTGGAGTCCCGATGGGAAGTGGATCTATTTTGTATCCGACCGCGCCTTGAAATCGACGGTGCCGGCGCCATGGGGATCGCGCCAGCCGGAGCCGTACTTCGATCATGCCAACAAGATCTATATGGTGGCGCTGAAAAAAGGGCTGCGGTCCCCGTTTGAGCCGGCCGACGAACTGCACCCCGATAAGAAGGACGAGCCCGCCAAGCCCGCCGACGCCGCCAAGCCCGCCGAAACCAGGGCGGAAAAGGTGGAGATCGATCTCGACGGAATTACGGCGCGGCTCGATGAAGTCCCCGTGCCTCCCGGCAACTACCGCAATCTGGCGGTGGCCGGCAAGCGGCTGTGCTGGATCGACGCCAACGCCGAGGACCCCCAAAAGAGCGTGCTCCAGTGTCTGGACATCGCCAACAAGGGCGACAAACCCGACACCCTGCTCGAAAGCGTGAACCGTTTCGAAGTGTCGGGGGACGGCAAGAAGATTCTGGTTGCATACAAGCAGACCGAGATGCTGATTGTGGATGCCACCGTGAAAGGGGCTGCGTTGAAAGATCCGAAAACGCTCGCCGACAGCCAGGTCGATCTGAAGAGCTGGACGTTCTCGGTGATCCCCAGCGACGAGTTCCGCGAGGCGTTCCTGGACGCCTGGCGGCTGCACCGCGACTATTTCTACGACCGCAACATGCACGGCGTGGACTGGGCGGCCATGCGCGACAAGTATGGGGAACTGGTGGGCCGCGTGCGCGACCGCGCAGAACTCAGCGATCTGATCGCGGAGATGGTGAGCGAGCTTTCCGCGCTGCACGCGTCTGTCTCCGGGGGCGATATCCGCAGAGGCCCGGACCAGGTGGCGCTGGCGGCGCTGGGAGCGCGCCTGGTTCGCGATGCCAAGGCCGGAGGCTACCTGGTCGAGCACATTTATCGATCCGACCCGGACCGCCCCGACCGCAAATCGCCGCTGGCGCAACCCGGCGTGGACATTGCCGACGGCGACGTTCTGTTGGCGGCCAACGGCCGCGATCTGCTCTCGGCCGCCGATCCGGCGGAACTCTTGCGCAACCAGGCGGGCAAGCAGGTGCTGATGCGCGTGCGCCCGAAAGACAAGACCGAGGCGCGCGATGTAATCGTGAAGCCGGTTACCATGCAGCAGGAAGCCGACCTGCGTTACGCCGAATGGGAGTACACGCGGCGGCTGGCGGTGGACCAGGCGTCCGCCGGGAAGATCGGCTACGTGCATCTGCCGTCCATGGGAGCCAGCGATATCAGCCAGTGGGCGGAGCAGTACACCCCGGTCTTCACGCGCGAAGGCCTGATTATCGATGTCCGCCACAACCGCGGCGGCAACATCGATAGCTGGATTCTCGAGAAACTAATGCGCAAGGCGTGGATGTATTGGCAGACGCGAACCGGCAAACCGTTTTGGAACATGCAGCAGGCGTTCCGCGGCCACATGGTGGTGCTGTGCGATGAGTTCACTGCGTCGGACGGCGAAGCTTTCACCGAAGGGTTCCGCCGGCTCGGGCTGGGCAAGGTGATCGGGACGCGCACCTGGGGCGGAGAGATCTGGCTCACCTCGAGCAATCGTCTGGCGGACCGCGGAATCGCGACGGCCGCCGAATGGGGCGTATTCGGTTCCGATCGCCAATGGCTGATCGAGGGCCACGGCGTGGATCCGGATCTGGTAGTCGACAATCTTCCGCATGCGACCTTCGAGGGGAAGGATGCGCAGTTGGAAGCGGCCATCGAATATCTGAAAACCGAGATCCGGAATAAGCCCATCGAGCAGCCCGCGCCGCCGAAGTACCCGGACAAGTCCTTCAAGTACCCGAAGGAGGCTGGCGCAGGGGAGAAGGGGAAGGCGGTACGGTAAGAGCGGCCAACTACTTCGACCCAGCCTGGAGTGAGGCAATCGGCAACAGTTCTTGCGCGATCTGAAAACGCGGGTTTTCGGAACCGTTGGTTTCGCTTCGTACCCGGCTCGAGATGTATCGGAACATCTCCGCCACTGTAACCTGCCTGTCTTGGTTCCAGTCGGCCTTGCCCTGAAGAGCTTCAACCACGGCCCGAGCGAACACGCTCTCGTATCCGCCGTTTGACGGCCGCTCGACTGAAACCTCATTCAGTCCACCGGAGACCAACACCGCGCGGCCTTCCTCTTTCGAGAAAAGCTTCAGGAGATAGTTGTTGACCAGGTTGCTGCCAGCTATCCTCCACTCCGGAGCGACTTTTCTCCCCACATCGAATGCGAGTACTGCGTGGCGTGAACGCACGTTTGAGGAGACTAACTGTTCGAGCTCGTTGAATCCCAGGCTTGTATCGGACAGTTGCTTCATCTGGGTATCGTACGCAGCCAAGAATAGATTATTCGCGTCCAGAGGGTCGTGCAGCCCATGAGAGGAGACATAGATCAGCATCAGATCATCAGGCTTTGCGAGAGCTACGAAATGGCGGAATGCATTGCGGATCTTCGCCGCTGTCGCGTTCTCGTCGCGCAGCACCAAGACGTGGTCGGCGCGAAAACCCGCCTGCGATTCAAGAGTCGTCGCAATGTTCTCCGCGTCACTCGAGGCGGCGTAGAGGTCCGGCGGTCCTCCCGGCCGCACGCCAAAGCGAGAGATCCCCACAACTAATGCGTAGCGTTCCCCGGTGAACTGAGAAGGGGCCCTCTGACCCGACAGAACAACGGGCACGCTGATGCGCGTCCGGTTTCCGCTCTGGTCCGTGGCCGTGATTTCTATGTGCGAATCTTTTGGAGAGACCGTCACTTCCTGCTCGAACTCGGTATTGTTTCCAGAGGCATCGCCGGTCCAACGCGCGTTCTGGATAGTCAGCGCTGCTATTGGATGAGCCGAATTGACAGTTCCTTTCACCCTCACGAGCCGGGGCCGATCGTTTGGTTCGAATATCACAGGGAATTCCGGTTGAACGATCAGCACATCCGGGGGGGCCCCGGTCTCGTCCCCAGGTGCGACGGCAGTCTCGTACGCGAACCACTCATTCCGAGCATCTTCGCGGGTGCGCAAGATGAAATTCTTGTAATAGCGCCTTCCCCGCTGGTCAGTGGCCGTGATCTCGAGCGCGTTGGACCCGGGCCTCAGATGAATATCTCTCCGCATTTTCAGGTTCATGCGGATGAACTTGCCCCGATCCGTGCTGCCGTACTGGCATATGGTGGTCGAGGCGTCGCCGTTGAGTTTGGAGTAAATCTGCCCGTAGGAAATACGGTCCGCAACAGGATTCAAAAGAGAGATGACGATAGTGGAGACATCTTTGACGGGGAGTTCGATAACGTCCCCCTCAAAGATCTGGTCTCCAAATTCAGGAAGCTGCAGCTCGAAGAGTTTGGGTGGCGCCTGAGCGCGTGCCGAGGGCGCACCCACCAAACACACCCAAGCTATCGCTAAGATCGATCTCACGGCTGCCTGCTACTTCTTCCTGAGCGGAAGGGGAAGCGGAATCAATCCCTTCTTTGCCGGAGGCGCAGGCTGGGGCTGCGAGGCGGGAACGGCCACGGAGGGCGCAGACGTTCCAACCGGCGTCAAACTGGCTGGTTGCAGGTCTGGGCTGTCGCCGCCATACACAAGAGGTGCATTCTCGGGCACTGTCGGCATCCAGCTATCCTCGCCGGTTAGCGTAAGATAATCGTAGATGGTATCGAGGTTTGGAGGCAGCAGCGCCGTGCTCCGGGCGTTCGAGATCGAAAATGTGAGATAACCATCGACATAGCTCTTGAGTTCCTCAATAACCTGCGCCTGGTTCGCTTCGTTCTTCTCGCCCATTAGCGCCAACGCCAGGTGCAGGTGAGAACCAAAGTTCTGGTGCCGTTTATCGTACTTGGCCGCGGAAACGAAGGATTGCTCGGCCAGTTTGGTTTCCTCCGGCGTGCGTGCCACCAACTCGAGCACCTTTCCGTAGAAATAGTTTGCGGTGGGATCGTTCGACCGAATACTTACGGCTTCGGACAGGTTCTTTTTCGCCAAGTCGAACATATCGTAGTAGTAGGCCATAATCCCGTTGTCCCGCTTCAACTCGGCCATGAGATGCCGATAGTCGGGATTGTCACCGATCAACACACCCGCCTTCTCCTTGGCTTCCAGGTCGGCCTTGTAAGCATTCCCAATGAGATCTTTTGCATTCTCCAGCCGCTCCCGAACGCGTTTCCGGCTGCCGATGAAACCGAGGGCCACGCGATTGTCCTTTGCGGCGGAGTTTTGCAACGAAGCGTACAACTTCGGGACCTCTTTCACGTCATAATTACACTTCAGCGCCGCCTTAAAGGCCACTTGGTCGGCCTCGTCCTCCTGAACTTTGTCCCAATCCAGGTTCATGCCCCGGTTTATCACCGCGCCCGCTATGTATCCTCCTACACCGCCAACCAAAGCGCCAATTCCAGCGGATTGGGCGTCGCGCCCGATGGCCGCTCCTGTCGCGGCACCGGCAGCCACGCCGATCAACCCCCACCACGCCCGCTTTGTTTCCTGTTTCTTGTTGTACTCGGGCTCGCCGAGTTTCATCATCGACTTTAGCCGCCAGTGGTCTTTGTATACATGGGCCATCTCATGGCCCAGCACGTAGGAAAGCTGTGCCTCGTTATCCAATAGCGCCACGAGCCCCGTGGAGACGTATATCGTGCCCGTTGACAGCGTCTCGGCAAAGGGGATCGGGTGGGCCACGAGCCGGAATGCAAACAGCTTCTCGGAGTCATCCGGAACAAGCCGCTGTCCGATTCGGTTCACATAGTCCTGAATGACAAGGTTATCGTAAAGCGCACCATAATCATAGGACCGAAACCGGTCCTCATGAATCGCAACGGTCTGCGATCTCCGCGACACATTGCGCCGGAACGCATCCTCGCTATGCTGCTGCTGGACGAGGTCGAAGTCTCGATCGGCAGCATCCTTGAAATCCGTATCGTTGGCGTACAGGTCGAGCGAAAACTGTTTAAGCTTCTCGTAGGTTTGTTCATTCTTAGCGGCGGTCTTCTTTTCCTTGTCGCGCGTTTCGGCCGCCTTTTCCTCGGCGGTCTTCTTCGCACCAAACACGCCCGGCACAAGCGCCAGGGCGACACCAAGAACCACGATGCTGCGTATGTACATTATTCACCTCATTTCTTTCTTGAAATATACTGCTCCACCATTTTCAGGAATAGACGTGTTTCGACATCAGACCAGGTTTTCGGCCGAAGGTTGTAGTTCTTCTTGTCCAGAGTCTTTATGTGGTAGGCTCCGGTTGCCTTACCGAATACGCGGTTGGTCTTAATTTCCAGGAATTCACCGGCTGGAATCACGAACGAGTGGCCGGGCACCGAAGATGTAAAGGCCAGGTGATCGCGATAGATCGACATCCGCCCGGTGCAGTAGTCGGAGATTTCACCGCCGCTGAGCTTGCCGAGTTTCTCGTGGGCGTGCTGCATCAGGAACGAAGCCCGGCCGCCCAATGCGATCGCCTTGTCCATGTATTTGGCCGCGGTCACATCATCGGATTCTCCATAGAGGTAGCAGATGCCGAGGTTTTCGGCGATAGCCGGATCCGACTGGTCCTGCTCCCAGATTTCCTCGAGAACATTTATGGCCTGCTGGTACTTCCCTTTCTCGACGAGGTCCAACCCGATTCTTGACTGCTGCGCAAATCGGCCCGTGTTCTGAGCCTGCGAAGACGCGGCAAAGCCAAGCCACGCCACGGCTCCCAGCAGGAGCGCACCTCTGCGTGACGACGAAATTGTCATGTAGGATCAGCAGTAGTATACGCCTAAAATTTGGCGCAGTAAAGGGAAATTGAGGTCTTTTCTTATTGAAAACTATTTGTCGGACAGACAATAGAGGAACCGCTGAATGGAAGCCACATAAAGGCGGCCATGGCGATCCATCGCCGGGGCGGCGTGGATCTCGTTCTGGAGATTGACTTTCCATACAAGCTCGCCGGCGTCACTGATAGCGTAGAAGTAACCGTCAGCCGAGCCAAAATAGGCTATGCCGGACGGGTCGATCGCTGGGGCCGAAAAGACCGGGCCCCGCGTCAAAAAGCGCCACCTGAGTTCGCCGCCTCGGACGCAATACAAATAGCCGTCGAAGCAGCCGAATATGACATCGCCGTTTTCTCGAACGGCCGGGGCGGCGGTGATCTTGACCGGCGCACGATAGGACCAGCGGCTTTTCCCGAGGCGACTGACGCAGTGCAGAATTCCCTTCGCCGTTCCGACGTAGAGATTCCCTGCGCCGTCCAGTACGACGGGGGTGGAAGGCAAGTCGCCGAGGTCGAAGTTCCAGGAGGAGTGGCCGGCCTCCAGGAGAGTAGAGCCGGTTATGTAGTAAATGCCCAAATCCGGCGATTGCGCATAGTCATAGGGCAGCAAGATGGAGCGTCCGGAATTCAGCCGCTGGCCGGCGCTACTGACCTGGAACACGTTGCCGCTTATATCCTTGACGTGGAGGTTCCCTGTGGCATCGAGGGAGAGTAGGAAAGCGCCGGCTGTCTCGACCCTGTGGTTCCACAAAACTCGACCGTCACGCACAGCAAAGAGCGTTCCGTCGATCGTTCCCGCGAAGACCGTTCCATCAAACCCGATCACGGGAGAAGTTCGAAGTTGCCCACCTAGTTCGGCCCTCCAGACAATTCGCGGCTCATGAGCGGGTCCCAGTACAGCGGTGACGCCATTGTGTTGGAAATTGCCTCGGAAAACAGCCCACTGGGGTGACAGAGCCGGGGTTCGCACCGGCACAGGGCTCGCAGTAAGAGGTAGAGAGTCACTTGGTACGGATGAGACGTTCGGCTTCTCGTCCGAAGTAGCCGGATGGACATCACGAACCGGACGGGCCCCTGAGCTGCCGGCGGTAATTTGCCCACCAGATTGATCACTGCGTTGGCTACCACCAGTTGCGGGTGGTGGCGCTTGAGACGGCGGGTTCTTGTCTGGTTGGCTCGGCGGAACCTGGTTGTTCAATGGCGGCTTGTTGTTGCCGCCGCTTGAGTGGTCTGGACGCAAACGATAATAAGCTGTCCCCGCGAGCAGTCCGACCACAAGGAACACTGCGCCAGCCAACCATGCGGCCCTCGAACGCCGAGCGGGGCTTTCAGGCTCCGTTTGGGAATACCGGCCCACAGGGGTCAAGACAGATCGTGTGCCCACAACAGCCAAGCCAGGCGCGGCAATCCCGCTGTTTTCGGCCGAGCCGGATTCGAGGGCGATATGCCATTCGTCGGACAAGTTCAGAGCCGCACCCAAAGCGTTTGCGAATCCCGTGCAGGTACTGTAACGCTGAGCGGGCTGCTTATCCAAGGCTTTCGCCAAAACGCCTTCCACTTGATCTCCCAATGTGGGATTCGAAAGACTGACTGGCGCCGGGCGCTCGTGGAGGATCTGATAGAACAGCGCCGTAAGTGTCTCCCCCTGAAAGGGCCGGCGGCGCGTCAGAAGTTCATAGGCGATCACGCCAAGCGCGAACTGGTCCGTTCTCCCATCTACAGCCTTGCCTTCGATCTGTTCAGGCGACATGTAGCTCGGACTACCCACTGCCCAGCCTGTCTGCGTCTTGACCCCCTGTTCTCCAACAATTCTGGCCACTCCGAAATCACAGACCTTCACTGTTCCGTCTTCAGCAATCAGGATGTTCGCCGGCTTGATATCACGGTGGATGATCCCCTTCGAGTGAGCGTAATCCAGCGCAGATGCCGTCTGCGCGATGATCTCAAGCACTTTTTGCTTTGAGAAAGCGTAGTCTGCCTGGCGGAGTTTGTCGAGCGACGGCCCGCTCACGAATTCCATTGCGATGTAGGCAGCGTCGCCTTGTTCAAGGATTTGATAGATCGTAACGATGTTCGGATGGGATAGAGTTCCTGCCGCGCGGGCCTCACGAAAGAAACGGTCTTTCAAAAACGATTGCTGTTCCGGCGCATCCGAGGGAAGAAGGTGAAATGTCTTGATTGCGATTGTGCGCCCGATGACTGGGTCGACTGCCTGGTAGACAATTCCCATGCCTCCCCGGCCTAATTCCCGGAGGATACGATACGGGCCAATTTGCATAATCGGAACAACGCAATTCTAGCTCACTGTGAGCCGTACTTCCACAGCACCATGGTCAGCGCAACGAAAGTGAGGCTGCATCCGAGAAGACACAAACCGGTGACGGCGCGGAAGAGCCGCCGATCTCAACCGTGGGGCAACCGGCCGGCAACGCTGGCCCGACGACGTGTGGCTTCGGACCTGGATCCATCGTCGGGCACGTATGCGCGTCGCCAACTCGGGCAGCAGGAGGCACGGAATTGTAACCTTCCTATGTTTGGCCGGTGCCTACCACCGGGACCGACAACGATGCCACCACCATCTCGTAGGCCCGTTTGGCCCGCATCCATGCCACGGGGTTCACGGTCTTGCCCGGACACAGCATCACCGCCGACAGCCACCCGAACGGTGCACGACGAAACAATAGGGCAACTTCACCTTTTCCCGAAGGTAGGGTGCACGTGCCAACCCACCGTTCCTTCGGCTTGGCGAGCGTTCCGCCAGGTACTGGATCGAGACGGTCCACTACAACACCCGATTCCTCGACCTCCTGCACTGTGAGCAGAAACACCTGCTCCATCCCGGATTCAGTCGGTGGGATCCGCGTATCGGCCGCCACGCGAAGGTACGCCAAAGTGTCGGTGTCGCTGGTCAGCCGGAAATTGACGCCGCCCTTTGCAGGCCGCAACGAGTCTTCCGTGTCGTGGGACCAGGAGGACGGATGGAGAACCTGAAACAATCCTCCGGCATCCGTGAACACCTCCAACAGCTCTCTGGTCTTCTGACGGTGGAGATGAGTGAATTCGAAACTCGCGGCCGCAAGGCCGAGAATCTCCTTCACGCTGTCGGGCGCCGCGAACGGCGCCCTGCCCAACAGGAGGACCACCTTGGGCCCGTTACCTTTCGTGAGGAACCGTAGAAACGCGCCATCGCCGGCGCGTGCGACGCCGTGTACAGTCTGCCCACTCTCCGTCTCGGCCGACTTCACGTTGAGAAGAGTGAAGCCCTGACGATGGGCAAGGAATTCCAACCAGTCGATCAGGTTCACCTCGAAGCGCAAGAGAGTTGCGAAAACCTGAACACTGATTTCGTCCGACTCGCGATAGGCGGCCAGTAGAGAGAAAGCATCCGCTTGGAGTGGCGGGGCGGGGAGATTGGCTACCTGCGCCCAGTTTCTCGGCAACACGACCCGGAAGCTCAGATCCGGGTCCGCCGGCGGCGTGAAAGAGATCGACCCGAACGCGCTACCAAGCGATTTGTCCGGTATCGCGTCGCCGAATGAGATGCGGATGTCGTCGTTCGCCATGCTACTTGAAGCCTATCTTGAAATTCAGTCCGCCACCCAACCCTAGCCCCACCTTGGCCGATGCGCCAAGGGTATATCCGTCCTCTTCGGTCCAGCCTGCCTGTGCGTTGGCTTCCGCGGATGCTCCAATCTCACCCTCCGCGCCGCCCCCCAAAGTAAGCGTGTGGCCGAACGGCAGCGGGATCTTAAAGGAACCTCCTACATCGGCCTTCACCAAATCGACACTGGCGCCCACCTTCGCCTGAACAACCTTGGCCTTGTCATCCCAATCCGCGCCCACCTTGGCTTCCGCTTCCACATGATCGAGTTCGACAGAGCCGTCGACCTCGGCGGCGCCGCCGAGAAAGTCCTTCTGGCCCTGGGCGCTGATGGCTGAACCCTCAACAGAAGCGTCGATCAGGTTAAGCGAACCCCCTCCGTCCGAAGCCGTGAACCCCGAAGTCGCACTCGCCTCGTAGCTGAACAGGCTGATGTTGTTCTTGTCGTCTCCGAACTTTGCCGCGGCACCGTTCTTGTCAAACCATGTATGACTGACGCCCGCCGACGCCTCCAGCTTACCGTCGTCACCGGTTTCGACCTTGGCAAACGCTTCGCTTTTCTTCCACCACGCGCCGATCTTCTGTTTGGCCGCGGCCCCAATCTTCTCGATTGCCTTCAGAACCGCGGGTGCTGTATGGGCGGGCAAACCGCGGCCCTGGCTGGCTGATGCGGCTACCGGCGGGGACGACTGGGCCGGTGGTTTTGTCCGTGGGGAAGAAGTGCGCGACGACGATGCGCGGGCAGTCTTCACGGGCGGTGGCACAGTTTCAGCACTCCCAGCGCCTTCGTCAGCCGACCCGGCCCAGGAAAAGGCCTGGAGCGATCTGGGGCGATAATAATTCACGGCACTGGGATCGAAGGGGCCGTCGCCATGGTAAAACCAAGCATCTTTATGGACCCAAGCTGCGAAGGAGCGCCACCCTTCAGTCCACACCGCAACGGCACGCCCGGTTTGGGAGACCGCGAGCGCCTCTAGTCTCGAGATTCTCTCCCAATCCCAAGGCCGAGTGAAAACGTCGTCCGGCACGGGCGGAAAGTTTCGAAGTGGCTCATTCATCAGGGTGGCACCGCGAGAGCCAATGCTGTCCAAAGTCCTTATAGCATACGGCAGTCTTCCAGACAATGGATTTGGGGGCTCGGCTCGAGAATCGGAACCGGACCAGGTCGCTCTGGCGGCGCTGGGAGCGCGCCTGGTTCGCGATGCCAAGGCCGGAGGCTACCTGGTCGAGCACATTTATCGATCCGACCCGGACCGTCCCGACCGCAAATCGCCGCTGGCGCAGTCCGGCGTGGACATTGCCGACGGCGACGTTCTGCTGGCGGCGAACGGCCGCGATCTGCTGTCGGTCGCCGATCCGGCGGAACTGTTGCGCAACCAGGCCGGCAAGCAGGTGCTGATGCGCGTGCGCCCGAAAGACAAGACCGAGCCGCGCGACGTCATCGTGAAGCCGGTTACCATGCAGCAGGAAGCCGACCTGCGTTACGCCGAATGGGAGTACACGCGGCGGCTGGCCGTGGACCAGGTGTCCGCCGGGAAGATCGGCTATGTGCACCTGCGCGCCATGGGATCCAGCGATATCAGCCAGTGGGTGGAGCAGTACATCCCGGTCTTCACGCGCGACGGCCTGATTATCGATGTCCGTCATAACGGGGGCGGCAACATCGATAGCTGGATTCTCGACAAGCTGATGCGCAAGGCCTGGATGTATTGGCAGACGCGAACCGGCAAACCGTTTTGGAACATGCAGCAGGCGTTCCGCGGCCACATGGTGGTGCTGTGCGATGAGTTCACCGGGTCGGATGGCGAGGCTTTCACCGAGGGGTTCCGCCGGCTCGGGCTGGGCAAGGTGATCGGGACGCGCACCTGGGGCGGAGAGATCTGGCTCACCTCGAGCAATCGTCTGGCGGACCGCGGAATCGCGACGGCCGCCGAATGGGGCGTATTCGGTTCCGATCGTCAATGGCTGATCGAGGGCCACGGCGTGGATCCGGATCTGGTAGTCGACAATCTTCCGCATGCGACCTTCGAGGGCCGGGACGCGCAGTTGCAAGCGGCCATCGAATATCTGAAAACCGAGATCCGGAATAAGCCCATCGAGCAGCCCGCGCCGCCGAAGTATCCGGACAAGTCCTTCAAGTATCCGGCGGAGCAATAGGGGCGGGCCCCCGGGGGTGCGACCAGAGGTCGAGCATTCGTGGCCGATTCGGAGCCGCGACCGTTAGGTAGCGGATGCCGCACACGCGATTAAGGTCCTTGAGACTCGAACACGGACATTGCGGGACCCTGCTCGGCGACCACATATTGAATGGCCGCCGACACGTGCTGTGGTTTCCAAAGCCACCGGGTGCTCGCGGTCGACGGAGCCGGACTCGCTGCCATGCAGGTGGCATCCGTAACAGGCAAAGGTGATCAGGTAAATCACGGGCCGTGACAGCAATTCTACCGCTCCCTTACGGTCGCGGCTCCGACCGAAGCACCGTCGCGCACCCCAATCCGATTCCCGCCAGCGCACCGCAAGGCGAGCACGTTATCATGGGAGGAATCACCATGATTCAAGACGTACTCTCCGAGGGCCTCACCTTCGACGATGTATTGCTCGAGCCGGCCCGCAGCGAAGTGGTCCCGGCCGAGGTGGACACGCGCACGTGCCTCACTCGCCAGATCGCATTGAACATTCCGGTGGTCTCCGCCGCCATGGACACCGTCACGGAGTCGCACCTGGCGATCGCGCTGGCGCAGCAGGGCGGCATTGGAATCATCCATCGCAACATGTCCATCGAACGGCAGGCCGAAGAGGTGGACCGCGTCAAGCGCAGTGAAAGCGGCATGATCGTGGACCCCATCACCATCGGTCCCGACCAGCCCATCTCAGCCGCGCAGGAGCTCATGAGCCGGTTCCGCATCTCGGGCGTGCCGGTCACCCAGGGCGGCAAGCTGGTCGGCATCCTCACCAACCGCGACCTGCGGTTCGAGAACCGCTTCGACCTGCTCATCTCCGAGGTGATGACCAAGGAGAACCTGGTGACGGTTCCGGTGGGCACCACCCTCGAGCAGGCCGAGGCCATCCTGCACAAGCACCGCGTCGAAAAACTGCTGGTGGTGGACGACCAGTTCACCCTCAAGGGCCTCATCACCGTCAAGGACATCCAGAAGAAGTTGAAGTACCCGAACTCGGCCAAAGACAGCCAGGGCCGGTTGCGGGTGGGGGCGGCGATCGGCGCCACCGGCGATTTCTTCGAGCGCGCCCAAGAGCTGGTCAGGCGCAAAGTGGACGTGCTGGCCATCGACACCGCGCACGGCCACAGCGCTCGCGTCATGGCTGCCGTGAAGACCATCAAGAGCAAACTGCCGGATGTCGAGCTGATCACCGGCAACGTGGCCACTTACGAAGGCGCCAAGGAATTGATTTCNNCGCGTGGTTTCCGGCGCCGGCGTCCCGCAGATCACCGCCATCGTGGAGTGCGCCCGGGCCACGCGCGAAGCCGGAGTGCCTCTTATTGCCGATGGCGGCATCAAGTTTTCCGGCGACATCACCAAGGCGATTGCCGCCGGCGCCGACACGGTCATGATCGGCAGCTTGCTGGCGGGCACCGACGAGAGTCCCGGCGAAACCATTCTCTTCCAGGGCCGCACGTTCAAGACTTACCGCGGCATGGGCTCCACAGGAGCCATGCAGCAAGGCAGTTCAGACCGCTATGCGCAGGACCCGAATTCCAAACTGGTGCCCGAGGGCATCGAGGGGCGCGTGGCGGCCAAGGGGCCGCTTTCCGATATGGTGTATCAGCTTGTGGGCGGACTGCGTTCGGGCATGGGCTATTGCGGCGCGCGGGACATCGGCGACCTGCAGCGGAAGGCGCGCTTCATGCGGGTCTCGAGCGCGGGCCTGCGCGAGAGCCACGTGCACGACGTGATCATCACCAAGGAAGCGCCCAACTACCGCGTCGAGTAGTGCTGTGGTGGTGCAGACCATCGTTTTTCGTGGTCTGCAAACCCCGATGCGACGGGCCTGGTTGACGTGGACGGCGTTTACCCAGGACGTATCGATGCCGAGCCTGGCGTTGCCCAACTTCCGAAAGCGCGACTTCCGGCCGGAGCGGCCGAATCGGCCCCCCAAAACGCCGAGCAGATTAGCGGGGGACCCAGACTGCTCCCCCGCACTCCTGTAGGATCGTTCCCCGCACCCGTCGCTCTCGCTGGATGAAGAAGTTTTGTTGGATGACTTCTAAATCACTCTTATTGTCAGTCTGACACGCAACTCACTTTTCCCGTATCGGAGTTGGTATGGCGATGCTGGCCGGCGGGACACGGTGCGGCTTGGCCTTGCTGGCCTTGCTGCCCGGTCTGACCGGTATTGCCCGCCTGCCCAGTCTGGCCTGTTTGTCCAGTCTGCCCTGTTTGTCCAGTCTGCCCTGTTTGTCCAGTCTGCCCGGTATCGCCTGCCTGTCCAGCCTGGCCTGTTTTCCCCGTCGGACCTGTGTTGCCGGCTTGGCCCGGTTGGCCGGCTTGGCCCGCATCGCCCGGCTGTCCTGCTTGCCCTGCCTGTCCTGCCTGCCCGGCCTGTCCTGTCTGCCCGGCCTGTCCTGTCTGGCCCTGCGCTCCAGCAGGCCCTGGCTGAGAGGGCGTGTTCATGCACCCGTCAAAGAGCAACGCAACTCCGATTACAGCTATACCTAGAAAGATCTTCATCCAATTCTCCTTTGTTATGTCCGATTAGAATACCGCTCCCAGGAGCCCATTGTGCTCAGGGCAGTAGATATATCGTTCAGCACGTCGAGGGCCACCGTGCTGGGAGGACTGAGAGGAAGGGTTGGCTCGTTGAATTCTAGCAGGAATTGACGACCGCTCCCCGTGAATTCCACAGCGAAACACAAGTCCGTATCAAGTCTCTCATCGGGAAAATCCTCAGCGCGTACCTGCCACCGTTGGGCGATCTCACGAAAGGTGCGCACACGGAGTGCAAGATTTGCCCTGACACGTCCCCTCCGCCTTCCATCGCCTGAAGCGGCCCACTACCCCTTCGCTGGAAGACAAAAGGAGTGGGCCCGGGCGAAACGGATGTACTCGTCTGCGGCGCATGGTGGACTATGCGGCCCGATGGGGCGCCGGAAGTTGGCTCCAATGGCGCCATCTCTTGCAGGAAATCGTCGCAGGCTGCGAAGGCTTGTGAGTGGAGCAGTACCGTCATCGAACCCGCGAGTAGTCCTCAAAATCGGCGGTCACCGCCTTTTCCATATTTCGCGCGGCTTTGAGCAACCAGCCACTCGGCCTCTGCTTCAAGTCGGCGCGCAAAACTCGCGGCTGCGTGGTGCCCAGGTGGACGTTGGCTGTCTCCCAGCCCATGGCGTGCAACAGGCGGAGCTCGTCGCGCTCTTTGGGCAGCGCGGAAAGCTCGATGCGCGAGCAGTCCGGCGCCAGGCGGCGGACGATCCAACGCCTTTGCAAACGCACGAAGGGATCGCGGCAGCGCACCGCGCGGTCCAGAATCTCCTGGTAGAGAATGGGCGCCGTGCCCTTGCCCTCTTCCGCCCAAACGCACGCCGAGGGCGCCAGCGCCTTGGCCTCGCGCGCCACCGATCCGCCGCGCCAATCGGCGATGGCCACGTACCGCTCGCGGCCCAGGCTGCCCAGCCCCGCCACCCGGTGCACCATCCGCCAGGTGAAACCGCGCTCCGGCATCATCCTGGTAATGGCCTTGATGGCTCCGGCCGGTGGCTTGTCTTTCACATCCTCGAGGGCGCGCAGCTTTTCCCAAAACGCCTCCGGCTGGTGCAGGCGCGCGGTAGCCATGGTGCGTAGCGCCACGTGATGCTCGGCCAGCGCAAAGGGACGCCCGCCGGCTTCGACCGCCTCGACATAGCCCTTGAGAATGGCCGCGATCCCGGCTTTCGGCTCGCAGGCCATTTTCGCCAGCAGCGCGCTGGCGGCCAGCCGGATGAGGTCGTTGGTGTAGGGCAGCCGCCAGGCTTCGTCGAAATCGTTGATGCCCCAGATGAGCCGGCCTTCGACATCGCGCCACGTCCCGAAGTTCTCGACGTGCAAATCTCCGACGGCCAGCACGCGGGGGGCGCGCGCCGCCTCGCCCGACACTTCCGCCCACGTCTGTGCCCAGCGGTAGTAGGTGGCGCGCATGAATGGAAAAGGCGCCAGGCGCATCTGCTGGTGCTTGAGCTGGAGATCGGCCTCGAGCAGGCGCAGATGCCGCGCCAGCCACGCTTCATATTTCGATGTCGCTTTGCCGATTTTCATGCGGACCTCGAAACTACTCCCCGGCTACCGCCGGCGTCAGCATCCACTTCAGCACGCCCTTCGGCTGGGGTCCCAGGCGGTCGCAATCCACGCGCACCAGGGCCGCTTTTTTCATGTCCACTTCGAGCGCCGGGCTGCCCAGAAGAAATGCCGCCAGGGAGCTCATGAGAGGCTCGTGGCTCGCGAGCAGAACGGAGCGCTCCTCGTGGCGCGAGCGGATCTCCTCCCACAGGTCGATTGGCGACGCATCCGGCAGCAGCGCCGGCGTGCGCACCACCTTGCCCTGGTATCCGAGCGACTCCACTGCCACGTCGGCGGTCTCGATGGCGCGGCGATAGGGGCTGGAAAGAATCAGGTCCGGCGCCACACCGGCGGCCCGCGCGCGCTTCAGCACGCGCCGCAATTTCTCGCGCCCTTCGCTCGAGAGCGCGCGCTCGGAATCCCCGTGTCCCGGCCGGGCATCCTCGGCGATGCCGTGCCGCAACAGGTAAATCTCCATCAGGCTGTGGCCTTGGCCTTGGGGGCCGCACGCTTGCGCGGCCGCACGCGAAGCAGTTGCAGCCGCCGGATCTGGCGCTGCAACTCGCGGAAGATCCGGTCGGCGGGCTGGGAGGCGTCGATCACGGTGAAGTCGTAGCGCTCCACCATCGAGTCCAGGGCCTTGATCAAGCGGGTCTGGTAGCGCACGAAGCTCTCATACATATCCGGCCCGAACCGAAGGTCCATGCCGCTTTCCCAGTAATCGAACGCGCCGCGGCCCATCACCACCCGTGACACCAAATGCTCGACGTCGGTGCGCAAGTAGAAGACCGCGTGCGGCGCCAGCGCAAACCCCGCCACCTGCTCGATCCACCGGCGGTCTTCGCCGCGGGCAATGGCTCTGGCCATGATCGAGAAAATGTAGCGGTCGATCAGCACCACGAAACCCGCGCGCAGGGCGGGCATGATCTCGTTCTCCAGCCGGTCCGCAAAATCGGTGGTGTAGAACAGGGTCATGGTGATGGGGCCCAGGGTGTTGCCTTCCTTGGCCATCTTGATACCCTTGCCCGCCAGCGCCGAGCGCGCCATGCCGGTATCCAGCACGGCGTGGCCTTCCTGCTCGAGCCACTGGCGCAACTGCGCGATCTGCGTGCTGCGGCCCACCGCGTCGGGCCCCTCGATGACGATCAGCTTGCCCTGCAAGTCGGAAGTGTCGACGCCCGGCAGCGGCTCGCTATAAAACTGGAGCGGTTGTGGCTTGCGCACTGGAATCTCCTCCCGCGGCATGATGCAGGATGCCGTTCTTCAAACTGTCGCCCAGCACGTTCATGACGATTTCGCGCATGCGCCGTTGCTGCTCTTCGATGGACTGGGTGGCGTCGATGATGTGAAACCCCACCTCTTGCGCCATGCCTTCGTATTCGTCGAGAATGCGGCCCTGGAAGATGCGGAAACTCTCTTCCACGTCGCGCGCCAGTCCCAGGTCCATGCCGGCTTCGTAGTATTTCAGCGCATCGCGCCCGCCCAGGATGCGGCCCAGCGCGACGTCCAGCGGCACCCGGAAATAGAAGGCGAGGTTGGGGTGCATGGCGAAGCGGTAGAGGTTGCGCACCCAGCGGCGACCCACCCCGCGCGCCACATCGCGCGCGAAGGCCGTGTAGGCGTACCGGTCCGCGCACACGATGGCGCCCGATTTCACCAGCGGCAGAATATAGCTTTCCATGCGGTCCGCGAAATCCGTGGCATGGATCAAGCTGAATGAGGTGGGGGTGAACATCTCCTTCTTCTTGCCGCGCCGCGTGGCCTGCCGTACCAAAGGCGAGGAGTTCCACTCGCTGAAGGCGACAGCATAACCTTGCGAGCGCAACCAATGGCTCAGAAGCGAGATTTGCGTGGATTTACCGGAACCGTCGATCCCCTCCACCACGATCAGCTTGCCGCGGTACCGGTTGGGAACAAAAAGAGACATAAATGAATGGCGTCAGAGTCTATTCTACCGCCGGCGCCACCGGCTTGTGGTACGATTTCGCCATGAAGAGAATCCTTTTCTTGGCCTTTCTGATGGTTTTACTCTCATTGGTCTTGCCGGCCGCATCCAAGACCTTCGACATGTACCTGATCGACACCGAGGGCGGCAAGTCGCTGCTCCTGATCTCGCCCTCGGGCGAGAGCATGCTGATCGATACGGGCTTTCCCGGAAGCGACGACCGCGACGCGAAGCGTATTGCGGAGGCCGTCAAGGCGGCCAACCTGAAGCAAGTCGATTGCCTCGTGACCTCACACTATGATGGTGACCATGTGGCCAACGTGACGGCCACCGCGGCCAGGGTGCCTATCAAGATGTTCTACGACCACGGCGAGGCCGCAGTCAAAGATCCGGGGACCACTAAGTCCGTGCAGGCGTATCTGGCGATTGCGGAGAAGGCCCAGCGCGTGGTGGTGAAAGCCGGCGACAAGATTCCCTTCAAGGGTATCGACGTGCTGGTGGTGACCGCCGCCGGCAAGCACATCACCACACCGGTCAAGGGCGGGGGCGCGCCGAATCCGTACTGCAAAGACACTCAGCCGATGAAATGGGCCCGCACCGACGAGGACAACTCCGAGAACGGCAACGCCGTCGGGCTGCTCTTCACTTACGGCAAGTTCCGCATGCTCGACCTCGCCGACCTCACCTGGAACCGGGAAATGGAGTTGATGTGCCCCAACAACCCGATCGGTTCCGTGGACCTCTTCATGGTCAGCCACCACGGCAACGATATCTCCAACTCGCCCGCGCTGGTCGACGCCCTCGACTGGCGGGTGGCCCTCATGGATAACGGCGCCAGGAAGATCGGAGCTCCCTCCGTATTGAAGCTCCTGCGCGCGGCGCCGGGGATGCAGGCTCTCTATCTGTCGCATTATTCCGTCAATGGCGCGACGGACAATCCTCCCGAAGAATTCATCGCCAACATCGTGCAGGATTGGAAAGACCCGGCAGATGGCAAGTGGCTCAAGGTGTCGGTGGACCAGAATGCCAACATCACCGTGACCAACGGCCGCACGAACGTTTCCAAGACCTACAAGAAATAACCGATTGCGCAACCGCTCTCTTACGTTCGCGGCTCGGATCGGAGCCGCGAACGTAAGAGAGCGGTTCTTGACTGGGAGCCTAAAATTGCGCCAGTCGCGCGAAGAGGCCGGCCAGCGCGCCTCCCATCAATGGCCCCGCCACCGGAATCGCCGCATAGGCCCAATCCGATCCGCCCTTGCCGGCTACCGGCAGGAGCGCGTGCGCGATGCGGGGGCCCAGGTCTCGCGCCGGATTGATGGCATAACCGGTGGTTCCACCCAGGCTGAGACCGATGCCCCATACCAGGCTCCCCACCAGGTACGGGCCCAGGCCCGCCGCCGGGCCGCCGGCTGCCACGGCCTTGGAGAAGATGGCGCTCACCACCAGCACCAGCACGAAGGTGCCGATGACTTCGCAGAGCAGGTTGGAGGCCGGCCGCCGGATGGCCGGTGACGTGCAAAAGCAAGCCCGCTTCAGGTCTGCTTCGGGGGTCACGCTCCAGTGCGGCAGGAAGTACAGCCACACCAGCGTGGCGCCGGCAATCCCTCCCAGGATCTGCGCCGCGGCATAAGGCGCCAGCTTGCTGAAATCTCCGGAACTCACGGCAAAGCCCAGCGTGACGGCGGGGTTGAGATGAGCGCCCGCGCTGCCGCAGGCGATGGCCGTAAACACGCCCGTCATCACCGCCAACGCCCAGCCGGTGGCGACCACCATCCATCCGGCGTCCTGCGCATAGGACTTCTTGAGGTTGACGTTGGCCACCACGCCGTTCCCCATCAGAATCAGCACCAGGGTCCCCATGAACTCGCCGAACATTTGTCTGTCCACCGGTGTCTCCTATTCGGAATCCAGCCAATCGAACGAGCGCGTCACCGCTTTCTTCCAGAAGCCGTACATGCGTTCGCGCCGCTCCGCATCCATATTCGGTTTCCAGTTCCGATCGACGGACCATCGGGCGCGCAGATCCTCGAGATTCTGAAAGAAGCCTGTGGCCAGCCCGGCGGCGTAAGCGGCTCCCAGCGCGGTGGTCTCCTTGACCGCGGGACACACCACCGGGCGGTCCAGAATATCGGCCTGAAACTGCATCAGGAGATCGTTGCCCACCATGCCGCCATCGGCGCGCAGAATGTCCACGCGGACACCCGCATCCTGCTCCATGGCCTCCACCACTTCACGCGTCTGGAAGGCCGTGGCTTCGAGAGCGGCGCGCGCCAGGTGTCCCTTGTTGGTGTAGCGCGTCAGGCCGGCGATGATGCCGCGCGCGTTGTGCTTCCAATACGGCGCGTACAGTCCCGAGAACGCCGGGACGAAGTAGACTCCGCCGTTGTCCTCCACCGTCCGGGCCAGCGTCTCGATCTCCGGGCTGCTGCCGATGAGGCCGAAGTTGTCCCGGATCCATTGGACCAGGGCGCCCGTAATGGCGACGCTGCCCTCCAGCGCGTACGTGGCGGGCTGATCCTTCATCTGGAAAGCCACGGTGGTTAGCAAACCGCACTTGGACTGAACGATTTCGCGGCCCGTATTCATGAGCAGGAAACACCCGGTGCCGTAGGTGTTTTTCGCCTCGCCGGCGTGAAAACAGGCTTGTCCGGCCAGGGCGGCCTGCTGATCTCCCAGGATGCCGGCCACCGGAACGCCCTTCACGGCGTCCAGCCTGGCAACGCCATACGGTTCGCTGCTGGAACAGATCGTCGGCAGGATCTGCCGCGGGATGTCGAACGCGATCAACAATTCCGGATCCCAATCGAGCGTCCGCAGATTCATCAACTGCGTGCGGCTGGCGTTGGTCGAGTCGGTGACGTGGAGTCCGCCCTGGGGACCGCCGGTGAGATGCCAGACCAGGAATGTGTCGATGGTGCCGAACAGAACTTCGCCCGCTCCCGCCTGCTCGCGCGCGCCGGCCACATGGTCCAGTACCCAGCGAATCTTCAAGCTGCTGAAGTAGGTCGCCAGGGGGAGGCCGGTCTTGGCGCGAAAACGGTCGGCGCCCCCGGTGCGCGCGAGCTCGGGAATGTAGTCGGCGGTCCGGGTATCCTGCCACACCAGGGCATTGTACAGAGGCCTGCCGGTGGTGCGATTCCAAAGAACCGTGGTTTCCCGCTGGTTGGTGATGCCGATGGCAGCCAGGTCGCGGGGCCCCAGGGAGCGCTGCTCCATGGCCGCCGCCACCACCTCTTCGGTGCGGCGCCAGATCTCGTCGGGGTCGTGCTCCACCCACCCCGGCCGGGGGTAGATCTGCTGGTGCTCTTTCTGCGCGCTGGCGACGATGGTCCCCGCGCGGTCGAATATGATGAACCGTGTGCTGGTGGTGCCTTGATCGATTGCTCCGATGTAGTCCGGCATGGACTGACCTCCGTCTGAAGTCCAGGCAAACGTCTCCCCGCGGTAGCTGCCGAGCCGCGGGCGGGGCGCCAGTGTCAGCGCATGTTGTTGGCGTCGGCCTTCATGGCCATGGAGTTGCGGTAGGCCTGGTCCTGAAACGGACCTGCGATGGCAGCGGACTGGTCACTGAATGCTGCGCCTTCCAGTACCTGTTTCTTATTGTTCGTCATCTTGCCGAGTTGGTAATTATCGAGGCCCAGATAGAACAGCGCCGGCCCCATCAAGGCCGGTTCGCCCTTGATGTACGGAAGCGCCGCGCGAAGGCTCTTGTTGGATAGCGCGTACAAGCTCTTTTCGCCGTTCGACACACCGGAGATCCAGTATCCGCGGCCCAACCATACGCTCTTCTTGCGCTCCCAGTCGGCGGCCGACAGCCCCTCGGGTTTCTGGCGCGCATTGGCTGCGGCCACCAGCCGGTTGGCGAAGGAAATGGCGCGGTCGGCCTGTTTCTTCGCCTGCGCGTTGGAGGCCGCCACCAGCAACAGGTCCGGGTTTGCGGGGAGGTTCACAATGGCCTTTTCCACGATGGCTGGGACGGCATCGTCCTTCCCCACCTGGTGCAGCGCCGCCAGATAGGCATCGTAACCTTGGTCCAGGTACTTGCTCTTGGGACTCTGC
>PLMF01000433.1 GCA_003142355.1 Bryobacterales bacterium
TTCGAGCAGCGCGACGGCGTTCATCTTCTTGCCATCGACCGAAACGGGCACGCCCTTTTCGAAACCGATGGCGACTTCGCCGGGAGTGTTGGGCGCGTCGGCGGGACTCTTCGTGAGCATCCAGATGTCATCGGGCGCGGCGTTGGCGGGGTTCTCAAGCGCGCCGCCCTCGTGCGAGATGTGCCAGATGTTGCGGTCCCGGCTGTAGATCTTGGTGGTGGAGGCGGAGATGGGCACGTGGTGCGCGCGCGCGTACTCGATGGCGTCCTCGCGCGAGACGATGGTCCACTCGCGCCACGGGGCGATCACCGCAAGCTGCGGCGCCAGGGCCTTGTAGGTGAGCTCGAAGCGCACCTGGTCGTTGCCNNGGAGGTGCCCAGCAGGTACTTGTGCTCGTAGACGCCGCCGGAGCGGACCAGCTTCCAGAGATACTGCGAGACGAATTCCTCGCGCATGTCCTCGATGTAGACTTCCGAAGCGCCCGTCTTGCGGGCCTTCTCTTCGAGGCCGGTGAGTTCATCGGCGCCCTGTCCGATATCGCCGCACACCGCCACCACTTCGCAGCCGTAATTTTCCTTGAGCCACGGAATGATGACGGAGGTATCGAGGCCGCCGGAGTAGGCGAGAGCTACTTTTTTGGGTTTGTTCATAAAGGTGTCAGCTCCGTAGGAGCGGTAGATTGTAGCCCACGGCGCAAGCCGTGGGAATGAGCGTGAAAACGATCCAGCCCCGGAGGGGCGTAAGATGCCCTGGCCCAACTCTTCCGCCCCGTTCCGGGGCTTTCCTGCCGTTCCTCCGTTTCCCAGGGCTGACGCCCTGGGCTATGTTCTGTCGCCCGAGCGGGCTCAACACGGAAGTGAACAGTATTGGGTTCAGGCATAAATTCATATTCACGATAACATCATCAGCAACAGCGCCTTCTGCGCGTGCAGCCGGTTTTCGGCCTGATCGAAAATCGCGGAGCGCCGGTGCTCCATGATGGAATCGGTGACCTCTTCGCCGCGCTTGGCGGGAAGGCAGTGCATGAATATGGCGTCGGGCCGCGCCTGCGCGAACAGTTCGTCGTCCACCTGGAACGTGTGGAAAGATTTCTTCCGCTCGGACAATTCCTGTTCCTGCCCCATGCTGGCCCATACATCCGTGTAGACGGCGTGCGCGCCTTCGAGCGCCCGAGTGGTGTCGTGAGTGATCAGCAGCGAGGCGCCGGAGACGGCGGCCAGTCCCTCCGCCTGCGTCACGATATCCGGATCCGGCGTGTAGCCCTCCGGGCATCCGATGGCGAAATCCGCGCCGAGCCGGAGGCTGGTCAGCATCAAGGAATGCGCCACGTTATTGCCGTCGCCGATGAAGGCCACCTTGCGCCCCTTCAGCTCGCCGAAATGTTCGCGCAGCGTCTGCGCGTCGCCGAGCGCCTGGCAGGGGTGATAGAGGTCGCTCAGGGCGTTGATGACCGGCACCGACGACCACTCAGCCAGCCCCTCGACGGTGGCCTGCTTGAAGACGCGGGCGACGATGCCGTCCACCCAGCGGTCGAGGTTGCGCGCGACATCCTTGAGAGGCTCCCGGACGCCGATAGGCCCGTCGACGAAAAGCGCGTCGCCGCCCAACTGCTTGATAGCCAGCTCGAAGGTCAGCCGGGTGCGCAGCGATGGTTTTTCAAACAGCAGAGCGATGGACTTGCCATCGAGCGCGCGCGCGTAGTGTCGAGGCGATTGCTTGACCTCGGCGGCGAGATCGAGGAGATGGAGTAGCTCCTCGTCGGTCAAATCGAGATCGCGGAGCAGGTCGGACGCGTTCGTTTTCATAATCTGAGCCGGAGTGAAGACAGTGGGCATAGCGGGTGCCTTCAGTGAATGTTTATTCACTACAATGCATAATCACACATTTGGAGGCGGGTGTCAAGAGGGGCGGGCTTGGCCATAGCTTATTGATCCATCGAAAAACCGCGGCGCAGAACCTCTCTCAGAGCGGTTCGATCTAGCCCTCCGAGGTCACCGAGCCGACGTACAAGCTCATCCTTCGCCAACACCGTGAGCTTGTGAGCACGAATTGTCGAGGGTGTGTTTAAGCCGGCTTCTCTCCACTGGTGGATAGGGACGTCAAAGTCAGAAATTCGTGAGTGGGAGGTAATGGGAGCGGCAACGAAATCCTCGTCGACCGAGTCGAGGAGAACTACGGCCGGACGCAACTTGCCGCCAGACCTCTGGTGGAATTCAATCCGAATCAAAACGACTTCACCGGGTCGAAGGGTCATGGTTCAGCAGTTCATATACCGAGTCATCGGCAGCGTATGCCGCCTCGAATCGCCGCCGGCCAGCCGCACGCCATGCGGTGTCGTCCACGGAGACGCCCCACTGGAGTACGATCTGAATCGGTTCTCCCGGCGGAACCTGGGATGCGATCTCAGGCGGAACGACAATCTGACCATTCGGCGTGAGTTCGCCTCTGAAGTCAGCGGTCTTCATCTTTGTTCCCTCACTTCTTACATCATCTCATGTGTCCGGGACAATGGGCGCCCGCACACCCTTCGCGATCTCCGAGGCCTCTTTCCGGCGATGAGCCGTTTTCAAGCCTGTTGGTTACGCCTCGCAATCCGTCGGCCGGTCGACAACGTCGCGGCACCCGGACCGGACCTTCATGTTCGCCATCGCACGGAACCGCGTAGGACGTCTGCGTGTCACGAGAAGGCGTACTCCGGAGGTACATCAAATGGTATTCTATTGTATGCCAGAGAACATAATATGAGAACTGCCAGAAAGCGCGGAAGCCTGCCACCGGCCGCTTCCCGAAAAGTCGTGGTCGACTTTCCCGCGCCGCTTTTCAGGGAAACCGAACGCGTCGTCGCCGAAATCGGCACCAACCGCAGCAAACTGATCCGCCGTGCGGTGGAGCAGTACCTGGAAGCGTTGCAGCGGAAGAAGCTGGAGCAAGAGTTGGCTGCCGGGTACGTGGCCAATTCGGCCCTCGACCGCAAAATCGCGGAGGAGTTCTCCGCTGTGGACTACGAGACTTTCTAAATGCCTGGGAAATGCGTGCGGGGTGACATCCTCGACATAACCCTCGATCCGGCGGTCGGTCACGAGATCAAGAAGACGAGGCCATGCCTGGTGGTGCAAAACGACATCGGCAATCGTTTCTCCGCGATGACCGTCGTGGTGCCGTTGGAGGGGGCGGAACATGTCGCCAAGGTTTATCCCATCGCCGTCTTAATCCCCAAGGGCGAGGGTGGATTGAGTAAGGACAGCGTGGCGCTTTGCAACCAGATTCGCTCGGTGGACGAGGCGCGATTCGGAAAGACGCGCGGCCATGTTTCCCCGGGCACAATGGGCAAGATCGACCAGGCGTTGAAGATCAGTTTGGGGCTGGCGTAGAGGCTGCGCCCGATAGTCCTCCGTCCGATCCGTTCTCAGGCAACAGCATTGAGGGGGTGTACGTCGCGCTCAGTCTGTTCCTTCGCCTCGCGCTCAGCGACCTCCAGGGAGTACGCCGATTGCAGGTTCATCCAAAATGTGGGCGTAGTGCTGAAATAGCGGGCCAGCCGAAGGGCCGTGTCGGAGGAGATGCCGCGCTCGCCATGAACGATGTCGGCGATGCGCGTTACGGGAACGCGTAGGTCTCGGGCAACCCGGTTGATGCTCAGCCCCAGCGGCTTCACGAACTCCTCGAACAGGATTTCCCCCGGATGAATCGCAGGCAAAAGTTCCCGAGTTCTTATCGTCATTTCTGTTTCCCGTTGCTTGGCGAATTCGCTCGCGTATACGATCCGGGTGCCTTCCCTTTGGCGCGGCGTTTGGCGCGGACCTGACGTACCGATTGGTCGATGAGGGCCTGCATCTCGTCCGGATCAGTGCCGGCATTGCGCGCCTTGATGTCCTGGACTGTGCGGTGAAAAACATGGGCGCGGACGGCCTGCTCGATGAATTTCGAGAGGGCGCCTTTCTTCATGCCCTGCGACCCCAGAAAGGTGCGCAGGGTGAGATCGGTTTCCTTGGAGACCTTGATGTTCCAGCGGACTGCTTCTTCTGGCATGGTTCACCTGATGGCTGGCGCGCACAAGATGTAACGGAATATCGCCCAGTACTGGCACCAACTGCCGGCCATCACAAACAGGTGCCAGACGGAGTGCGCAAACCTGCTGGAATTCGCGTAGAATGCCACTCCCGCGGTGTAGCAGAGACCACCCGCCACGAGCCACACGAAACCGGTCCGCGGCAAGGCTTCGAACAACGGCCCGATAGCGAACACCGCGCACCAACCCATCAGCAGGTAGACTACCGTGGAGGCAACCTTCAGCCGGTCTATCCATAGGGACTTGAAAACAATCCCGCACACGCATAACACCCAAACCACTCCGAACAGAGCCCACCCCCTCGGCCCGCGCAGGGCGATCAGGGTGACCGGCGTGTACGTGCCCGCAATCAGGAGGTAGATCGAGGAGTGGTCCAGGATCTTGAAAACCCGCTTGGCACGATTGTTCGCTAAAGCATGGTAGATGGTGGAAGACATGTACAGCAGCACCAGGCTGGTCCCGAAGATCGTATAGGCGGCGGTCTGCCAGGCCGGGCGGTGCAGCGCAGACACCGCGACAATCGCCACCAGCCCGGCGATGCTGAGTGCCGCGCCGATTCCGTGGGTGATGCTGTTGGCTATCTCTTCGCCTAGTGTGGGTTGCCTGCCCCTGCCTGTCAGTCGCTTCATCCCCTATCCCAGAGCCGGCGAGAATCGGTCCTTATCAGTATAGCCGTAGAACCTGCTACAACAGAGAACATGGCACAAGATTCCACTCGCCGCCGCGACTTTCTTAAAGCCGCGGGCTGCGCCGCGTTGACCACCTCGCTGTTCACGGGCGACATCAAAGGCGCCAACGACAAGGTGAACGTGGCGTTCATCGGAGTGGGCCGGATGGGCTCGGGCAACGTCGGGTATGCCGCGAAAGTTCCGGGCCTTGAGATCGCGGCGGTTTGCGATGTCTACCAAC
>PLMF01000243.1 GCA_003142355.1 Bryobacterales bacterium
ACCCAGGCCAACGCCGTCAAGAAGCACACCATCGAGAACCTGGATTACTATCTCGAGGAGTTCGAGCGCAACGTCGAAGCCCGCGGCGGCAAGGTGGTGTACGCCAAGGACGGCACGGAAGTCGCCGATTTCGTGCTGGCGCTCGCCAAGGACCGCGGCGCGCGGCTGATCGTCAAAGGCAAGTCGATGACCTCCGAGGAGTTGGGCCTCAACGAGCGCCTCGAACACAACGGCCTGGAAGCGGTGGAGACCGATCTCGGCGAATTCATCGTGCAACTGGCGCACGTGCGGCCGTATCACATCGTCGCGCCGGCGCTGCACATGACCCGCTTCGACGTGGCCGAACTCTTCACCAAGCACCTCCACGTTCCCAACGAGACGGTGATCGAGAAGCAGACCGCCATCGCCCGTGCGGTGCTGCGCCGGAAGTTTCTCGCGGCCGATATCGGCATTAGCGGGGCGAACTTCCTGGTGGCCGGCTCCGGCGCGGTGGTGCTGGTGGAGAACGAAGGCAACATTCGGCTCACCACCTCCGCGCCCAAGATCCACATTGCCATTGCGGGAATCGAGAAGATGATTCCGCGCGCGCAGGACCTGGCGACGTTCCTGAAACTCCTCGGCCGCAGCGGCACCGGCCAGTTGCTCACGGTCTACACGTCTTTCCTCAGCGGCCCGCGGCGCGCCGGTGAAATCGACGGTCCCGACGAATTCTACGTGGTGCTGCTGGATAACGGCCGCACGCGGCTGCTGCCCGACCGCGGCAAGCGCCAGTCGCTCTACTGCATCCGCTGCGGCGCCTGTTTGAATGCCTGCCCGGTATACCGCAAGATCGGCGGCCACAGTTTTCCGTGGGCCTACTCGGGGCCCATCGGCGCCATCATCACGCCGCAGTTCATGGGGATCTCGCACGAGCCCGCTCTGCCGTTCGCTTCCAGCCTCTGTGGCGCGTGCGGCGAGGTGTGTCCGGTCAAGATCGATATTCCGAAGGTGCTGCTGGAGCTGCGCTCGGACGTGAAAAAGGCCGAGGCCCGCGACCAGCGGAACCGTCTCGAGAAATTGGCGTTCCGCGCCTTCGCGTGGTTGATGACCCATCCGCGGTTGTACGAAATGGCCGGAAAGCTGGCGGCTTCCGCGGCGCCGCCGGACGGCTCCGGCTGGATCCGCGGCGTTCCCGCTCCCATGAACATTGGGCCGCTGCGGGCATGGCTGAGCCAGCGCGATCTGCCGCCGGCCCCCGCCCGGAGCTTCCGCGAAATGTGGAGGCGCCGCTGATGTCGCGCGACAACATCCTGCACCGTGTCCGCACCGCCCTCGGCCGTAGCGCCGGGCAGGCGGTGGCCGATCCCCCGCCGGTGCGCATCCGCATCCCCGATGTCGATATGGAGCAGCGCATCTCGAACATGTTTGCGGCGATCGAGGCGCTGGCCGGCAAGACCCATCGCGCCGCCTCGCCCGAGGACGCGCGCGCGTTCGTGGCCGCCGCCATCGAGGGAAAAAGCGCGGTCGCCTCCAACGCCCCCTATCTCGCCCAGTGCGGCATCGCCAATCTTCCCGGCGTGCGCTCCGGCATCACCGACCGGGAAGAGCTGCGCGGATTGTGCGCCGCGGCGGATGTGGGCATCACCAGCGCGGATTACGCGCTCGGCGACACCGGCACGCTGGTCATGATCTCGAGCCCGCATGAGGCGCGCCTGGTTTCGCTGTTGCCGCCCGCCCATATCGCGGTGGTGCCGCGCGGCCGCATTCTGACCGGCCTCGACGAGCTGTTCACCATCCTCCCGAATCCCGCCGAAATGACCAGTTCGATGGTGCTGATCACCGGTCCCAGCCGCACTGCCGATATCGAGCAGATCCTGGTGCGCGGCGTTCACGGCCCCGGCCAGATCACGGTCGTGGTGGTAGGGTGAAGTTGCCCCGTGGCGCAGGCACTCGTGNNACTCATCGGGACGCTCTTTGGTGTCGCTGATGTAGTAACATAGGCGTTTCCCCATGCACGAACATTCCAAGTTCCTACTGGCCGATAGCCAGATCCCCACGGTCTGGGTCAATGTGCTGCCGTCACTTCCGGAGCCGCTGGCCCCGCCGCTGAATCCCCAAACCCGCCAGCCGCTGGCACCGGAGGACCTGGCTGCCATCTTCCCGATGGAGTTGATCCAACAGGAGTTCTCGCCCCAAGCGGAGATCGACATTCCGGGCGAGGTGATGGATATCTACCGGCTGTGGCGGGCCACGCCTCTCTATCGCGCGCGGCAACTCGAAAAGGCGCTGGACACCCCGGCGCACATCTATTACAAGTACGAGGGCACCAGCCCCGCGGGCAGCCACAAACCCAACACGGCGGTGCCGCAGGCGTACTACAACAAGCGCGCCGGCATCAAGCGGCTGGCTACCGAGACGGGGGCCGGACAGTGGGGCAGCGCCCTCGCTCTCGCCTGCCAGCTCTTCAAGATGGATTGCACGGTCTACATGGTGCGGATCAGCTACGATCAAAAACCGTACCGCCGCATGTTGATGCACGCCTGGGGCGCCGAGGTTTTCCCCAGCCCCAGCGATCACACCAACTGCGGACGCGCCACGCTGGCCGCGTCGCCGGATTCGCCCGGCAGCCTGGGCATCGCCATCAGCGAAGCCGTGGAGGATGCGGCCACCCACCCGGACACCAATTATTCGCTGGGCAGCGTGCTGAACCACGTCATGCTGCACCAGACCGTGATCGGCCAGGAAGCCAAGCTCCAGATGGAGCAAGCCGGCGAAGAGCCCGACGTGGTGATCGGCTGCTTTGGCGGCGGCAGCAACTTCGCCGGCCTGGGCCTGCCCTATGTTCTCGATCGCATCGCCGGCAAAGGCCCGCGCATTGTGGCGGTGGAACCTTCGGCCTGTCCCAGCCTCACCAAGGGCACCTTCATGTACGACTACGGCGACACCTCCAAGCTGACCCCGCTCCTCAAGATGTACACGCTGGGGCACGATTTCGTCCCGCCCGGCATTCACGCCGGCGGCCTGCGTTACCACGGCGCCTCGCCCCTGCTCAGCCACCTGTTGAAACTCGGCTACATCGAAGCCAAGGCGTACAAGCAGCTACCGGTGTTCGAGGCGGCCATTCAGTTCACGCGCACCGAAGGGATTCTGCCCGCGCCGGAATCGGCGCACGCCATTCGCGCCGCCATGGACGAAGCCCTCGCCGCGCGCGAAGAAGGCCGCCCCAGGGTGATTCTGTTCAATCTCAGCGGCCACGGCCATTTCGACCTGGCGGCTTACGAGAACTACCTGACGGGCAAGCTTCAGGACTACGAGTATCCCGGCCGTGACGTGGAGCGAGCGCTCGCGGCGTTGTAAGGGAGGGGGGGCGGCGCATGAAGTCGCTCGGTTTGATTCTGTTGCTGACGTTGCCAGCCGCAGCCCAATGGCCTCGAATGGTGTTCGGTCCCAAGGGCGGCGGAGTGGATAACCCTCCTCCGCATTCCCTCAAGTACTTCACCGAATACCCTCGGCTGCGCGACGAAAGCAGGGATTTCTGCCCCCGCTGTACGCCCGAGCAAAGGCTTGCCGAGGCAAAACAAGAGAAAGCCCAAACGGACCTGCGGCTGGTGGCAATGCTGGGTGAGATTTCCGTGTATGATCTCTTCTACTACTTTGGCGGGAATGTAGAGCCCGAGTGGAAGTCGCTCCTGGTTCGGACAGGTCCCGATGAGTATCGGGAGATCTACCACGATCAGCCCACCTCGGGGAAGGTTGAAAACTCATTCATGATTGAGGCAGGTGAAAGCACGTTAGTCGGCGTAGTAGATGAGGTTCACAAGCAGGAAGAGCAAGAGCATTATTTTCTGATCGACCAACGCGGGGTGATTCGCCTGGATTTTGGACCCGTGTGGGACGCGGCACAGAAGCTGGTGCCTGACGTCGAGGTTATGAGGGGTCACGTAAATGGGCGCCGTAATTTCCCTGCCATGGCCATTCCGGTCGGTCTTATCGACCCTGAGCGGAATCGCTGTTGCGGCAAAGGCGTGGTCACCGTCGCCATCAAATTGGATCGGGGGCGAGTGGTAGTTATTGGAACCAAGTACGACCGTGATGCGGAGTATCCCTGGAATTGACCCCACGACACGTCGCGGCGCTGTGAGAAATGGCATGACCGTTTCCCATCTTAATTCCGGAGAACGCGTACGGGACGTACACGTCACTGAGGACACACTGGCGGTGGACCTCGCAGACGGGCGCACCATCATCGTTCCCCTGACGTGGTATCCCCGGCTTTTGAGCGCTACCATGGAACAGCGATCTCGCTGGAAAGTAAGCGGCGCAGGCTATGGGATTCACTGGCCGGAGATTGGTGAGGACTTGAGCACGGAAGGCCTGCTCCGCGGCGCGCCTGCCGCCGCGGAACCCGCTCGTCTTAGCCGCTAGACTGGGCGGGCCGCGCGGATCGCGGATGCCCACACAGTGTGCGGCGCCGCGGGCCGACTTCCCAGACCGTCGCATCTCGAAGCGAGAAGCAAAGGATCGGCGTAGAATAGGGATGTCATGACCAAGCAAGTGGAGGCCATATATGAAAATGGCGTGCTCCGTCCTTTGGAGCCGCTGCCGCTTGCCGAACGCGAGCGCGTGACCGTGACGATCGGCATCGGCTCGGACACGCCCAGACACAGCCACCCGGACGTGGAATTCATCGAGCGGGCCAGGCGCGAACTCGCATCGGTGGACTCGATTCCGACGCTCGAAGAAGTGCGCCAGATGCTATCCAAGGACAAGAGCTCGTGGGCCGACTACATCACTGCCGAGCGCGAGGATCGGCTCTGAGTGGCTTCCTACTTTCTGGATTCCAGCGCCGTCGTAAAGCTCTATCACCCGGAGGCGGGTTCGGCGACCATTCAGAAGATCTTCGCGGAGCCGGAAAGTCGCATCCTGGTTTCACGCCTCGCCGTGGTTGAGGTTCGATCCGCGTTTGCCGGTAAACTGCGCATGCGGGCGATCACGGAACGGGACGCGCGGCTGTCGTTGGCTCGTTTCAAGTCCGACCTGGTGGCAGGCTTGATTGAGGTGTTCGCGCTAACGGAATTTCACTACGGGATGGCCGAACAACTCATTGAAAAACACTGGACACGGCAGCGCCTCCGGACGCTCGACTCCCTCCAGTTGGCCGTTGCCCTCGATCTGCGTGAGCAAGGTTTAATTGAGAACTTCGTCGCAGCAGACAAGAAATTGGGCGAGGTGGCGGCAGCCGAGGGCTTGTCTGTCCTGAATCCCGACCCATCGCTGCCCGCCTGATCTCCTCAGCAACTGTTCTCGCCAACCCCCTCGCGCCTGCGCGATAATGGTTGAGGAAGAGTCGGCATGCACGTTCATTTGGATGTTCCCGAAGAGGTGGCGCGCCAGTTCGGCGCCGAGCCCGGCGGCATCACCCGCGTGGCAATCGAAGCCCTGGCCCTCGAAGGAGTGCGTTCCGGCAAACTGACCGAACACCAGGCCCGTGAGATGCTGGGCATTCGATCTCGCTACGAGATGGACGGGTTCCTCAAAGCGCACGGCGTGCCCCTGCCAACTACGTTGGAGCAGATTGTCGCCGACAGCGAGACTGCCATCGCATTCTCCAAATGACGGTCGTCGTCTCAGACACCTCACCCCTCAACTATCTGGTGATGATCGGAGAAATCGCCATCCTCCATCGTCTGTATGACAAAGTCTTGGTTCCTGCCGAAGTTCTGGCGGAGCTGCAAGATGATGGGGCGCCATCGGAAGTCCTGCAGTGGGTTCGGTCGCAGCCCGGCTGGCTCGAGGTTCGCAGAGTAGATATCCATCGCGATGAAACTGCCCTGAACCAGCTTGGCGAGGGTGAGCGTGCGGCAATTCTTCTAGCGCAGCAGGAGTCCGACGTGCTGTTAATCATCGATGATGCCGCTGGTCGCGCAGAAGCCAACCGGCGAAATATTCCGAACACCGGAACTCTGGGTGTACTCAGGGCAGCCGCGATACTTGGATTCGTAGATCTTCCCTCGGCCCTGGCACGCTTGGCGGCCACGAACTTCCGGGCTTCGAAATCTTTGTTAGACGATCTGCTTGCAGAGAGTTTTGAACGTAAGCGGCACTTGGACGGGTAGTCGGTCCCGGACAGGTGGTGACGTGTGGCGTCCGAAGCGCGTCTTGGGAACTCGCCGAAATATGGGCCGCCGTGAGAACCTTCCCGGCAGTTCGCGATGAAGAAAGCCGAGCGGTTGGCGAAGCTCGATTGGAATCCTGCCCTCGGCCCGCTCGAATCGCCGTGGTGCGAAAGCTGTTTCGGCCGGGCACATCCGCTGTTCCTGTGCGACGACCGTGTGCACTTCCTCTGCAAATCCTGCTTGACGGCGTGTCCCAACTGCGGCAAGCCGTTCTGTCGGGCGTGCCAGCCGAAGTGCCGGTGCGGCGCTACGGGCTGACGCGGGCGGCCGTCAGTCGGCAGCGACGCGAAGATGCTCGGTGGCTCCAGCCGGCCTGGCGATCTCAATGCCGGCCATCTTCTCAATCGCGGTGACGATGCCGGAGTGGTCGTAGTCGCCTTTGCCCTCGTTCATCAGCGACATGATCAGCCCCTGAACGATGCTGGTGAGAGGCAGCGGCACCTTATATTCTTCGGCGGCCTGCAGGGCATAACGCAAATCTTTTTGGTGGAGGCGAATCCGGAAACCCGGTTTGAAATTGCGCGCGATCGCCATGGGCGCTTTGGCGTTCAAAACCGTGCTGCCGGCCAGACCGCCTTTGATGGCGTTGACAACCACTTCCGGGTCGAGGCCGGCTCGGGTGGCCAGTACCAGGGCTTCGCCCATCGCGGCAATGTTGCAGGCCACGATAATCTGGTTGGCGAGCTTGGTCATGTTACCCGCGCCCACCGGACCGGTAAGGGTCACCGAAGAACCCATCAAGTGAAGGATGGGCGACAGCTTGTCGAAAACCGCTCGGTCCCCGCCGACCATAATCGCCAGAGTGCCGTCGATGGCCTTGGGCTCGCCGCCGCTCACGGGCGCATCCAGGAATTCCACACCCTTCTCCGCGCAAGCCTTGCCGACTTTCTGCGACACGATCGGGTTGATGGAGCTCATGTCCATCAGCGTGGAACCGGGCCGTGCGCCTTCGAGCACGCCATTCGGGCCAAGGACCGCCTTCTCCACGTCCGGCCCGTCGGGCAGCATCGTGATAATGATATCGGACCGTTCCGCGACGCCTTTGGCCGAAGAGGACGACGTGGCGCCGGCCGCGACCAACTCCTTGACGCCGGCGGGAAAGATATCGTAAACCACTACCTTGTTCCCCGCCTTCAAGAGGTTTCGCGCCATGGGCCTGCCCATTACGCCGAGACCGATGAATCCTATTTTGCTGGACATCGTGAATTCCCCTCCTTGGGTCCTCATATGTTTGGATGAAGCACGGGACGGCGGAGATTCACGCGGATTCGGGAATGTCGGCTCAGCGGGTCTTCCAGTACTCGAGCGCCGGGCCCTTGATGACATCGAACTTATCGGCGCCGGCACGAGTTTCGAGGGCCTTCTTCTCCTCTGCCGTGAGCGGCTTGAAGTTCTGGGCCACCCGTACATCGTCCTCCAGTTGACCGATGGTGTTGAAGCCCAGCGGGCACGCCGTCACCGGCAGGCTCAGTGAATACTTCAGGCAGTCGGGAGCGCTGAACGTTCGCAGCAGGAAGGCGTTGCCGAAAACCTTGATGCCGAAGATTCCGACCCCGCGCTCGATCGCCGCCGGAAGCGCCGTCTGGATGAAGCTCATGGCGGGCGAGTCCGAATAGGACGTATCGGCCACGTGCAGCGGCATCAGCGCCGTGTCAAACCTCTCCGCGTGCTTGAGCATGGCGACATGGACCAGAGGATCGCGGCAGTTCGAGTAGCCGATGAAGCGGCACTTGCCGGCCTTCTTCGCCGCCTCGAACGCCTCGATCGCGCCGCCCGGCGCGAAAATCTGCTCCACTTCCTGCATATGGTTCACGCCGTGCATCTGCCACAGGTCCACGTGATCCGTCCTCATCGATTTGAGCGAGAGGTCTAATTCCTCTTCGGCTTCCCCTTTTGTCCGTTTCCCGCTCTTCGTGGTGAGGAAGATATCTTTTCGGAACGGAGGGATGGCATTGCCGTAAACCTTTTCAGCGTAGCCATCCGCATAACTGTGAGCCATGTCGAAGTAATTGATCCCCAGGTCATACGCGCGGCGAACCACCGCCACACCATCCTCCATCGAGATCAGATGGAACCGGGCGCCTCCCATGCCGATGCAGGTGAGCTTGACCCCGGTTCTGCCCAGGGTGCGCATGGGGATGCCGCCAACCTTGGGCTTGGCGGGCCTGGCGGCGGCTGCGCTGCCGATGCCGGCCAATGCAGCCCCAAAAAAAGTTCGTCTTCGCATACCCTATTCTATCCGGCGCGGCTCCGGCACCGAGCGGATCATGCTGTCTGGCATGTTAAAATAGGGCCATGAAAATCCAAACGTGGGACGATATTGCCGAAGAGCAGTTGAATCCACTTGCCGGGCGCAAAGCCCTCCACGGCACAGCCATCACCGTGGCGCACTTCCGTTTTGACAAAGGCAACAAGGTGGCGTCGCACCACCATATCAACGATCAGGTCACTATTGTCGAAAAAGGCGCGGTGCGTATGGTCGTGGGCAACGAAGAATTTGTGCTCAAGGCGGGCCAGATGGTCCACGTGGCGCCGGATATCCCGCACGGCAACGAAGCTCTCGAAGATACCGTCATCATGGAGCTCTTCTCGCCGATTCGGGAGGACTGGATCAAAGGCGACGATTCGTACCTGCGCCAGAAGTAAGGTGGGGCAGGCGGTGCCGCCTGCCCTCAAAAGTGCCGGTCGTTATTTCGAGCCGCTCAGGATCTTCCTCCGAAGCCCTTCGGTGTCGAAGCCTGCATTCCGGTAGATCTCGTCCGGCTTCCCCGACCTGGAGAAGTGGTCCGTGCCGAAGAGGCGGCTCTGATAATCCCCAGACACAACGAAGGGGTACAGGAATCCCGGCCATCCGTTGTGCAAGGCGACCACATACTGTCGTTCTTCGTCGGATAAAATCGCGGCTGCCTTTGACGGGTCGGTTCGTCTCAAGTCCTCGTAGAGCTGCGGCGACGTGACGGCCACGATCTTGACATCGAACCGCTCCTCGAGCTCCGGCAGAATCTCGAGCGCGTTGTGCATCACCTGCCCGCCGCAGATCGCCAGCACCTTCTTCGGCTTCCCGTTCCCGCGGAATGGCTTGAAAACGTAAGCGCCGTTGATGGCCTCCCGCGCCTCGGGCACGCCGTCGCCCCGCTTCAACACCGGGGTGCCCGGCCGTGTGCATGAGAACGCTACGGGCTCTCCGCGCTGCGCGGCGTGAAACAGCATTTCCACCGCCTCGTTGGCGTCCAGCGGCTTATAGACCTTGATCCCCGGATACGCCGTGTACAGCGACATCCAGAACAGGCCGTGGTGCGTAGGCCCATCCTCACCGGTTTCCAGGCCGTCGTGCGCCGCCAGCATAATGAAGAATGCCGAGGCGCTGGGATTGACCGCGCTGTTGATGAGGGTCATGCGCACCGGATTCGCCATGATGCACGTGAATACGCCGTAGGTGGCGAAGGCCGTCATGGGCCGGAACCCTCCCGGTAGCGTATCCTGCGACATGGCGCCCGACATCATCGCCATGTTCTGTTCCGCGATTCCGAAACGAATCCCGCGCCCCAGCACGTTGTCCGGCTTGATCACTCCGTAGACGTTCTCCGCCTTGCCGGTGAGGACCGACTTCATCAGGTCGCCGGCGCCGATATAGAAGAACGCCGTCTGTTTCATGGCCCAGAGAAACCATGCTTCCGTGGCCTTGCGGATAGCCACCGAATCGCCGCCCTTGAACACCAACTCCGGCGGCATCTCGGCCGGGCGCTCGATCTTCCGGTAATCCACCAAGGGACGGCCCGCCAGCGCCGTCTTCATGCGCTCCACCAGCTCCTCCTCCGGCGGGATCAGCCGCGCGTCCGCCTCCAGGCGCTCCAGCAGATAGGCACTTTCGGTCTCGCCTAACGCGTCCATCACCACTCGGACATCGGCCGCGGTGTCGCCCTTGACACCCGGGATCGGGAAGCCAAGCTTCTGCATCGCCACCACGTATTCCGGGTGCGGAAGTACCGCGCCGTGGGAATCGGGCGAGTTCTCGAGCTTGCCATACGCCAGGCCTTTCGTCGTATGACACATCACCACCGTCGGTTTCTCGCCTCCGAANNGACGGCAGCACCTCGGTGATCGGTCCGTCGATCCCGAAGTTGTTGTAGTCCATGGTGACGATCAGGTTCCGCACCCCCAGCGTCGAGGCCAAATTGCGAAACTCATAACTCATCCCCTCCTCGCTCTCGGCATCGCCGGCGATGACGAACGCCTTGGTGGCCAGACCGCAGGAGCGGTGCAGGACGGCAAACCCCAGCCCTGCCGAGAACCCGTGACCGGACGAGCCGGTCGAGGTGTCGGCCAGCGCATACTCCGATTCCACGTGACCGCTCGGCCCTCCCCAACGCCGGAAGCGGGCCAGTTGCTCCGGATAAACCGTATAGCTCTGCGCCGCCGGCGAGAGCGCCACACCCTTTCTGCGCAGACATTCATAGATCAGCGATACGACGCCGTGAAACAAGGGCGTAGTGTGGCCCGCCGACCAGGCCAACCGGTCTCGGCCCGGGTGTTTCGGATTCAATGGATCGAACCCCAAAATGCCGCTCGCCAGCAGCGTCAGAATCTGCTCGGTCTTTGAGGATGAGCCACCGACATGGCCCGACTCGGCTCCGTCTGCCATCGCAAACTGAAGCCCGCGCACGATACGGCATAGCTTGGTGATCGCGTCCTCGTCGATTTCCGGCAACGCTTCCAGCGGCAGGCCCCTGAGGTCAAGGTAAGCTCCTCCCTCGGCCCGATATTGAAAGCGCCCGGGATCGTCCGACCTGAGCGCCTCCAGTCCGTTGCTCTTCAAAACATTGTATTTAGCGGTCACAGAAGGCATGTGTTCATTATAAGGGGAAAATGGTCTTGAACGCCTCATATCTTGAATGACGACCACTTGAACCCTTTTTGGCCACACAGCCATCGAGACTAGGGCATGGGCATGCGCCAGCGATTCTGAGTCCCTTGGCCGGACTGCGCTGTTATCAAAACTGGGTATTGTCGGATAACGAGATCTGGCATTCCGAAGATCGCCCGAATGCTCCACCCTCATAGAATGGTTTCGAGTGCCCCTGATCCCGAGGCCTTGCACAAGGCGGTGTCGGAGGCTGCACAGCGGCTGATCGACGCCCTGGCCGCAGAGGCGAAATTGGCCCGTCGTCTCCTCCGAAGACGCCAGGATCATAAGTTATTCCAGCAGTGGCGGGCGGCTCAAAGGTTGATCGAACAAGGAGCCGAAGACTACAAACAAGCAGCTCAGTGCTTCCGCCGGGCAATTCAAGCCCTATTTCTGATACAGTGACCGGCAGAATGTTGAAGGCCGGGTAGGCCGCCCTCGGCTAGATAGCCCCGGCGGTATTCACACGCTTTCGGCGACTTGCCCAGTACTTTTTCATGCGTTTGGAAACTTCCTCGCGCTCCGCGGAACTCATCGATTTGCGACCGCGGCGCTTGGCCGCGGTCGGCGCCACATCCGCGCCGGGGGCGCCGCTCCGCTGCAGTTCCTCCAACGACGCGATTACGCGCTCCAGCTTTTCTTTCTGGGCGTTGAGGTACTGAATCGCCTTGTACAGATTCATCCCCATGTCGATCACGCTCCGCTATGTGGCCCCTGGAGCGCTCCTGGTCCCGTCATGTATCTAACGTAATAGCCAGTATAGCCCATTTGGTCTATAAAAGGAAACAGCTCAGCTTGCGGAGGCGCATTCGCCGGGAGCTTTTCCTCCCGGCTGCGCGCTTCCCAGGTCCCGCTCCAACTCCCCCTTGGCGGCCAGAACCTTCGCCAACTGCTGGAAGCTTTTCCCTCCAGCTTTCAACAACAACTGGCTCAGCGTCTCCAGATGCGTCCTGCGAAAGTCCGCGAGGGTAGCCGACGGCTAGCTGACGGCCGCATCTCTTCTGGCGACTGAGCGATTATCAAATCTGTTCATGGCTGGCCTGTTGACCAGGGCGATTTCGCGGCCGGGATTCTATCGTACGCTACTCTCAGCCTATAGGGAGAGGGCTCCGCATGGAGGTTCTGGAAAGCGCAGCGGCCATATGTCATATCGCGCCGCCGAGATGGGGGCCTCGCCCCCGGACCCGGCCGGCTCTTCCTCACGTTCAGTTGGATCAGTGGCCACCGGAGGAGATTGCGGCAGAGCTCATCGAGCTGAGCCTCAGCCTTCCCGACGTGCGATCTAAACAGAGCCGGATGGCTTCCCCGAAAAGTCACGCCTTGTGGCTGCCCGACAGGTGCGCCGGCGGCCCCGCGAGCGCTTTTATCGACGCCCACGAGTTTTGCCATCTCCATCCTCTTCCCGAGGGCAGTATTCATCTCACCTTGCCGAATCCCTTGCGCGATCGAATGGTGCGGCTCGGTTGGGCCGAACAGCACCCGCTGGTCCGGGCCGGCGTTATGCCCGAAACGTTGGTGATGGTCTATGCCCCTCGTGATAGAGAGGAACTCGCCATCTCCTTGAACCTGGTCTGGAACTCGTGCCAGTTCGCCAGAGGAATCTGAACATGCCGGCACAGGCCGCCACCCGAGACCAAAGCAGGATGAGCATACTGGCCGGCATTTTCTACTTCGACCGCCGTCCCATTTCCGCCGCCGATGAAGCCCGGATCAGCCGCGCGCTGGGGGATTCCGATCGGCAGCCGGCGCACTGCTTCCGGAGCCAGGGATTGATCATGGGAGTCGCCGGCTCGCCCCCCGGTTCTTCCGAAGACGATAATTTCTCCCGATCGCCCGACGGGAGCGTCTGCACCTGGGATGGCCGTCTGGATAACCAAGAGGATCTGCGGCTTGAGCTAAGCTGCGGCTTCCAGCCACCCTCCACCACTGCCGGCTTGGCCGTCAAGGCCTATCAGAGCAAGGGAGCCGCCGGCTTCCGCGGTCTGGTCGGGGATTGGAGCCTCGCCATTTGGGACGGCAGATTGTGCAGTGTCGTGCTGGCGAGCGATTATGCCGGAATACGCCCGCTCTACTACTACCGCGGGAACGATCGCCTGCTTTGGTCGTCTCGTCTTTCCGAGCTGATCCGTTGGACTGGCATCGATGAGCTCGACGAGGAGTACGTCGCCAACTTCCTGACGCATGCCACTGCGGCGCACCGGACCCCGTACCGGGGAGTGTACCCCGTGCCCCCAGGCTGCGCGGTATGCGTTTCGCCGGATCGCATTGCGACACAACCATTTTGGGACCTGCCGGTCGATGGAGAGACTCGATTTCAGGATGACCAGTGTTACGAGGAGCAACTGAGGACCCTCTTCCGGCAGGCGGTGAGCGTCCGATTGAGATCGCAGGGACCAGTATGCGCGGAGCTGAGCGGCGGTCTCGATTCATCCTCGATTGTCTGTATGGCGGCCCAGCTTCAGAACGCGGATTCCCACCGTTCCCCGGAACTCATCACCTTGAGCTACACCCACGAAGGCTCCACCGACGAGAAGTACTTCCGGGCGGTGGAGCGCGCGTGCAACCTTTCTGGCATCCACCTCCAACTGGAAAAGCTTCCATTCGTGGCGCCCAGCCAGTCCGGCGGCGCCGCTCCTGCTTGGTGGGAGCCGCGCTTCCGGGAACTGGCTCGCTTGATGGAGGGTTTCGGTTCAAGCGTGTTCCTCACCGGCCAGCTTGGAGACTTCATCATGGGGAATATGGTCGACGACTCCGATCAGGTTGCGGATTACCTCCGGCAGCATCGGTTTCTGCAAGCGGCGCGCGAGGCGTTCTCGTGGAGCCAATCGTTGCGGGTGCCGATCTATTCCATTTTGTGGCGCGCCCTGCGAACGAACTATTCCTCCTGGGCGGCCCCCAGCGTCTCCGCAACCCTGTTCGACCGCTACAAGCACATCGATTCCCTTGCGCCGGAGTTCCGCAAACGGGTCGCCCTCGGCGGTTGCAATCGACAGAGCGAACTCCGCTGGCAAGCGGCCAGCCCCGGCCGCCGGGGGCGCTTCCGCACGCTGAGTGAAATGCTGTCCGGACGCCTGCTTCAGGCCCCCGAGCCGCTACAGCATGTTTCGTATACCCACCCATTTGCCCATCGTCCCCTCGTCGAGTTTATGTTGACTATTCCACCGGCTGTGGTTTGCCGGCCCGGCGAACCGAGGCGCCTCATGCGCCGCGCGTTCGCCGGGCTCCTTCCGCCTGCGATCCTGAAGAGACGGTCCAAAGGCATATACGAACGCGTCTTTCGCCAAGCCTTGGTCCCCATGGCTGCCGAGCTTCTTAAGCGGCCGGGAGAGATCCGCATGGTCGAGTTCGGATATGTGGACCGCCCCAGCGTCATGGAGCGGCTGACACGGTTTACGGAAGGCCTGGACTGCAATGCATTCCAGTTGCGACAACTGATCCTGTTCGAGTTCTGGCTTCGGAACAGCCACAACTCCGCCGCCAACGCAAGAATTATGGCCACGGATGAACACGGATGAAAAGCGCCATGGGGACTGGCTCGAATTTCGCCGCCTTTGCGAAATTCGCTGCCTGTCCCCGAATTTCGCGCCACCAATTATTTCTTGCATTCCACGCTCACGCCGATCTTTGTCCCCCGGCCAGGCGCACTTTCCAACGTAAAGCTGGCGCCGATTTGGTTTGCCCGCTCCCGCATGCCGGCCACTCCCCAGTGATCCTTCTTTTCCATGGCTGTTTCCCGATCGAAACCCGCCCCATCGTCCTCGACCGTGAGCCGGACTTCTCCTTCCGAGTACATCATTTGCGCGTGTATTCGCCGAGCCTCCGCATGATTTACAGCATTGGTGATTGCCTCCCGGCCGATCAGGTAAAGGTTCGCCTGCACATCGTAGCGGAGTTGCCGGACGAGGCCTCTTACGGTGAGATGGAAAGTACTGGGTGTGCCTTTCGTGAGCTGGGCGCCAATGGCGGATAACGCCTCTGGCAGCGTGTGGTCTTCCAGGGCTGGAAGACGCATGCTCATGATGGTACGGCGAGTCTCCCCAAGAGACTGGTCTGCCTGGTTGATCGCGTGCTCCAGCCGTTCCTTGCTCAGCTCCGGATTGCTTTCGAACAGGCGTGCCGCGGCTTCCAGTTGGTACACCACGCCGGAGAAGCCTTGCAGCAGAGAGTCGTGCAATTCGCGGGTCACGCGCGCGCGTTCCTGGGCTACCAGTTGGAATCGGGAAACCAGCCTTCGAACGCGCAACCGGTAGAATCCCCAGATCAGGAGAGCCAGCACTCCCGCGCATGACACCGCGAACCAGATGGTCTGGTAAAAGTACGGGGCCAGACGAAACGCAAGGCTGGCGCCCGACGTGTTCCAGACCCCGTCGTTGTTGCAGGCAATCACATGGAATCGATACCGGCCCGGCGGCAGGTTGACGTACGCCACATTGCGCCGTGTGCCTGCATCTGTCCATGCGTGGTCAAAACCGTCCAGCCTATATCGGAAGCGGACTCTTTCCGGAACCGTCAGGCTCAGACCGGTATATGCGATCTGCAGCTCACGGCCGCGAAAAGCAACCTCGGAAGCCGAATGGATCTCCACCGGCCGGCCATCTACCACCATCTGTTCGATGACTACCGGGGGAGGCAGCGGATTGCTGCGGATGCGGGCCGGATCGACGACAGCGATGCCGTCTTCGGTGCGAACCCAAAGGCGTCCATCATCGGATCTGGCCAGCCGGGGCCCCGTCATGCCGGTGCTATTTGCCAGGCGCAGCCCGTCGCTCCGGCCGTACTGCGCGAACGCGAGATGCCCTGGGGAACCATCCGGTGTTTGGTCCAGTTCCGCCGTGTCCAGCCGCAACAAGCCGTCGCCCGTGGCCAGCCACAACCCATTTCGATGGTCCTCGACGATCGCCTGCACACCGCCTTCCGGCAAGCCATGCTGCGCAGTCCAGGCGGTCCAGGACCCGTTGCGAAATCGGCTGAGCCCGGCGCCGGTGCCCACCCATACCGCGCCGGTCCGGTCTTCATAGATGGCCTGCACTGGCCCCCCCGTGAGACCGTCTTGCGCCCCGTAAAACCTCGTCGAATCTCCTTTGATGGCTGCCACGCCGCCTTGATAAAAGCCCACCCACAGCCGCCCATGCCGGTCGATCTGAAGCTGATAGATCTGCTGGTTCTCCATGCCGGGAATCGATAAGACCCGGGCGGCGCCATGACGGATCGCAAGCACTCTGTTCTTGCTGTCGGCAAGCCACACGGTCCCGCTTGAATCTCCCGTAATGGCGAAGACGCTGTCCAAGGGAGCGCCGCCCGGCGCGCGCATCTCGACAAATCGATCCCCGGATAAGTAGGCGAGTCCGCCGGTTGTCCCCGCCCATAGCCGCCCGCCGGCGGCTGCGTACAAAGAAAGCACGGTGGTGCTGGGCAAGCCGGAATCCATCGGGTATGGGGTGATTCGGCCCCCCTGAACACGGTTCAAACCGCCGCCGACGGTTCCCACCCACGTGACGCTTTGGCGCGTCGAACAAACCGAAGTGACGTAATCGCTGGAAAGTCCGTCCAGCGTCGATAAATGGATGCTCTTAGGGGTCGAAAACTGATCCACCCCTCTGGCGGTTCCGGCCCAGAGGTTCCCTTCGCGATCCTCCAATAGCGCGCTGATGTGATCGCTCGAAAGCCCGTCTCTCCGTGTGAACCGTTCCACGTAGCCATCGCGCAGGCGCAACAATCCCTGGCCGGTAGTGCCGATCCAGATGTTGCCTTCATGATCCCGCATCATGACTCTCGCCCCGAGAGACGCATTCTCTAATCCCGTCACAACAGGTTCGAATCTCCCCTTGCGGAACCGGAGAATGCTCTTGCTGGCGCCATCAAAGACCAACAACTCCCCCGAGCTGTCGCCAACCACGGCGAGAACCTGCCGAGAAGGCACACCGGAACAGGCTGCCCGGGTTCCCGGAGACCAACGGCAGAGACCCCCGAATGTACCGATCCAGAGATTGGCGGCGCGATCTTGAAAAAGCGTGGCCAGCCTCTGATCCGGCAGGCCATCCGCCGGACCATAGGTCTGGACTGAACCGTCCTGCCGCAGGATCGCCAGCCTGGTGTTGGTATCCCGCACGTGGAGTATCCAGACGCTTCCTGACGGATCTTCCACCATGGCGATCACCACGCCAAGCGTGCGGTCCGCTGCTGGATAGCGGGTGAGGCGCCCTCGATCGAACCGGCCAATGCCGGCGGCCGTGCCGATCCAGAGGCCACTTCGGGAAGAGGAAAGCAGACATCGGATATCCTTGCCGGGTAACTCCTCGCCGGGCCCTGCCTCCCAGTGGACAAAGCGTACCCCGTCAAATCGAATCAGCCCATTGCCCGTTCCCAGCCAGAGATATCCGTCCGAGGTCTGTGCCATAGCCTGAATGGCGGGAAGTGCGGCACCCTCTTCTTGCGTCCAACTAGTGTGCAGGTATTGAAATGTAGAGAGGCTTCCGTCCAGCGCACAGAGCGAATTCGCGCAGACCATGAGCAGGACGATGCGGGGGATGGGCCGCGCGCCCATTTTCCTCGGATTGCGCTGAGCGCCGGGCACTCAATCCGCCTCGGGGTCGAGTATCCCACGGTAGCCAACCGTGTGTACTCCAAAATCGCCTGGAAAAGCCATAAGAAAATCATAAGAATTCGCGTGGGCCAAAACAAGCAGGGGGCGTACGTTGAAACTTCCCAGCAAGAATGGTTCGTCCCGGCGGAGGGCAGGCCGGAAGAGTGCAGCGAATATCCAGGTTCCTCAAGAGAACGCGGCCACAACAAGAATCCGGAGCCGAGGTCCGGCTCGCGATCTCGCCCGATGCAAGGGCTTCTCTGGACCACTCTGGCATCGTGTTCCTCCACGTGGGCAGCGGAATGGTCTTCTCCTCGAACTGCATCGGAGCTCGTATCTGGCGGGGACTGCGCGATCATGCCAGTCTGGAAACCATCGCCGCGGACATCAGCGGTGAATACGGTGTTCCGCGTGAACAGGTCCGGCAGGACGCCGCCGGCTTTGTCGCCGACTTGGAAGCCAAGGGGCTGCTGGCGCGCCACATGGGAAGTTGACGATGCTGCCGTTTGGTCGGATAGTGCTGGCGGCGCGGGCGTTGTGGGAGTTGTGCCGCTATGATCTGGTCGCTGCCACGTCGGGTTTCCAGGGTGTGCACCGGAAACTTCAGGGCTTGGCGTGCGGCCGCCGCTCCAGCCGCTCCGGCATGGAGACCGTAGTCCTCCGGACAGTGGCAGCCATGAGTTCGTTTTACTGGAAGCCGGTACTTTGCCTGCAACGATCGGTGGTCACGGTGCGCCTCCTGCGCCAATACGGGATCGCGGCGCAAGTCGTGATCGGATGCCGGACCGCCCCGTTCGCGAGCCACGCCTGGGTGGAGGTGAATGGCCGCGTGGTTAACGATTCTCCCGGCTACCAACAAAAGCTGCGCGTCCTGGAGCGGTTTTGAACGCCGAGCCGGCGACGCAACCCAAGAAGAAAAGGAGACAATACCGTATGTACGAGCAACCCAAGCTGATTCCAGTGGGCGATGCCGAAGATGTGGTTCTGGGGGGCTCTCCCTCTGGGCCCGACATCGACGCCAACTGGCCAGATCAGGATTTCGAGTTTGCCGAAGAAGTGGATTTGGACGCGCCCTCGGCCTGACGCAATCGGACGCAGTTCAAGATTCACTTCCGGCGCGCTGGGCATCCAACCAGGCACAGGCACCGGGCCGGCTGGCCTCCGCCAGCCGGCTCGCATGAGGCGTCGCCGCACGTCCTCACAGCCTGATGATGCCGCGGCGCAATGCGATGGTCACGGCGTGGGTCCTGTCCGAAGCATACAGCTTCTCCAGGATGTGTTTCACGTGCGCATTCACTGTGGCTTCGGTTATCCCCAGGCTGGGGGCGATCTCTTTGTTACGCAATCCAGCGGCGACGAGCTGGAGCACTTCGATCTCGCGCGCGCTCAAGTCCGTCCGCGGAAGGTTCTCGGCAATGCGGCTGCCGACCTGCGCGGGAATAAAACGCCGCCCTCCGTGAACCGTCCGTATGGCCCGGACCAATTCTTTCCTCACCATATCCTTGAAGAGATACCCGCGAGCGCCCGCTTCCAGGGCCCGATAGATCTCTTCATCTCCGGCGACGGTTGTAAGCACGATGAAGTTCGTGTCGGAGCGCGCGGAGCAGACGCGCTTGATGACTTCCGCGCCACCAATATCGGGCAGCAAGAGATCCATCAAGACCACCGCCGGGCGCAATTTCGCGAGAAGATCCAGCGCCTCGGCTCCGGTCCCCGCCTCTCCCACCACCTGAATGTCGGCCTCCGTGGACAGCATTGCATGGAGACCGTCCCGAACCACCGGGTGGTCGTCTACAATCATCACTGTAATCGGATGCTTTTCGGTCATGAAGGCTTCATGCGCTAACCGCATAATATACAACAGGCACGCGCGGCGATGTGGGACGAAGGCTCCGAACGCTCTATGTGACGGGCCCGGGGTTGAACGGCGAGAGGGCATTCGCCAGCCCCCAGTGCTCGGCCCAGGTCTTCTTGCGGCCGCTGGCAACATCCAGGATGAGGCGAAAGATCTCCCCGCCCACTTGCTCGATGGTGGCCTGGCCGGTGGCGATGCGGCCCGCGTCGATATCGATGAGATCGCGCCATTTCTCCGCCAGCGCCGTACGCGACGAGACCTTGACCACGGGAACCAGCGCCAGTCCGTAGGGGCTGCCTTCCCCGGTGGTGAACACGTGCAGGTTCATGGAAGCGAGCTGCTGGGTTCCGCAGATGAAATCGCTGGCGGGTGTGGCGGCGAATACCAGGCCCTTGGCGGTGACCTTTTCGCCATGCGTGGCCACGGCCCGGAGCGCGGTGCTGCCCGCCTTGGCGATACTGCCCAGGGCCTTCTCCACAATGTTGGCCAGGCCGCCGCGCTTGTTGCCGGGCGTGGTGTTGGCGCTCCGGTCGGCTTCCCCGCGCGCGAGATATTCGTCATACCACTGCATTTCGCGGATGAGCGCGCGCGCCACTTGCGGAGTTTCCGCGCGCGGGGTGAGCAGATGAACGGCATCGCGCACCTCGGTGACTTCCGAGAAGACGACGGTGGCGCCGGCGCGGACCAGTAGGTCGGCTGCGTAACCCACGGCCGGATTACACGTGACCCCGGAGAATGCGTCGCTCCCGCCACATTGCAGTCCCACCACTAGGCCGGCCGCGGGGCAGGTCTCGCGGCGGCGGCGGTCGAGCTCGACCAGCCGCTTCTCCGCCGCAGCCATAATGGCCGCGACCATTTCCGAGAAACCGCGTAGGTCCTGAAGGCGAATCACGTTGGACTCGCTCCCCAACAGCCGCACTGGTTGCAGTTTTTCGCAGCCCAGCGAGACGACTAGCGGCTCGCCCGCCAGGTTGGCGTGCAGCGAAATGTGCTTCAGCGTGCGGATGGGGATGGCGGCGCCGGGCGCATCGATGGCTACGCCGCAGCCATAGGAGTGGGTGATGGCCACCACATCGTCCACGTTGGAAAAGCGCGGCAGCAATTCGGCTTTGATACGCCGCGCGGCGTACTCNNGGGAGCGGAGCGGGAACGGCGGTCGAGAGCGGCAGTTGGTCGAGCGGCGGCGGTGCCGGCATATCGATCATTTCTTCCCGCACCCAGGACCCCGCCGGAATGGTCCGGTTGGCGAACCCGATGGTCTGGCCGTAGCGCAGCACCGGCTGGCCGGCCTCGAAGTCGCACAAGGCGATCTTGTGGGACTGGGGTATCCACTCGCGCGTGCCCCCGGCCACACCCTCGGGGTCGACGATGATGCCCACATTGTCCCGTTGGTTCACGCGGATGTACATAGTGGGGACCTTCAGGAAGCAAGCTTCTTCTTTGCCTCCGTAAAGGCGAGTTCTTCGAGTTCGACTCTCTCCCGAACGACCCGTTCGACCCACTGGGCAACACCGGCCTCGCGGTGAAGCCTGGCCAAGAAAGCTGCGCGTGCTGCCAGCTCGCCGGGAATCGCCAGAGAGGCTGGTTTGGACCGCTTCACTCGAATGGGCGCTTCCCAGGCGGAGTCGTCAGCCGCCTGGGAAATGACGAGCCGGTCGATTCCTTCCTGGTCCGGCATTGTGGTTTTCGTGTTCTTTCTTGTACTCATAAAGGCCAACCTGTAATGATGCGAACCACATTCTTCGGCTTCATCTGGAAAATGATCTTGAGCCTCCTGCCGCCGAGCGTCCTGCCGATCAACTGGTGACGGTCACGATAAGTTTTGTTTCGTCGAATCTCGAAGTCCGAGAAGAAGCAATCGACGGCCTCGTTGAAAGTGACTCGATGATCGAAAAGCTCGTCGCGTTCGAAATCGTACTCGAAGTTTGACGGTGTGAACCGATGCCAGTTGGCCACCCCTCATTTTACTGCTGTTCCCTTCCGGGTCACGTGGTCTCACAGGACATGGCGTGCGGCGATCACCCTTGGGATGCCGGCCAGGTCCGGCTCAATCCGCACCTCCCGCCATCCGCCCAGAAGGTTGGCGACGTAGTCGCGGCTGCCGAAGCCCAGCTCCATGATGAGCCAACCGCCGGGGCCGAGGACCCGCGGGGCGTCGGCCACGATACGATCGTAGATTTCAAACCCGGTCTCGCCGGCGAAGAGCGCTACGTGGGGTTCCCAGTCGCGGACCTCCCGCTGCAAGCCCTGCCTCTGGGCGATCGGCACGTAGGGCGGGTTGCAGACGATCAGGCCCATGGCGCCGGCGGCGATGGCTTCCATCAGATCGCAGATCACCACGTTTACCGGCGCGCCGAGGCGCAGGGCATTCCCGGCGGCAACGGCTGCGGCCGCCGGCGAGATGTCCGTGGCCCATGCCTGGGCGCCGGTTTCGAGTTGCAGCGTCACCGCCAGCGCGCCCGATCCGGTTCCGACATCGAGCACGCGTTTGGCCCCGCGCGCCATCTGGAGGGCGACTTCCACCACGTGCTCGGTCTCCGGGCGCGGAATCAGCACGTCCGGCGTCACCCGAAACTCGCGCCCGTAGAACTCCTGCCGCCCGGTGATGTACTGCGTGGGTTTGCCGTTGAGACGCTCNNATGGCGTGCGCCAGCAGCACCTCGGCGGTGAGCCGGGGCACGGCGATGCTGGCATCCTCCAGCAGGCGAACACCCTGGAGCAATGCCGTGTGTACCGTCATGGGGGTTTCAGACGAGCGCGCCCTGATTGGTCTGCTGCTTCAGCTTTTCGGCCTGGTAATAGGTGGTAAGGGCTTCGAAGATGGCATCCATCTTCCCCTCCATCACGAAATCCAGTTGATGCAGCGTCAGGCCGATGCGGTGATCCGTCACGCGGTTCTGCGGGAAGTTGTAGGTGCGGATCTTTTCGCTGCGATCGCCGGTCCCCACCATGCTGCGCCGCTCCGCGCCCAGCGCCGCCTGCTGTTTCTCGAGCTCCAACTCGTAAAGCCGCGAGCGCAGCACGCGCTCGGCCTTGGAGCGGTTCTTGATCTGCGATTTTTCGTCCTGGCAGGAAACCACCAGGCCCGTTGGCAAGTGGGTGAGGCGCACCGCCGAATAGGTGGTGTTGACCGACTGGCCGCCGGGGCCCGAGGAACAGAAGGTATCGATACGAACGTCCTTGGGGTCGAGCTTGACCTCGACTTCGTCCGCCTCCGCCAGCACCGCTACGGTGATGGCGGAAGTGTGCACCCGCCCCTGCTGCTCGGTGACGGGCACACGCTGCACGCGGTGCACGCCGCTTTCGTACTTGAGCTTGCTGTAGACGTTGTCGCCGCTCACCAGGGCGATGACTTCCTTCAGCCCGCCCACGGCAGACTCGCTGGCGGAGGTCACCTCGACCTTCCAGTTCTGCGACTCCCCATAGCGCGAATACATGCGGAAGATCTCGGCCGCAAACAGCGTGGCTTCATCGCCGCCCGTGCCGGCGCGGATTTCGAGCACCACGTTGCGGTCGTCGTTGGGGTCCTTGGGCAGCAGGAGCACCTTGAGATGCTCTTCCAGGCGGGCCATCTCCGGCTCGAGGCTGGTGATTTCTTCCTGCGCCATGGCGCGCAANNGTGAGAGCCTCGAAGCGTTCTTCGAGCTGATCGAGTTTGGGAACGAATTGCATGGATGGTCAGGCGATGACCAGTTGTCCGCCTTGCGCCTTTTCAAGGGCCATGGCGCCTTCGAGCGCGCGGATGGCCACCGCCGTCTGGTCGTCGGCCGGCGGTTTGGTGGTGATGCGCTGGAGCCAGAGGCCCGGCGCGGCGAGCGTGGCCAGCAACCCGCCGCGCCGCTTCGCCGCGAAGCGGATCACCTCGTAGCTCAGGCCCGCGATGAGCGGCAGCAGCGCGATGCGCGAAAGAAATCTCGGCAGGAACCCGTCGAAGGGGATAAGCGTGTAGATAGGGATGCACAGGATCAATACGACGAACAGGAAACTGGTGCCGCACCGCGGGTGAAACGTGGTAAACCGCTGCGCGTTGGGGACCGTCACCGGCTGGCCCGATTCAAAATTGAAAACCACCTTGTGCTCCGCGCCGTGATACTCAAACACACGCCGGATATCTTTCAGAAGAGAGATGGCGAACATGAAGGCCAGGAAAATGGCCATGCGGATTAAGCCATCGCCGATGTTGAACAACACGCGGCCCGCCAGAGCCGGAAACAGTTTCTGCAACTTGGTCACTAGAAGAAGCGGCACGAACTTGTACATGAAAATGAACATGCCGAATGTGAAAACCAGGTTGGCGGCCATGGCCCAGGCGGGGATTTCTTTTGGCGGCCCTTTGGCCGCGGCCTGGTCGGGGTCCTGAAGCGCCACGTTGGTGGAGAATCGCAGGGCCCTGAGCCCCAGGGTCATGGCCTGCCACAGGGTCCCCACGCCGCGAATGACCGGGTACTTGAAAATCTTGTACTTTTCGGACATGCGCGCGAGCGGCGCCTCTTCGGTGACGATTTCGCCGTCCGGCTTGCGGACCGCCACGCAGTAACTGTGGGGGGCGCGCATCATGACGCCTTCCAGCACGGCCTGCCCGCCGACGAGGATCTCCTCGCCGTTTTCCATGACGGGCATCAACTGGATCTGGGTGAAAAGACGAAAAAGCGCGCGCAACGACACAAGTCCTCTCCGTTACTTATTTATTATACGCGACTGGGGACAGGCTACGAATTTCGCGGTTTTTGCGAAACTTCGCTGCCTGTCCCCGAATTTCTATCGCCGGAGCAGCCCTTCCAGCGCCGGGGCCAGTTGCGGAAAGCGAAACCGGAATCCGGCGGCCTCGGCCGCCCCGGGCGCCACCCGCTGGCTCGCGAGCAGCACGTCCGCCATTTCGCCAAACAGCAACCGCAGTGCGAATCGCGGAACGGGGAACACTGCGGGCCGCCGCAGAGCGCGAGCCAGTTCACGCGTGAAATCCGAGTTGGTTACGGGATTCGGGGCCACCCCGTTCAGAGGTCCCCGGGCCTTGCTCTCCACCGCGAACTGGAACAANNGCCTCCGCGGCCTGCGCCTCTCTCTCCCACGCCGCGCACACTTCCGGCAGGAAGCCGCTCCCGGGCGCGGAAGATTCCGTAAGAACCTCATCGCCTCGCGAGCCGTAGTACCCGATGGCCGATGCGCAAATCAGAGCTTTCGGCCTCTGCGTCAGCGTGGCCAGCGCCTCCACCAAATTGCGCGTCCCCGCCACCCGGCTCTCGCGAATGCGCCGCTTGGCCTGGGCCGTCCAGCGTTGCGCCACGGGTTCGCCCGCCAGGTGGATGATGGCATCGGCCTCGCGCACACTCTCCGCGGGAGGCGGCCCCTTGAGGGGGTCCCACGTCGATATGCGCACTCCGGCCGGCAGGTTGGTGCCCGCGTGGCGGCTCAGCACATGCAGCGAATGGCCGGCCTTGGCGAGGCTCTTCAGCAGACGCCGCCCGATGAAACCGGAAGCGCCCGAAATGGTGATGTTCATGAGTAGATTTTGACGCACTACGGGCTGAATCCGTTAGTTTGTTTTGGCAAGATGCTACGATCTGATGCAGGTTCTCCTGTATGGCCACGGCGGCGATCGTCAACCTGCACGCCGGCGGCGGCGTAGCCCGTCGCCGCTGGCCGGCGGTTGCCCGTCTGCTCGAGGAGCGCCTCGGTCCCCTGGTGGCGCATTTCACCGAAGGACCGGGCCATGCCACTCCTCTCGCTCACCAACTGGCCGGGGCCGGCTTCGACCCGCTGATCGCCGTCGGCGGCGATGGAACGCTGAACGAGGTGGTCAACGGAATCCTGTCGAGCGCCTCCGGCGTACGACTCGGCGTATTGCCGCTGGCCAGCAGCGGCGATTTCGCGCGAACCATAGGCTTGGCCGGGCTGCGCCACGCGGTCGAAACGCTGGCCGCCGGCGCGGTCCGTGAGGTGGACGTGGTCCGGGTGCGCTTTCGCGGCCCGGCCGGCGACCGCTGCGAGCGTCACTTTGTCAACGTAGCCAGCTTCGGTCTGGGCGCCGAAGCGGTCGAGCGCGTGCGCGGCTGGAGCCGCGTTTTTCCCGGCCGCGCCCGCTATCTTGCCGCCGCGCTCCCCACCCTTGCCGCCGGCCGCTCATTCCATCTGCGGCTATGGCTGGACGATGCCGCCCCGGTCGAGTTTCACGCCACCATCGTGGCCCTCGCCAACGGACGCTACCAGGGAGGCGGCATCCTGATTGCGCCCCAAGCCGAAATCGACGACGGACTGGTTGACGTCACGCTGGTCGAGCGCGTCGGCGTCATCGAGGTGGCAGCCAATCTCCGGCTCCTCTATTCAGGCGATATCTACTCGCACCCGAAAGTGCATCACTGGTGCGCGGCCCGCGTGCGCGTCGAAGCTCGAACCGCTACGCCGCTGGAAATGGACGGCGATCCGGTCGGGGCGTTGCCACTCGAGGCGGAGGTGCTGCCGCGCGCGCTGCGCTTGATCTCGCCCGCCGCTACGGCGTCTTAGCCGGCGCCACCACGTACACGTATTCCAATACCTCGCCGCCGGTATTCTTGACGTCATGGCGCGTTGCCGGAGGGATATAAACAAATCCCGGCGCCGTGAACGATCGTCCTGGCTCGCCTTCGATCAGCGCGTCGCCCTGCCCGTGCAGGATCACCAGCGACTCTTCGTTCTGCCCGGTGGTGTGCCAGCCAACCGAGTCGCCCGGCTTCAGCCGGACGAACCCGCTGCGCATCCCCGCCGTCTGCGGCGCGCCGTGAAGCAGCGAGCAATCGCCGCTGGCGCACTCGAGCGGCAGCGTCAGCGCGTGTGGCGGCGCCGTCTCCGACGAGAGAGGCAGCATGAAAGCAATCGAGATCGAGAAAGCGGCCACAAGGCGGCCAGAGCGCGGTTTCATCCTCATTTGTTTAGCGTAGAACGGAATTGGCACCCCGGCGAGACGCCGTCTGGCTCAAGCACCGCCACCACACTGCCCGCGGCGTACCGCGACGCATACTTGTTCGGCTGAGCGTGACTGAAGTCGTACTCCGGAAGGATCTCGTCGGCATCGACCCGGCCGGCTTCTCCAACTTTCTTATGCTCTTTCTTCATACTCTCTCCGCTCACGGCGTGTCGCCGGCAACGTATGAAAGAATTATGGCCGCCGATGAACACCGATAAACGCGGATTGAAAACAAGATTCAATCCGTGTTTATCGGCGGCCCAAATTGATTTTTTTCACAGCTTCTAACGGTCGCGGCTATGAATGCAGCCTCGTACCGAGCCGCGACCGTTAGGGAGCGGTGGCCCGCATGCCAGTCACACGCCCGTTCAATCCGGCTCCACCGGGGCCACTACTTCTTGCCCGCGTATTCCTTATACAGTTCCGCGATTTTCGCCGAGGCCGTATTCCCGCTATGGATGACTACGCGGTAGCGGAAGTGAAGCTCGTTGCCCGGCTCGATGGTCATGCTGCCATCCTGCGATTTGTCGCCGGTGAAATCGCGTACGCCGAAAATGTTGGCGGCGTGCAGGCCGTACCCCCGCGAGTGCCAGTACGTGGGATACCGCGGGTTGGCGGGATTATCGAAGATGGCCACGCCCACGGTTTGCCCGTCCACCGGTCCGCAGTAGTCCACCCACGCCGAGCGTTTTCCCCAGACGTTCTTCTCGGTTTCCTTGCCTTCGGCGTTCACCATGGGGCCGCCGCCCTTCTCTTCGGTCATGGACGTCGCCAGGCGGATGCCGAAAGTGCCTTCCTTGGTGTCGCGGAATGTGAGCTTCTCCAGCGGTTCGATCAGCACCTCGTAATCGATGGTCCGCAGGTGTGGATCCGAGTAGAAGGTGACGGTGCGGGTGTCGGTCATGATCGGTTTGCCGGTGGCGTCCAGGCCTTCGAATACAGCCTTGATGGCGCCGGACTTTTCCCCGCCCTTGGCTTCCACCACCTGCTTCAACTTCATGCTGCCCTGCCACAAACCGGTGCCCGGGCTCTTCTGGGGGACGGCCGGGGGCGGCCCCTTTCGCGGCTCGGTCTGCCAGAAATCGATGCTGTTGATGTCGCCGTGCGCGAAAAACAGGCCGCGATGGTGCGGGTGATCCTTAGTCTCGCCGGCGAACTCCTCCATCGGAAAGTGCCGCGTGACCACCGCGCCCGAGGCGGTGCTCAGCGGCCATACATACGGTTTGTTGCCGCCGGGGGCGAGGTAAAAGGTGGTGTAAGGCTTGCCATCGATCTCGACCAGGATCCGGTCGGGCGCGGCTTGTGTGATTTTGACCTGGGCGCCGAGTGGCAGCGCCAGAATGAAAGACGCGAACAGTGCCAGTCGCATTATCGGGGTGTCTCCTTGGGTACTACGTAAATCCAGCGGCCGTTGAGCTGCGGTGTAATCTCGAATACCAGGGTACCGTTTTCGAAGCGGCAGGGGACGTCCGCGCCCCGGCTTCCGGGCGTCGGGCCCTGGGCCACAAGAGTGACCGGCGCGGGAAGGCCGATCGCGGGAATCCGGACGGTGCCCGCGGCGCCGCGGACCATGATCTGAACCACGGCGCCGTTGGGGACCCGGCGCGCTTCGGCCACCGGGGCCCAGCCGATCTCGTCCACGGCCTGGTCTGCAAACACGGTGCGCTTGCCATCGACGGTGATCTCGCGTGCGCGGCCCCCAGCCAATGCGGCCAGCTCACCGCGGCTGTTGACGCGGAACGCCACGGCCCCGGTTCCTTCATAGCTCACGGTGTGCCCGTTCACTTTGAAATCAGTGAGGTGGATGGACCCGGAGGGCAGCGGATTGCCCTCGAAATCGGCGGGCTTGGACTTGGGCAGCGTGCCGCCGCCATTCCAGGTTTCGTCGAGCTTCGTGAGGTGGGGCGCCACGGAGACAGCGCCGTTGGGAAAGCGCGTCACCAGGTAGCCGGTGGTGCGCGACAGGTATTCGGTATTGTCGTTCACGCCGCTCAAGCGCCCCGTGGGCTGGTAGGCGCCCAACGTATCCAGGATTTCGAACCAGTTGCGCGTTTCGTAGCCCAGGCTCGCCGACTGGTCGTCGCGCGGGCGGTAGCCCAGGAACGTGGCGCTCCCACCACTCGGGTAGGCGCGATACGTTCCCACGGTCCAGCGCTTTACCTGTGCCACGGCTTCGACGCCCTGGCGTGGAGCGACCGGGTAGATGTGGTCCGGCAGGAAGTCCGTCAGAATGATCTGCGGCTGCACGCGGGCCAGCTTGTTCATGAATGTTACTTGCATGCCAGCCGCGAACTTGCCCTCGCTCGTGAGGGGCGTGTAATCCACGCCAAAGATGGATTTCCAGGTCTCCAGGGCAGCCTGGTCCTCAAACGTGAGCACTGGCGGAGGGCCGGACCAGATGAGGCGGCCGCCGCCACCCACGAACTCGCGCATGAGAGCCAGCAGTTTTCCGGAGGGAAACGGCTCGAACACCGCCACCAACGTGGAGAACCGCCGGCCCGCCATTTCAATCGCGCCGTTCGTCGCCTTGCCGAGCTCCAGCAGTTTCTCCGGCGTAATCATGTTGGCGTAACCGTATTGGGTCATCCAGGTGCCGAAGCGCTCTTCGGTTGCCACCAGGTCGAGGGGGTAGAGCATGAGCACGTCGACGTCGCGGTGCTCCGCGTTCTGCACGTTCTGAAAAATGGGCGCGCCGCGATCGCCATAGGCATTGACCAGCGCGTTCCGCAGCGGGATGACTTCGGCGGGGTATCCCCATCCCAGAGCGTAGGCATAAGGCACCTGGCGGTTGATGATGCCGAGCGAAGCCGAAAGAGCCAGGCCGAAGTAATCGCGGTCGAGCCAACTGGCTTCGGCGTGATCGCTGCCGTTCCCCGTCAGGAAATCGCCCCACTTGAAATAGTCGTGGGCGGCCACCGAGGCCTGCTGCACGGAGTTCGACCAAATGAAGTTCGAGGTGTAGTCGTAAGCCTCGGCGTGCGTGGTGTCTTCGTTTTCGGTGGCCCAATAATCCATGGTGGGGCTTTGCGACCAGGTGGCGTGGTTGGGCGCATCCAGACGATAGCCTGCCTTGCGCTCGGCGTAGTGCTTGGCCTCCGTGAAGAGGTCCACCACGTGGTTGTTCAGAAGGTGAAAGTACCGCGCGCGGTAGAGGGCTGTGCGGCGGATGTCTTCCGGAGTCGGGCCGAATACGTGCATGACGCCCTGCTTGGCCGACATATCGGAGGCAGTGTCTTCCTGGCCGTACACGAAGTAGACCATGTACTTGGCGAAATCGCGGTATTGAGAACCGTAGAGCTCCGCGTAGCGCGCCGCCATCGAGTCCGTCATGTAGCGGATCGTGAACTCGCCATTGTCTTCGTGGCCCTTCTTGACCCAGTCGCCCTGGATGTGCATTTCATCCGAATAGAGGCCGTTGATTTTGATGCCGGCGGCCAGGTAGCGGTCCACCAGGCCGGTGAGAAACGGCAGAGCGTTCTTGCTGAAGTAGTCCATCTCCGGTGTGAGGAGTTCCTGGACCACCACCACGCGGTCAAGCCCTGGGTGCGGCAGCGCGCCGCTTCCATGGACGCGGATGCGCTGGGCGTGGTAGTCGTCGTTGCTCGAGTGCGGGGAGGCTCCGGCCGGGTGACGCCAGGCATCGCCGGTCTTCACAATGAGGCCGTCGTACGCTTCGGTGTGGATGCCGTCTTTGATTTCGACGATCGACGCGGGATCCACCACGCGGTAGAGCGTGCCAAGGATGGGCGTGTCTTTGAACGCGAAAACGCGCACGCGGCCGGGCCTGATTTGGATCACGCCCTTATTGTTGGACCACTGCATCTGGCGCCACAACTCTACGCTGAAGGCGCCGGTCTTGGGGTCGCGGAGACCCTTGCGGTATTGCAGCCAGACACCGGTTTCGCCGGTCTTGGCGGTGTAGCCGGAGCCGATCTCCAGCGGGCTGAGAAAGCTTAAATTGAAACCCACGCCGTACTTCTGTGCCACGCGGCTGAGGGCGGCGATTTTCTCGATGTAGGCGTCCGAATCGGGCAGGTATTTGCGTGGGGCGTCTTCCTGGCCGGGAGTCTTCCGCCGGTAGAAGTAATCGAAGAAGATGGGCATGGTGTCGCCGCCCGACGCATGCAGAGCCTCGAGCGACTGAACGAAGCTGCCACGGCCCTGAACGCCATCCGCGACATATTGTTCGAATTGCTCATCGGTGGTGAACGCCGTCCGGCCGCCGCGTGCGTTCCACTGGAATCTCCACGGGCCGGGATAGCCGAGCAACTCGCCCCGAAGCGGCCGTTCCGGCGCTTGGGCACAGGCCAGACAGGCCGCACCCAGCAACAGCAGGACACCGGGATTCCTCATGCCAGCTTGGGCACCACGAACGGGGCCCGGTACTGGGGCCGCGAGAACAGGCTGTTGGCTTCGCTGTCGCCAATACAGGTGTACGTCTTGGGGTCGAAGTGAAGCGTCCGCCCCACGCGGTACGAGATGTTGGCCAGGTGCACCAGGGTGGTCGATATGGCGCCTTCCTCCACTTCCGCCGTCAGGTCCTCGCGCTTTCGGCTGCGAATGGCGGTGATGAAGCTGGCGAAGGTATCTCCGAAGGTGCTCGTGGACCCTGGCCCGGGAGCCTGTTCGGGGCCCATGAAGGTCTGGAATTTCCGGTAATTGCCGTCGATTACCAGATAGCCCTTGGAGCCGTAGAAGATGTTGCCGATGGCCATGGGTGCGCCCGCGCCCGGGCCGGACCTGGGTGTGCCGAGGTTGATGCCGGCTTCATTGTTGGTGATCCAGTGGCGCACCTCGAATTCGAGCATCTTCTTCTTGCCGCCGTTGTCGAATTCGAAAGTACTGAGTAGCGTGTTCGGCGTCTCCTGGTCGTCGTCGAACATGTAGTGGCCGCCCATGGCGCTGATCTTGGTGGGATAGCCAACGCTGAGGCCGAAACGGGCCGCATGCACCTGGTGAATGCCCTGGTTGCCGATGTCGCCGTTGCCGTAGTCCCAGAACCAGTGGAAGTTGTAGTGGAAGCGATTTTTCGTGAACTCATGCTGTGGCGCGGGACCGAGCCAGAGATCGTAGTCGACGCCCGGAGGCACGGGCGCCACGGGAGCGCGGCCGATGGTGTCGCGCCACTTGTAAACGATGCCGCGCGACAGGTAGACCTCGCCGATCAGGCCCTCGGCCATCTTCTGGCGCGCTTCCAACATGACGCCCGACCCTCCCGCGCCGTGCTGCACCATGCGGTCGTATTTGCGCGCCGCAGCCAGGATCTGGCGCGCTTCGAACATGTTGTAGGAGCATGGCTTTTCGACGTAAACGTCCTTGCCTGCCTGGCACCCCCAAATGGTTTGCAGCGTGTGCTGGTGGTTGGGCGTCGCGATCGAGATGGCATCGATCGATTTGTCCTCCAGCAGTTTGCGCAGGTCGGTGTAAGCGGCGGGACGCTTCTTGGTCGCCGCCTCCACCATTTTCAGACCCTTCTCCAGAACTGCCTCATCCACGTCGCAGAGGGCTACGATTTCGGTATTCGGGATTCTCGGATAGGCCCGCAAGTGTGCCTCGCCACGGGCATTGAAGCCCACGCAGGCGACGCGAACGGTGTCATTGGGGCTGGCCAGCGCACTCGAGCGAACAGCGGTAGCGGCGGCCGCGGAACTCATCAGGAAGTATCTGCGGTTCATGGCACTCTCCTTAAATGTAAGGCTGGGGCAGGCGAAATCGCCGGCCCCACTCAAAAAATTAACTTCAAAGCTAATTGGCCGATTCGTGGATCGCCCGCGCTGCTGATGGAACCGAATCCGCCCGAGCTCATACCGCTGGTAGGGTTGGAGAAGTTGGAGTGGTTCAGCACATTGAAGAATTCACCGCGCAACTGGAGACTGTTGCGCTCGTGGAAACGAATGCTGCGGAACACCCCCACATCCCAAGACATCATGCCGGGACCGAGTATCGCTCCCGCTCCGATATTTCCGAAGGAATTGAGGTACGGAGAAGCCACGGTAGCGGCAGGCGGCTGCGCAAAGGAACTGGGGACCAGATAGTTGACGCATGGCGCCGACGTGCAGGCGCCGGGACCCAAGGCCGGGCCGACCAGCACACCACGATCGCCACCGAGGCCGGTCTGCGACTGGTCCTTCCCCGCTGTTACGGTAAACTCACCTCCGGTCTGCGCCTGGAAGACGCCGGTCAACTGCCAGTCTCCGAGCGCGGCCCGGACCACCTTCCCGGCCGATGGAGTAGGTAGTTGCCAGACATAGGAGATCACAAACCGTTGGCGATGGTCGAAATCCGTGTCTCCGTAGTCAAGCGCATTCGCCTTGGCGAAATACCACGGGAAAACGGTCCCGGGAGCGTTGGGCCCCGGTCCCGTGACGCCAATGGGAAGACTCTGCAGGGCATGCGAGAGTGTGTAATTAGCCAGAATCGTGAAGCCTTGCGACAGGCGCTTCTGGAATCCCATTTGGAGGGAGTTATAGCTGCCGTTCCCCGCCATGCTGGCTATCGTGATGCCCGAAAACGACTGGAAGATGCGCCGTTGATCGGTGGAGCGCGTGCTGCCCGCCGTATACACCGCGGGATTCAGTTCTTCACTGAATTCCATGTGGCTGGAATGCGAGCCGACATAAGAGGCATGAACCATCCAGTCCTTTGCAACTTGCCGTTCCAGCGTCAGGTTCCAGTTGTAGGTCACCGGGACCCGGTAGTTGCCTGACGGGTCGAAGCTGACCACCGTAACGGGAAGCGGGAACGCCACGGTTTTGGGAATCGGAACGGGTTCCGGGAACGGATTCGTGATCCCCAGATAAGGATTGCTGAACGGCCCTTGGGGCGTGGTGATGATCACGGTAGGGCTGAACGGCGTGTTGGTAGTAACGGCGTTCATGAAACCGGCCATCATACGCGAATCGTAAAACATGCCCGAGCCGCCCCGCAGACTGGTTTTGCCATCTCCGGTCAGGTCCCAGGCGAAGCCCACGCGAGGTTCGAAGTCGCCGTAGTTTGCGCGAACCCCGTTTTCCGGAACGCCGGCATCTCCGGGAAACAGGATGCCGGGCGGGGCGGCGGTGAAGACAGAGGAAACCCGGCCGGCGTAGTAGGCGTTTGGATCGAACTGCGTCATGCGGTTTTTCATTTCCTTCCACGGGAAGAACGGCTCCCACCGCAGGCCGAAATTCAATGTGAGCCGCTTGCTGACGCGGTAACTGTCGGCCGCGTAAAGGCCCAGAAACTGACCTCGGTTATTAAAGAACTGTCCGGAGCCCTGGGTCAAGGTCCGCAGATAGCCGAGCTCGAAGCTGGCGACGGCGGAGTTGGTAGTGTCCGCGGTGAAGGAGAAAGCGCCAGGCTCCTGGTACTGACTGTCGATATCCATACGGCTGATTTCGGCGTGGACGCCAAACGACAGCGCGTGGTGTCCGCGCACCCAATGGAGGTCGTCATTCAGGGTCCAATTGTTGCGCGTGAATCGGGCTTGCGGGTTATCGCCAATCGTAAAATATCCACTCACGGCGACGCTCTGCAAAGCGTTGTTCGGCGGCTGCCACATATTTACGCCAAAACTGGCTATCGAGGGCGCGCCCGGGGGGGCGCCTCGCTGGTCAGCCTCGCGCGCGAAGTTAAGCGTAAAGACATTGACCACGGTCGGACTGAAGGTGTGGGTTTCGGAGGCCAATATGTTCTGCACCAGGTTCTTGGCCTGATCGGTATAGGTCAGCAGGTTCGTGGTATCCAGAATCCCCACGTTATAAAACCGGTCTCTGTAGTAGCGTGCGGTCAGGCGGTCGTTGGTGCCGATCTCGTGATCGATGCGCCCCACTTCCTCGTTGAAGTTCTGCCGCACGGGTTTCTGGTAGAAGATTTTACCGTTGCTGGCCGCGCTTGCGGTCGGGAGATCCTTCGTAAACGCCATAGACGCAGGGTCGAGGCGGCTGAGCGGAATCGTGTTATTGGGGAATGGCGTGCCCGACTTGGGATCGGTGACCGCGGTCGAAAAGATTCCCTGAACATTCGCTGTCGTGGGAATGGAGGCGCTTGTGGCGCCCGCCATGTTGCGCAGGATGGTGCCCTGGTAGCCGAAGAAGAAGAACGTCTTGTCACGCCCTTTGTACACATGGGGGATGATTACGGGGGCCCCCAGGGTACCGCCGAACTGGTTGCGCTTCAACGGATCGACCGTATTGGCGAAATAGTTCCGGGCATTGAATTCCCGGTTGCGAACGTATTCGAAGGCATCGCCGTGCACTTGGTTGGTCCCCGACTTCGTGACCACGTTGACTACACCGCCCGAGTTCTGTCCGTACTGAGCGCCATAATTGCTGGTCTCCACGCTGAATTCCTGCAACGCATCGGGGAAGGGGAACGGAAGGTTGACGTTCGTATATTCGTCGACGTTGTTGCCGCCGTCGAGCATATAATTGGCTACGTTGGCACGCGACCCATTGGTGGAAACCGTGACCACCACCGGAAACGTTTTGGTCTGGCCCTGATCCGACGAGTCGTTGGGAGCGGCGATCGCGCCTCCCACCAGGATGGTGAGCGCGGCGGCATTGCGGCCGTTCAGAGGCAGATCGGCGACGCGCTGGGTATCGACCACCTGGCCGAGCGTGCTGGTCGCCGTGTCCACCTGAATGGCGTCGCCGGTTACCGTAATCTTGTCAGCCGCCGCCCCTATTTGTAACGCGGCGTTGACCGTGGCGGCTTCGTCCGCCCGCAGAGTAATGCCCGCCTGGGTGAAAGTCCGGAACCCGTCGGCGGTGATGGTGAGATTGTACGCTGTGGGGCGTAGAGCTGGCAGAGTGTACAGCCCTCCCTCACTGGTGGTGGTGCTGGTCTGCAAACCCGTGCCGGCTTCGATGGCCGTTACCTTCGCTCCGGGAACGCCCAATCCCTGCGGGTCGGTGACGGCGCCCACGATTTTTCCGAACCCCTGGCCGTAAAGGGGAAGACCCGTCCAGATGGCGAGTGAACAAACCACTAGTAGCGCTCGCGTGAGTCGCATGCCAACCTCCTTTTGACGTGGGACGAGGCCTCATTCCAACCTCGTCCGCCATTCATTAAAGCACGAGGCGGCGCGCAAGTCTTTTCCAAACCCTGAAAAAGTCTTGACGAACTTGTGATAGTACGGTGTTCATCGTCTAGGGGACGGCCCCGTATGCCCCGGTCGAACCAGCACTTACACGAATTTGGCCCTTTCCGGCTTTCGCAACGGAACCATCCCGACCGCACTCTGGGGCTGGCTGGATAACGTTGTAAACTCTTCAGACGCGGTAATGCTCGAGGGCTTCTTCGTTAAGATCCAATCCCAGCCCGGGGCCTTGCGGGACCTCCACCTCGCCGTTGCGGAAGGTGTACAGTTCCTTCGAATTGAGGATCTTCAGGGCCGGCGCCCATTGTTCCTGCGGAAGGAGCGGTGGCGACGCCAGCGCAAATTCCTCCCATGGCGCACCCCACGCTGCGTGCACCTGGATCCGGCCGGCAACCAGAAGCCCGAATGCCCCGTGCCCGGTGCAGGGCTTGTGAAACGCCTCGCACAGGGTGGCCACTTTGCGCATGGTCAAAAGGCCGCCGACATTACGAAGGTCGGGCTGAATAATGTCGTAGGTATCGTGGATCAAGCATTCCCGATAGGCATCGAGGCCCCGGAAGCCCTCTCCACCGGTGATCAACAAAGGGTCCATCTCGCGGGCCAGCCGCGCCGGGCCTTCAAAATCGTCTCGCGCAAACGGCTCTTCCAGCCAATAGACGCCTACCGCCTGGAGTGCCTTCGCGGCGGCTAGCCCCGTAGCATAATCCCAAAGCTTGCCGGATGAGCCTGCCGTCCGGTCAACCATCATTTTGAAACCCGGGCCGGCGGCGGCGAGACCTTCGGCGCAGGCCTCGACGTCATCCATGAAATTCGGGCGAAAAATACGGATCTTCAGCGCCTGAAAGCCCGCGTTCTTCAGTTTGAGAGCATAGGCGCCTTGGTCTTTTGTGGGCACTTGCGACTGATCCATACCGCCGCGCCAAACAGCCGTGACATAGGCTGGGATGCTGGTTTTCGAGCCGCCAAGCAGCCGGTTTACCGGTTGGCCTGCGACCTTGCCGATCGCATCCCATAGGGCCTCTTCGATTCCGCCCCAGTCCAGCAGACCTCTCTTGAGGTGCTGCTCCACTGCGAACAGATCGGTCCCCACCAGAGCGTCGCGCATCTTCTGGAACCCGGCGGCATTGCCCCCGAAGCCACCGCCGCCACCACCGCCGCGAGCACCACTCTGAGCGGCACTCCCCTGGGCAGCGCCACCTTGGCCGGCACTTGCGCCGCTCCGGCCGCCACCTCCACCTTGGAGAATGCCTCCACCCCCGGCCCCGCCAAAGGAATACCCGCGCACGCCCGATTCCGTTTCCACGCGCGTTACGGCGGTACGACTCATGACTCCGGCCTCGACTTCGGTGGGCGTCGCCGGAAGTTCAATATTGAAAGTCTCTATGTTCTTGATGCGGATCGCTTTTACGTCCGACGCGAGAGCCTTGACGGGCGCTAACAGGTTACTCATCAGCGCGCCACCACCCATCGCCACTCCCGTCGACGCTAACATCTCTCGGCGATTCATCTTGAGTTCTCCTTATCCAAACTTCTTGGCCCTATCGCCCCTCTACTTCGTCGATAGGTATTTCTTGTGTAACTCTGCGATGTTTGCAGATCCCGTGTCACCAGCGTGAATCACCACGCGGTAGCGGAAGTGCAGCGGGTGCCCGGGCTCGATCGTCAGGCTGCCATCCTGCGACTTGTCGCCGGTGAAATCGCGCACGCCGAAAATGTTTGCCGCGTGCAAACCATACGCTCGTGAGTGCCAGTATGTAGGATACCGGGGGTTGGCCGGATTATCGAAGATAGCGACCCCCACGGTCTGTCCGTCTACCGGCCCGCAGTAATCCACCCACGCGGAGCGTTTTCCCCACACATTTTTCTCCGTCTCCTTACCTTCGGCGTTCATCATACGGCCGCCGCCACCTTTCTCTTCGGTCATGGACGTCGCGAGGCGGATGCCGAAAGTGCCTTCTTTCGTGTCGGCGAACGTCAGCAAGAATATCAGCGGCGCCTGGGCGCCCAGTGGCAGCGCCAGAATGAACGTTGCGAATAGTACGAGTCGCATCGTCAGGGTATTTCCTTTCGCTTTCTCTGGGACCACTAATGGCGCCGGCATCAACCTCCGGCTTCAGGTGGAGAGTCTTGCACCCGACGCATTACCTCAACGAGGTTAACACGACTCAAGAGAACCGGATGGGCTTATACTGGTGGTGGCCATGAGGCCAAGATGGAAACCCCCGGCTAACAAGAGCAAAAGGTCCGAAAGGAGAAACAGGATGAGCGGAAGCGGACAGTGGACTCGTCGGCAGTTGCTTGGGACGGTTGGCCCGGTTGCCTTGCTGGCGAATGCGCAGCAAGTCTCGCAGAAGGGAGGCCGTGCGGTGATGGTGCGCGCCTTTGATCCGTCCGGCTCGCCGGCACCGGACGATCGGCTCAAAAGCCTCCTGCTGGTCGCCCCCGATTCTCGGCCCTTTGAAGTTCTTGCCCAACCTCACGGCGACGGAACGGCGGCCGTCGATATGCCCAAAGAGAAGTTCGAGTTGAAAATGTTTTTGCCGGTACGCGATTTCGGCGAAGTCTATGTTCATGCCGACAACGCCGGGGCCTGGTATTCAGCCGCTCAAGTACGTGGCGAACTGCTGCTCAATTATGAATTTGCCCGCAGCCGCGCCACCTTCGTGCGCCGGTATGTGAAGTCGGCGCAAACAGAAGGCGTGGAATTCAGCTCCGCTATGATGAACCGGCTGGAGCAGGGTGAGGCGGCGCTCGTGCGCGCCGCCGCCGCTCGGGAAACCGGTGCGCGGGTGGGGCATTCCAACGACTCGCTGGCCGAGACGATGTGGGCCGGGGAAATGGCCGCCGTAGAACGGGCTCGCCATCGGATTGCCCGCCAGGGTCCCCGACCGGGGTTCCTCTTTGGGTCGGCCGCGTTTGGATACGCCAGATCGGAGGAGTACGCCCGGCAGTATGGCGCCTTGCTGAATTACGGCACGGTGCCGTTCTACCGAGCCCAAGTGGAACGTGTGGAAGGCGTCCCGAATTACAGGAACGTGGAGGGCATTCTGGAGAAGTTGGCCGGAACCCAAATCATCGCCAAGGGCCATCCACTGGTCTGGTTCGACTCCGCCGCGGTCCCCGAGTTCCTGACGACGAAACCGTGGGACGAGTTGAAGCGCAGTTGCCGCGACTACATTTTGCGCAGCGTGGGACGGTTCCGCTCCCGCATTCATGCCTGGGATGTCATCAACGAGGCTCACGATTGGGCCAACAAACTGAGCTTGAATCAGGACCAATTGCTGGAGATGACGCGCCTCGCTGCCGAAAGCACGCGTCTCGCCGATCCCACTGCTTTCCGGGTGATCAACTGCTGCATGCCCTGGGGCGAATATGTAGGCACCGGACGCGGTCCTTCCGGTCCACTGAAGCGGCCGCTTCGCACGCCCCTGGAATACTACCGGGCGATTGAGGCCGCAAGTGTGCCCTACGAAGCCATCGGGATACAAGTGTACTATCCCGCGTACGACCTGCTCGAGATCGAACGTCAGTTGGAGCGGTTCTTTGCTTTCGGCAAATCCGTCCACATCACGGAACTCGGCGTGCCGAGTTCCAGTGAAGGCGTCAAGATCGGCGGTACCCTGCCGTACGACCACGTCTGGCACGGTGCGGCATGGAGCGAAGCGACCCAAGCGGACTGGGCCGAGCAGTTCTACACCATTTGCTACAGTAAGCCCGCGATTCAGGCCATCTCGTGGTGGACCTTCGCCGATCCCTCACGCCCGGCGAATGGCTTGTTGCATGCCGACTTGCAGCCTAAGCAGTCTTACCTCCGGTTGGCCAAGCTATTGACATCCTGGAAACAAGGATAGCCCTGCGGGCATAAGTGTAACTCTTGCCTGAAGTAGCGGCGCTACTCGATCGGCAGAGGATCGCGAAATCCGCGCCGGATCACTCGAACCCGTTGCGGCGTGCCAAGTTTGCGGTCGGAATCGAATACCGGCGCCAATTCCTTGTAGATCGCTTCGTCGCGTACCGCCATGCCGATCGCGTTGGCCGGGTTCGCGATCACAACCGGGCGGGGACTGATGGCTTGCAACAGGTCGCCGACATCATAATGCAGAAGCACGCCCGGCAAAATGATTTCCGAAAGGTTGCGGTGGAGCCTGAGCGTCGCCCGAAGTGCCTCTCGGCTGAAGTATGAGAACGACGCGACCCGCTTTCGCCAGTCGTTGCACATCGCCCACTCATCCATCATCAGCACTGCCGGCTTGGGACCAGACCGCTCGGGAATTACCGCCAGCGCCTGGAAATAGTCTCCACACGATAGCCGTCGCGCTGTTCTTTCCCCAGTACGGTTACCTGGGGCGCGTCACCCGGCCGGGCGGTGATTCCAGCGACCGAACGAACGTCGGGGAACCTCGATACATACCAACCTCCTAGCGCTATTGCGCCGTTTACCAGGGAAGAATCCGACCCTGTTTCGGAGACTGCTCTCCGCATGCGTTAACTGAATGGAAGTGTATCCTCACCTTGAAAAAGTCTTGACGAACTTGTGATAGCATTGTGTTCATCGTCCAGGGGGCGGCTCCGTATGCGCCGGTCGAATCAGCACTTGTACGAATTTGGCCCTTTCCGGCTGGATACTCATGAACGCATGTTGTTGCGGGAGGGTCAATACGTCCCTCTCACGCCTAAGGTCCTCGAAACGTTGCTCGTCCTGGTGGAGCACGGCGGACGCATCGTAGAAAAGGAAGAGCTCCACAGGCAGGTGTGGCCGGACACGGTGGTGGAGGACGTGAGCCTCGCGAAGAACGTCTCCACCTTACGCAAGGCCCTGGGAGAATCGGAGAGCCAACGGTATATCGAGACAGTACCCAGACGAGGGTACCGTTTTGTGGCGGAAGTCCGCATGTTGGAACCAGGGGATGCGGGCCCGGCCTCCGATCAGAGTCCGGCCGACCTGCGGGGTTCTGCCTTAGGGCATGAACCCGGGGCAAGTGGAGCGGGCGCCGGGCGAACCAGGACTCGCTTCCCGGCGGTTCGCTGGTGGTGGCTGTTGGCGCTGTTGGGAGTGGCGACCGCCGGCCTGGCTTATTGGCTGGCGGCTCCGGGCGCTGGTCGCCCCCAGCATTTGCCTTCTCTCAACACGGCTCCGCTCACCAGTTTCCCCGGCCACCAGGACCAGGTGGCATTCTCGCCGGATGGGAGCCAGATTGCTTTTGTTTGGGATGGCCCCCAGCATGATAACGTCCACGTCTACGTGAAGATGATCGGCAGTGAAACCCTGCTGCCATTGACCAGTGGCGCCGCCACCGAATCCAAACCGGCATGGTCGCCGGATGGCCGGTCCCTCGCATTCCTGCGGACATCCGGCGACCGGCGCGGCTGGTACCTGATTTCGGCGCTGGGAGGCGCCGAACGCAAGTTGACCGACGTTTCCCCGTATTTCGATCTGGGAGACGGAAACAGCCCCTATTATTCGCCGGACGGAAAGGACCTGGCAATTGTCGACAAGAGTTCGCCAGCCGGGCCCGCCAGCATCTTCCGGCTTTCCGTGGCGGACTCGGAGAGGCGGCAACTGACCTCGCCCCCGGTGGGCACCACGGGGGATTACTACCCGGCGTTTTCGCCGGACGGGAAGCAGTTGGCGTTTGCGCGAGCGGACAGTTTCTCGGCCACGGACCTTTACGTCCTGCCACTTTCCGGGAAGGGTGAGCCGCGCCGCCTCACTTTCGACGGGCTGGCGATTGTTGGATTGACATGGACTCCCGATAGCCGGGAGATCATATTCTCATCCAGGCGGGGCGGCAGCGTCTACTCCTTGTGGCGCATCGCCGCCACGGGGGGGGAGTCGCAACAGGTCTCCGCGCTCGGCGAAGATCTCGTCAGCCCGGCCATGGCCCGCCACTCGAACCGTTTGGCGTACACCCGCGCGCTGGATGACATGAACATCTGGAGCATCGCCCTGGATGACTCCGGGCACGCGGTGTCGCAGGCGCCTTTGATCACTTCCACGTTCCGGGACTCCGATCCGGACTATTCGCCGGATGGGCGTAAGATCGCCTTCACCTCCGGCCGCGCGGGTGGTTTTGGCATCTGGGTTTCGTCGAGCGACGGCAGCAATCCACAGCTTCTGTTCGATGGCGGGCCGTATGTCACCGGCAGCCCGCGCTGGTCTCCGAACGGGCGCCGGATTGCTTTCGATTCGCGGGCCAACGATCCTGCCAACGCCGGCGAACCGAACATCTGGGTCATCAGTGCGGAAGGGGGCCAGTTGCAGCGCCTGACCACGGGCCCGGCGGGAGGTGTGGCGCCAAGCTGGTCGCACGATGGACGGTGGGTCTACTTCGCCTCCGCCCGCAGCCGGAACCTGGAGGTTTGGAAGGTGCCGGCGGGCGGAGGGCCTGCCGTCCAGGTCACCAGGAAGGGTGGTTTTGAGGGATTCGAAACGGCCGATGGCCAGTACCTCTACTATCTGAAAGGCCGCGGGATTCCCGGCATCTGGCGGGTCCCTACGGCGGGCGGCGAAGAGGTTCCGGTGACGGATCGCGACCAGGCGGGGTTGTGGCGGTGCTGGCGGCTGGCTGGCGGCGGCATCTACTTCGGAACCGCGGCGCCGCCGGAGGGTGCCCGGCTGGAGTTTCTGGACCTGGCGACGGGACGCGTCCGGGAGATACTGCGGACGGGCAGAGCTCCCGATCTGATGATTCCGAGCCTGGCGGTGGCACCCGATGGACGGCACCTGCTCTACGCGCAGTACGATCAGAGCGGCAGCAACATCATGATGGTCGAGGACTTCCGCTAGCTGTTCCTTCCGAATGGTGTTACACCAGTCACCATAAGTATGAAGCGCACCATTCCATCCGTCTGCTTCCTGCTGGCGGCGGCCGCCTGCCTCTGTTACGGGGCCGCAACCAACACAGTCACGTGGGGCGACCAGGGCTGGCCGGTATTCGGCGACCATGGGCGCCCGGTGGATGAATGGAAGAAGCCGAACGTGGGGCACGCATATCCCGTCAGCCGGCCGGAGACCAGCGACGAGTTCAGTGGGAAGAGCTTGAGCCCCATCTGGCAATGGAATCACAACCCGGTCAATGAAGCGTGGTCGCTGGACCAGCGCCGTGGTTTCTTGCGGCTCAAAGCACTGCCCGCCGATGACGTGAGTCACGCCCGCAACACGCTCACGCAGAAGTTGTGGGATGACTACGGGACGATCGACATCAGGCTGGATCTCGCGGGGATGGCGGACGGCCAGCGAGCGGGGCTGACTTTCCTCAGCGGGGCTGCCTTCGACTGGGTGGCGGCGGAGAAAACCAACGGCATTTGCCGTGTGACCTGGAAGGGCGGCGCGGGAGCGGAGCTCAATGCTGGCCGCGGGTTGCGGCTGCGGGGCGGATTCGGAGTCTTCTGCTACGGGGCAAACGGCGGATACGTGGACCTGGATTACGTTCGTTACCGGTACGGCTCCAGTCTTCCCTAGCGTCGCGGCTCCGGTCATGGCGCGACCGTCAAGCTCCCCGTGAGTACTTGCGTGGTGGAGGCATCCGCGGCCCCATGAAAACCGGGCTGCTTGCCTCCCACACTAATCTCGACAGTTCCCGGCGGCGCAAGCTGGCGCGGCGTCAGCGTGAATTCCACGATCTTCTTTTCACCCGGCCGGAGTGGGACTCGCTCGAACCCCGCCAGCGAGCGGATGGGCGCCTCGCCCACCCCGCGCCGCTTCAAATAAAGCTGGACCACTTCCTCGCCGGCCAGTTTCCCGGCGTTCTGCACTTCCACCTGGACTCTGGCCTCCCGCTTCGCCGACGCTGTTTTTGGCAAGGTAAGAAGCCGGTAGGTGAACCGGGTGTAGCTCAGTCCAAACCCGAAGGGGTACAAAGGCTCGCCCTGGAAGTAACGGTAGGTCCGGCCTTTCATGTCGTAGTCTTCGAATGGCGGCAGTTGATCGGCTGACTTGTAGAACGTGACAGGCAACCTGCCGGCCGGGTTGTAATCGCCGAACAGGACATCCGCGATGGCGGTTCCTCCGGCCTGGCCCGGGTACCACGCTTCGACAATGGCGGGGAAGCGATCGCGCGCCCACTCGACCGCCAGCGCGCTCCCATTCAGCAGCACCAGCACCATCGGTTTATCGAGGACGGCAATCTTCCGCAGCAGTTCCTCCTGCGGTCGTGGAAGCCCCAGGTCGATGCGGTCGCCTCCCTCAAAGCCGGGAACGAGCACCTTCTGCTCTTCGCCTTCGAGGCGCGGAGAAAGCCCCAGGCACAGGACGACGGCGTCAGCCTTCCCCGCCGCTTCCATGGCGGCATCTTCGAGCTTCCGGCCCGGTGGCGCCCACACCAGGCGCATATCGGCATCGTTGACCATTTCGTGGAATTCCACGCGGATGGGGTAGAGCTTCCCAGCCTGCAACTCCACGTCCGCGTACCGATAGTTGGACTCGTGCATGTTGTTGCCGCTCACCAGCGGCTTGCCGTCGAGCGAAATCTCGTACGCGTTCATGCCGATGGCGCCCAGTTGATACTTGCCGGTTACCGGGGGCGCCAGGTATCCGGTCCAACGCACGCCGAAGTTGTCGTCGTCCATATCGGCGCGGGGCGCGCCGTCCCACCAGCGGAAGGCGATTTGCGGATCGACGCGCGTGAACAGGGGCTTTGGATCGGCCTTGTTGAAATACTCCGCTTGCAGGCCGTTCTTGCGGTCGGGGCCATCCGAGGTGAAGAGCGCGGAGGAGGGCACGGTTTCAGGCGTCGGCATATTCTCCGCCAGGTCGCTCGCCTGCGCGTAAAGCACCTGCGTGCGCGGCCCGGCTTTGCGGCGGATTCCTTCGAGCGGCGTCACCGGCTCCGTGGGGTCGCCGTTGTAGTTTCCCAACAGCACGTCGAGGTTGTCGGCGTTTGGCCCAATGACGGCGATCGTCTTCAACCCCTTGCGCAGCGGCAGCATGCCGTTTTCGTTCTTCAGCAGCACGATGGATTTCCGCGCGGTCTCAAGCGCCAGCGCGCGGTGCTCGGGGCTGTCATTGACGGAGTACGGGATTTGCGCATAGGGGACCCGCTCCGGGGGATCGAACATGCCCAGCCTGAACCGCGCGGTGAGCAGGCGGCGGAGGGACTCGTCAATCTCCGCTTCGGTAATGAGTTTCTGGCGGACAGCCGGAACCAGCGCGGCGTACTCCGAACCGCACTCCAGGTCCGTGCCCGCTTTGACGGCGCGCGCGGCCGCCTCCTCTTGGGTGGCGGCCACCTTGTGGCCACGGTAGATGTCGCCCACCGCGCCGCAATCCGAGACCACGTAGCCGGGAAAGCCCCATGCGCCTCGCAGAATCTCGCCCAGCAGACGCGGGCTGGCGCACGCCGGATCGCCATTCACGCGGTTGTAAGAGCACATAACGGAAAACGCGCCGCCCTCCCGGACGGCCGCCTCGAACTGCGGCAGATATGTTTCGCGCAGGTCGGCGTCATCCACGTGGGCGTCGAAGGAATGGCGCAACGGCTCGGGCCCACTGTGAACCGCGAAGTGCTTGGCCGTGGCAACCACCTTCAGGTACTTGGGATTGTCGCCCTGCAATCCCTTAATGAACTGAACCGCCATGCGCCCGGTGAGGTAAGGGTCCTCGCCGTAAGTTTCCATGCCGCGTCCCCAACGGGGGTCGCGGACTAGGTTGATGTTGGGCGTCCAGAACGTGAGGCCCTGGTACTGACCGCGCCGGCCGGCCGCGACCGCGGCATGGTGTTTGGCGCGGGCTTCGTCGGCGATGACGCCGGCGACCCGCTGGACGAGCGCGCGGTTCCAGGTGGCTCCGAGCCCGATCACCTGCGGGAAGACGGTGGCGCGGCCGTTGCGGCCGACCCCGTGGNNTCGATGGCGGACGACGCGTTCATCATCTGGGAGACCTTCTCTTCCAAGGTCATGCGTGAGAGCAGGTCTTCGACGCGCTTCTCGAGTGGGGCGTCGGGATTCTTATACACCGGCACGCTCTGGCTCCACAAGGCTGGCACCAGGATCAGAGCCGCCAAAAATAGCTTCATGCCT
>PLMF01000345.1 GCA_003142355.1 Bryobacterales bacterium
CCCTGCCGGTCGAGCACCGTGCCGATATCGTGGGGATGGATGCCGTCGATGACAAACGAGAGCACCGCCGCCTTTTCGCGGGCCGTGCCGATCAGGCGAAGGCCGGGAATGCGCGAGAGCGCCTCGGTGCCGTAGACCAGCAGCTCGTGCTCGTAGGCGGCGATTTTGTCCAGGCCGATGCGCGTGACGTAATCGAACGCGGCGCCGAGGCCGATGCCGCCGGCGATGCTGGGCGTGCCGGCCTCGAATTTGTACGGCAGGTCGGCGTAGGTGGTCTTTTCGAAGGTGACCGTTTTGATCATGTCGCCGCCGCCCTGGTAGGGGGGCATGGCGTTCAGCAGGCGGGCTTTGCCGTAGAGGATGCCAATGCCGGTGGGCCCGAACACTTTGTGGCCGGAGAAAGCGTAGAAGTCGGCATCCAGGGCCTGCACGTCGATTTTCAGGTGGGGCGCGGCCTGGGCGCCGTCGATGAGCGCCAGGGCGCCGGCGCGGTGGGCCATCTCGACGATCTGGCGCACGGGATTGANNCTCGCCGCGGTCGTCCATGGGAATGACCCGCAGCTTTGCGCCCTTCTCTTCGCACAGCATCTGCCAGGGCACGATGTTGGAGTGGTGCTCGAGCGCCGAGATGACGATCTCGTCGCCTTCCTTCACGTTCTTGCGGCCCCAACTGCTGGCCACGAGGTTGATGCCTTCGGTTGTGCCGCGCACGAAGATCAACTCGTTCTTGGCGCGGGCGTTGAGGAACCGCTTGGCCTTGGAGCGCGTCTCTTCGTAGGCCGCCGTGGAGCGCTGGCTCAGCTCATGCACGCCGCGGTGAATGTTGGCGCAATCGACTTCGTAGAACTTGCGGATGGCCTCGATCACCGCCAACGGTTTCTGCGCCGTGGCGGCGCTATCCAGATACACCAGGGGCTTTCCATGGATTCTCTGTTTCAGAACCGGGAAATCTTCCCGGAGTTTCTCCACGTCGAAAGCGGCCGAGATCACGCTAGTGAGCACGCTCATGGAATTTCTCGAACAGGATTCGCTCGAGCGAATCCTTCAGGGATTGAACTTTGATGCGGTCGACGATGTCCTGCGCGAAGGCGTAGGTTAGCAGGCTGCGGGCATCCTGTTTGCCGATGCCGCGCGATTGCAGGTAGAACATGGATTCGGCATCCAACTGGCCGATGGTGGCGCCGTGGGTGCAGCGCACGTCGTCGGCGAAGATCTGTAATTCGGGCTTGGTATCGATGACCGCCTCGTCGGAGAGCACCAGGTTCTTGTTGGTCTGCTTGGAGTCGGTCTTTTGCGCGTCCTTGCGAACGATGATGCGGCCGTTGAAAACGGCGCTGGCCTGGCCGTCGAGGATGCCTTTGTAGAGCTCGTGGCTGGTGCCATGCGGCTTGGCGTGGTCGATAGACGTGTGATTGTCCACGTGCTGGGCGCCGTTCACCAGGTAGAGGCCGTTGAGCGTGGCGTCCGTGCCTTCCGACAGAACGGCACTGACTTCGTTGCGGACCAGGGCGCCGCCGAGCGAGATCGAGGTGGCGGAGAAATTGGCGCTGCGGCCCAGGCTGGCGAACATGACGCCGACGTGGAAGGCAGCCGGTGATTCGAGCTGGACCTTATAGTGATCCACCACCGAGCCGCTGCCGGCGACGATTTCCGTGACGGCGTTGGTGAAGTAGGCGCCTGTGCCGGAGTAGGTTTCAACGATGGTGCAGTGGGCATCGGGGCCGACTACGATGAGCGTGCGGGGGTGGGAGATGGCGGAAGGGGAGTCATATGCGATTTGGATGGGCTCGCCGACGATCTGGCCGCGCGGGATGTGGATGTAGGTGAGGTTTTGGAAGAAGGCTGTGTTGAGCGCGACGAAGGCGTGGTTGGTGAAGGGGGCGTATTTGGAGAGATACTGTTGGGCTTCGGGGGGGCAATTCAATGCATGGGATGGGCAAGCTAAAGCATGCCCCACCAAGCGGGCGATGGGGGCGACGTTGGTGAAACGCCAATCTTCGTCGTGGGTGGTGGGGAAGCCTAGCTCCAGGAAGCGCTGGAACGCGGTCTCGCGCAACCCTTGTTCCGCAACGGGCGTCATACCTTGCCAACGGCCTCCTCTTGGTCCTCAATGCCAAGGCCGGCGTAACCGCTCTCCTCGAGCTCGAGGGCCAATTCCTTGCCGCCCGATTTCACGATCCGGCCCTCGGCCAGTACATGGACGTAATCGGGCACGATGTAGTTCAAGAGGCGCTGGTAGTGGGTGACGACGATCATGGCGCGCTCGGGTGAGCGCAAGGCGTTGACGCCGGCCGCCACGGTGCGCAGGGCGTCGATATCGAGGCCGGAATCGGTCTCATCGAGAATGGCCAGCTTAGGCTCGAGCACGGCCATCTGGAAAATCTCGTTGCGCTTTTTCTCGCCGCCGGAGAAACCGGCGTTGACGGCGCGGTTCAACAGCGCCTGGTCCATCTCGAGGAGCTTCATCCGGTCCTTGACCAGGGCGAGGAAGTCCATGGCGTCCAGCTCCTCGAGGCCGCGGTGCTTGCGGATGGCATTCAGCGCGGCTTTCAGGAAGTACATGTTGCTGACGCCGGGGATCTCGACGGGATATTGGAACGCCAGAAAAATGCCCTCGCGCGCGCGGTCTTCGGGCGACATGGCCAGCAGGTCCTTGCCATCGTAGATCACCTGGCCTCCGGTGACGACGTATAGCTCGCGGCCCGCCAGCACCTGCGCCAGCGTGCTTTTGCCGGAGCCGTTGGGCCCCATGATGGCGTGCACCTCGCCGGAATTAACAGTGAGATCAATGCCTTTCAGTATTTCGCGGTCGCCAACGGTGGCGTGCAGATCCTTGATTTCGAGTAGTGCCATTATCCGACGCTTCCTTCGAGACTGACTCCCAGCAGCTTCTGCGCTTCCACGGCGAATTCCATGGGCAGCTCGCGGAACACCTGCTTGCAGAAACCGTGCACGATCATAGAGACCGCGTCTTCGCTGGAGATGCCGCGCTGGCGGCAGTAGAAAATCTGGTCTTCCCCGATTTTCGAGGTGGAGGCCTCGTGCTCCACCTGCGAAGAGGTGTTTTTGACCTCGAGATAAGGGAAGGTGTGGGCGCCGCATTTATCGCCCAGCAGGAGGGAATCGCACTGCGAGTAATTGCGGGCGCCGGTGGCGGACTTCAGAATCTTGACCCCGCCGCGGTAGGTGTTCTGGCCGTGGCCGGCGGAGATGCCCTTGGAAACGATGGTCGAGGTGGTGTTCTTGCCGATGTGGATCATCTTGGTGCCGGTGTCGGCCTGCTGCCAGTTGTTGGTCAGCGCCACCGAATAGAACTCGCCCACGGAGTTGTCGCCCATCAGCAGGCAGCTTGGATACTTCCAGGTGATGGCCGAGCCNNCCCGGATACCAGTTCTGCACGGTGGAGTACTTGATCTGGGCATTATCCAGGGCCACCAGCTCGACCACCGCGGCGTGCAACTGGTTGGTGTCGCGCATGGGGGCGGTGCAGCCCTCCAGGTAGCTGACATAAGCGCCTTCGTCGGCCACAATGAGAGTGCGCTCGAACTGGCCGGTATCCTTGGCGTTGATGCGGAAGTAAGTCGACAGCTCCATGGGGCAGCGGACGCCTTTGGGCACGTAGCAGAAGGAGCCGTCGCTGAAGACCGCGGAATTCAGGGCCGCGAAGAAGTTGTCGGAGGAGGGAACCACCGAGCCGAGGTATTGGCGCACCAGGTCCGGGTGCTCGCGCACGGCTTCGGAGAACGAGCCGAAGATGATGCCCATGGCCTTCAGCTTCTCTTTGAAGGTGGTGGCCACGGAGACCGAGTCGAACACGGCATCGACCGCGACGCCAGCCAGGATTCCTTGTTCCTTCAGCGGGATGCCGAGTTTGGCGTAGGTCTTGAGGAGTTCCGGGTCGACCTCTGCCAGGGTCTTGGGGCCGTCCTTTTTCGATTTGGGCGAGGAATAGTAGATGATGTCCTGGTAATCGATGGGCGGGTAGTGCACGTTGGCCCAGGTGGGCTCTTTCATGGTCTGCCAGTGGCGGAAGGCCTTCAGGCGCCATTCGAGCAGCCATTCCGGTTCCTGTTTCTTGGCGGAGATGAGGCGGACGACGTCTTCGTTGAGGCCGCGGGGGATGGCATCGGCTTCGATATCGGTGACGAAACCCCACTTATATTCCTGATTCGCAAAGGTCTCGATGGTGTTGGTAGAATCGCTCACCCGTTATACTCCTAAACTATGGGCTGATACCAGTTTAGCTAATCTGTACTTCTTAGTCAAGATTGCTCAGTTAATGGATGCTGGGGAGGGCTGAGCGGGTGCGGGAAAGGGGCGGGTGGGATGGGGGAGGCGTCCTGGGCATCCTCGGAGGCAAGATTGCGGAACGAACCCAATTCCGTTGTGGGGCGCTGAATCTGCACGGGTTGCGGGCTGGGTGCAGGCGCGGGGCCGGGGGCGGGCTCCGACTGGCGGCGCTCGGATTCCAGGCGCTGGAGCTCTTTCAGGGCACGGTGGTAGTCGCGGCCTGTGGAATCGATACGGCGCTGGAGGCGGGAGAAGGTGTTTGCGCCGCGGATGAAGGCCTGGCCGGCGGGGCAATCTGTCTTCGGGTTCCAGGCATCCTGCATTTCGCACTCGAGGATCTCGGCATCGATTCTGCGAAAGCGGCGGAGCAGCCATTCGTCGTGGATGAGGGTATCGACGAGGAGGCGTTCTTCGGGGGTGGCGGGTTGCCAACGCTCCTGGTATTCGGCGGCGAGGGTTTCGAGGTCGGCTGGATCCTCGCTGCGGATGATTTGAGATTTGGCGTCAATGCCGGTTCTGGTGGCATTGAAACGGGAGACGGCCTTGCCCGCGACGGAGCATGGACCGCTGGACTTCTGCGCGTTGAGACGATTCGCTTCGATTTGTTGAATGGTGGCCATAAATGAAAAAGACAGGCGGACCCGGGGAGCGGGTCGGCCTGTCCCGCTCACAGGGTAGCACGGGGGGTGGCGGGTGACGGGGGCGGGGTTCTTGTAAGTTATTGAGGGGGAGGGGGATAATAGTTTTGAAAAAGTTGTCACCGAATCATTCTTGGGAGGCGGATTCGGCGTCGCTTCCCTAATGAAAGGTCCGAATGGCTATCGCGCCATTCGCCAATAAACCCTTGAGAGTAGTTGCGGGCCTGATATTCCAGTTCTGGCCCATACACGACAAGAACCGGAGAATTGAGACGACCGCCATGAATAAACGCACACACACGAATAAACGCACCTGCTTGCTTACGTTTGTAGTTGGTGCATCTTTTTTGCTGAGTGCCCCCGCTACGGCTGGCGTGCTCTACGACAATGGTCCGATTGACGGCAATATAGGCTCCTGGAGCATCTCCTACAACGACATCATGACCGATTCTTTCACTTTGACGGGGACATCCACCCTGACCGGAGTGGACTTCGGCATCTGGGTGCATCCTGGCGATAGCCCAGTCTCCCTCGAATGGCGGATCACCGATTCCGTGCCGGACCCCGGCCTGGGCACCATTGGCAACTTCGCCTTGTTGACGAACACCCTATGGTGCAACGCCGGCAGCAGCGGAATCTTTACACAGGGAGATAAGTACTCGTAATGAACTCAGCAAAACTTCTTTCGTTAGCACTGGCGGTGTTGTCGATTCCCTGGAGTGCAGGGTTAGTCCTGGCTCAAGGAACTCGCGCGCGCAGCGGACACTGCCGCCGCCAAATCGGGGTCCGCATGACCGACACCGACCGCCAGGGGATTGAACAGCGGGCCGCGTGTTCGACGGCGGGCGCAGGATTCATGCTCGGGTTCCGTGGGGACTTTACTCCCGCCGAGCATTATACCGGCCTTTACAATCTGTTTATCCTCTTGTACGCCCAGTACGCTAGTACTGCACGTGCCTTGCCCCAGATCCGTGGTCCTACACATACGGCTCCGAATCACAGCCGCGACCGTTAGAGGGGCGGAAAAGGACATGGGGCTCCTCCGTTAGCCTCCGCGTGGATCCATTCTAGCTACCGATAGCTATCCTGCAGGCCTTTCCATCGGAGCCGCTATTATACGATCTTTCGAAATCTACAGGCTCTTATACCTTTCTTCGTGCGCGTACAACGCCGGCCATTAGCGCGGCTCCGCACAGAAGCAGGCTCGAAGGTTCGGGAACCGAGGAAGGTAAACTACCCTCGGTGCCCACAACGTCAAATGCACCTTGCGTGGCAGTGAGGATAAGCGTCGCATCATCCAATCCGTGTTCATACGGCCCATGCGTAGTCGGACTCAGGCACCAACTCGCCATCGTTGAGTCGTCGTCACTGCCGGCGAGCCAATAATTATTGCCCTGGGTGAGAGTAACGTTACCAGTCGCCGCCAGGCTGGTCACCAACTCGGTAGTGTCGGTATTGGGGTCATATGCCGGCAATGAGGCATAGGGGATCGTCCATGATCCCAGCAAGGTGCCCACAGCCCAATTGCTGTCGGCGTTGTACAGGCCGATAGTGAGATCTCCCGTACCGTTACCGGCACTAGGAGACTGCGTCAGGGCAATGTCGATAGTGGTTAACGTGACAGTGCTGGTTGGTGAAAACCCGAACTCGGGCATATATCCCGAGCCGATCGTATACCAGCCAAGATAATCTGTTCCTGGAGGACCTAGATTGCTATACACCACCACGCCCGCGTGGCACAGCGAACCGGCCAGCACAAACAAGCCAAATAAGCATATTCGAAAGCATTTCATCTCGATTCATTCTCCTTAACCAAATGAATGGCAGGATCGCATCGTCAAATACGCTCCTATAAGTGTAGCGACGCCCGTACGCAAAACGCCTCACGCAGCGCCAAAATGCCCTGGCTGTGTAGTAGCGCCGCCGCCCAGAACGTCTCCGTATGCACCACTACCGTCAGATCTGGCCCCGAGTCGGGAGAAGCGACCCGCCACGGTACCAAACCCGAGGCCGTGGCCCTCGTTGAGAATTTCGGTGGGCCATTCGTTGGGCGCACCGCCGCCCCGATGGCGTGGTCCTTCGTGAACCCCCAATTGAAACGCCTGCGCGACCGGGTGAGAGCCGAGCACCGGGATATACCGGCTGAGGTTGACGTGCACGAACTCGTCCACATCGAAGCTCTCATATGGTTCGCCCTGTACGGCGCGAGGCTTACCGCCTGCGCGCCCGCGCCAAGCGTCACGTTCTCCAGCAGATGACGCCCGGCGCGGAGCCCGGCGCAACGGACTCCTGTTCCGGCGAGGAGCGTTCGCCGAAGCATCGGGGGGATTCTGGGGGGACCCCGGCGTCCAAAGTTGGGTAAATATGGGTACGGATGGGTAATTCCCAATTTCGGCCCAGTCGTCCGCACACCGCGACAACTGGCGCATTTTTGCTAGGGGATACGTTGAAAGGAAAGGGCTTACATTGGCCCCTCAGGTAGGACTCGAACCTACAATCTTCGGTTAACAGCCGAACGGCTTATAGCCGCCTCGCGTTGCAAACACAAACTTACACGCACGAAAACCGAATTTCAACGGAATTTGGGGGGACTCTGCGATTCTCCTTCCGGTGCCAGTTTCCGACAACCCGACTTAACCGCAATACTGTTCACTTTGGCATTGAGCCCGACAGGGCGAAAGAACATAGCCCAAG
>PLMF01000165.1 GCA_003142355.1 Bryobacterales bacterium
CAGCCTCGCGGACTCCCTCCTCTCCGGGCTTTCTGGAGACTGGGCTATTATGCTCCATCTCAATAATCGTCTTTTTACTACCTTCGCCGTCGCCGTTACAGCCGCTTCGGTCATTCTGGGCCAGCCGGGGAAACCCGCTCCCAAGCCTCTCTCGCAAGACGATACCGGTACGATATTCCGGACGGATACGCGACTGGTGGTTCTGCCCACCACCGTCGTGGACAAGAACGGCCATCTGGTCACCACTCTGCCGAGAGAGGCATTCACGGTGGTGGAAAACGGCGTGCAGCAGGAAATCAAGCAATTCAAGCGCGAGGACGTGCCGGTCTCGATGGGACTGATCATCGATAACAGCGGCAGCATGCGCGACAAGCGGGCCAAGGTGGAGGCCGCCGCCCTGGCGCTGGTCAAAGCCTCCAACCCCGAGGATGAAGTCTTCATCGTCAATTTCAATGACGAAGCCTTCCTCGACAACCCGCACGGCAAGGACTTCACCAGCGACGTCAAGGAGATGGAAGACGCGCTCACGCGCATCGATTCGCGCGGCGGCACGGCCATGCGGGATGCCATCCGCATGTCCATCGACCACGTGAAGGAAAAGTCGCACAAGGACAAGAAAGTCCTGGTGGTGGTCACCGACGGCAACGACAACTCGAGCGTCGTGGGCCTGGAAGACCTGGTGAAGGCCGCGCAGCAGAGCGAGGTGCTGATCTATGCCGTGGGCCTGCTCAGCGACGAGGAGCGGCGCGAAGCCAAACGCGCGGAGAAGGCGCTGGAAGCGCTGGCCGAGGCGACCGGCGGCGAGACGTTCTTCCCTCGGGACGTTTCCGAAGTCGAGCGCATTGCCACTCAGGTGGCGCACGATATTCGCAACCAGTACACCATCGCGTACACGCCTTTGAACCAGGCCATGGACGGCTCCTTCCGGCAAATCAAGGTGACGGTCAAGGCGGCGGGCAACCCCACCGTGCGCGCGCGCAGCGGGTACTACGCCACCCCCGATCAAGGCGCCCGGCCGGCCAAGAGCGCCGCCGGCNNTATCTGCGCTGGCGCATGGAGACCTACTGGGGCTTCGACGCGGGGGAGATCACGTTCGGGCAGTTCTGGGGGTTGATGTGGCGGCAGCGCTGGGAGATGCTGCGGTATCTGCGCTGGGCGGGGCGGATGGAGGTGGGACGAGAACGGTCCGTGAGCGGAAACGAGATTTCGACGCGGAGACGCGGGGACGCGGAGTAAGACAAGGGTAAGAAGGAGTAACTGGTGAGTGGGGATGGCGCGTCTTCCTCGGGGTTCGGGAGCAGAGGAAGCGGAGAAAGACGGGGCCGAGGAGGCTCACCTGAGGAGTTTGGCGGCCGGGGGAATGGCGGACACAAGGCTACGCGGAACTGGGCTCCCTTATGCGGCTCACTGGGACATTGCGGATGAATTCTTCGGTGTCTAGTTGATCGAGATACTGGCCCAGCTTGTCATGATCGATCCCCGGCTTCAACTTGAGAGGCCACGGTTTGACGACGAAGCGCGGGGTCCGCTCCTTCTTGCCGGTCTTGGACAAGCCGGCCCGCAAAGCGTCGTTGACCACGCGCTTGAGGGAAAGTTTCTTCTCGGCCATGCGCTGGCGGATCTGTTGCTCCACGTCGGGCTCGATGGTCAGCGTCGTCCTCATAAAGACATCATAATGCAGGCACTGCCCGGTTGATATACTTGCCGTTGGCGATGGGCGACAACCTGAGATTGCTGCTGCGCCTGCTGTATCAGCCAGGCTCGGCCATGGGCGCGATCCTCGATCGGGGCAGCTTGCTGTTCGCCAGTGCGGCCGTGCTGGCGGCGTCGCTGTGGCTCAAAATCGACGCTCCGTGGCTGCCTTTCAGTTTCTACGCGCCCCTGCTGGTGCTTGCCGCCGTCTACGTTCCCGGCGCGCTGCTGCTGGTTAGCCTGCTGGTGCGGGTGGGAGGCATGGGGGCGGTCTTCCAGCGCGACTACTCCGGGCTGCTCACCGCTACCGCCATGGCGCTGGCCGCCGTCGAACTGCCGCTGGCGGTGGCGGCGTGGGTGGTTCCGCCGGCGGTGCTGGTGTGGCTCGGCGGGCTGGCGCTTCTGTATTTCGCGGTGCTCATGTTCTTCGCCGTGCGGACGGTTTTCGGAACCGGAAACTGGACCGCCGCCGGCGTGGTCTCGCTCTCGTGGGTCCCGCTGGTGGCCGCGGTTTTCGTCTGGGCGCCGCTGCGGTTCTTGCTGGGGTGGCTGGCCTCGCCCTTCTTCCTGTTCTATGCCTGGTACTACCTCGGCGGCGAGATCGGCAACCTGGGCGCGGGGCTGCGCAACCGCCAGCACTTTCACCGCATGCTCGAAACGGCCGCCGTGAATCCGCACGATGGCGAAGCGCAGTATCAACTCGGACTCATTTACCAGCAGCGCCGGCAGTACGGCGAAGCCATCGAGCGATTCCGCCGCGCCGTCGCCATCGACCCCACGCAGACCGACGCCCATTTTCAGTTGGGCCGCATCGCGCGCCAGCAAGGGCGGCTCAAGGACGCGCTGGGGCACTTTCAAACGGTGGTCGACCAGGACGAAAGACACAGCCAGAGCGAGGTGCTCCGGGAGTTGGGCGGCATCTACCTCTCTGTCCGCCAGTACCAGGATGCCCGCAATGAACTGGCGCGCTACGTCGAGCGCTGGCCGTTCGATCCCGAGGGCCTCTTCTACTGCGGCCAGGCGCTGGAGGGATTGGGCGACGCCGGCGAGGCCTGTTCGATGTATGCGCGCGCCGTGGAAGCCGCCAGCGCGGCGCCGCGCTATCTCCGCCGGTCCACCGCCCGGTGGAGCCGCCTGGCTCAGAAGCAAATTCGCAAGCTGGTAGCGTGAGGCGGACCACCGGGCGCTAGAATAGGCGGATCATGGAAGACCAGGAAACGCGGTCCCGTTATGCCGTAGACGGGATCGTCCCGAACGCTGTCGCGCTCCCGTCGTCGGAAGCCGAAGTGGCAGCCGTCTTGCGAGAAGCGGCTGCGGCGCAGATGGTGGTGGTCCCCTGGGGCGCCGGCACCAAGCAGGATCTCGGCCGGCCGCTGGAACGGGTCGACCTCGTCCTATCGCTCGAGAAACTGAACCGCGTGGTGGATTACGTGCCGGCCGACATGACCATCACGGTCGAGGCCGGTATGCGGTTCGCCGAACTGCAGACGCTCACCGCGCGCCACGGGCAGACGGTCCCGCTCGATCCGCCCCGCGCCGCCGGGGCTACCATCGGCGGCATTGTTGCCACGGCTGCATCCGGCCCCCGCCGCATGGCCTACGGCGGGGTGCGCGATTTCCTGTTGGGCTGTCGCGTGGCGCTGCCGGACGGGCGCGTGATCAAGGCGGGTGGCAAGGTGGTCAAAAACGTTGCCGGCTACGACATGCCCAAGCTGTTGGCCGGCTCCCTGGGAACGCTGGGCGTGATCACCGAGGTTTCACTGAAGCTCCGGCCCCTGCCGGCCGACATCCGAACGCTGCTGTTCGGTTTTGCGGAACTGGGCCCGGCGATGGCCGCCGCGGAAGCGATCCTCAACTCGGAACTCCTGCCGGCCGCGGTGGTGGTGCTGACGCCGGAAGCGGCCCGGCGGCTGGAGGCGCCTGGCCCGGTGTCGCTGGCGGTCGCGCTGGAGGAAACCGCCGAGAACAACGTTTACCAGGCAGACCGCATCTCGCAAATGCTCTCGGCTCTCGTGGCGCTGGTGGGAGAGGCGGAGTCGGATTTCTGGGATCGCCTCAGAAATTACGGCGATCGGTTCGGCGCCGATTTCCGAATGCGGGTAAACACCGTCATCAGCGATTTGGGGCAGCAACTGGAAGACTGCCTCCGCTCGCCAGGGCCGGTGAAGTTCGAGGCGGTGGCCTACGTGCCCAGTGGCACGGCGATGCTCTACGGCTTTCGAAACAGCGGCGAGGCGGGTGCGGTGGCCCAGGCGGTGCAGGCTCGGATGGCTGCGGGCGGGTCCGCGGTGCTGGAGTCGGGCCCGGTTACGCTCAGGCGCCAGGTGGACGTCTGGGGCGCGGCGCGATCGGAGTGGAAGATCGTTGAGGGTATCCGGGCGACGTTCGACCCCGGCCGCATTCTCAACCGCGGGCGATTTGTGGGGAGGATCTAGCCATGCTCGAGCTCAACGAGTTGTCTCGCGCCAATCTGGAAAGCTGCGTGCATTGCGGCTTCTGCCTGGAAGTGTGCCCCACCTACGGGGAACTGGGCATCGAGGACGATTCCGCGCGCGGGCGCCTCCACCTGATTCGAAGCCTGGCCGCCGGCACGCTGGAGCCCGTGCCTAAGGTGCTGGAGCACCTGGACCTGTGCCTGGATTGCCGGGCCTGCGAGTCTTCCTGCCCGTCCGGCGTCAAGTACGGCGTCATCATCGAAGATGCCCGCGCCCAGCTCGAAGAGGGCCGGAAGCGCTCCTTCTGGGACATCCGGGTCAGGCGCTTCTTCATGCGGGGCGTGTTCCCCAGACCGGCCAGGCTGCGGCGGCTGGCGCGGGGCTTGCGCATGGTACAGAAGCTGAAGCTGGATCGGGCCGCAGTCAAGTTGGGCCTGGTGCGCGGACGCACCGCGGCCATGGCCGCCGCCGCGCGCGTGCCGGACCGATTCGGCAGCGACGTGTTGCCGGATTTCGTCCCGGCCCGTGGCGCACGGCGCGCGACCGTGGCATTCGTCGAGGGATGCGTGGGCGACGTCATGTTCGGCCCCACCAACATTGCCACCGTGCGCGTGCTGGCTGCGAATGGCTGCGACGTGAAGATTCCGGCGGCGCAGACCTGCTGCGGCGGGCTGGCGTATCACTTCGGCGACCTGGAGCAGGCCCGCCGGCAGGCGCGCCAGAACATCGACGCGTTCCTGGCGGCGGATGTGGATTACATTATTGTCAACGCCGCGGGATGCGGCTCGACGCTCAAGGAGTATCCTCGCCTGCTGGCGGAGGACGCGGCCTACGCCGGCAAGGCTAAGGAGTTCGCGGCGAAAGTGCGGGACGTTTCCGAGTATCTGGCTACCATCGAGCCGGCGGCGCCGGCGCACCCGCTTCCACTGAAAGTTGCCTACCAGGACGCCTGCCACCTGGCGCATGGACAGGGCATCCGCCTGCAGCCCCGCAAGGTGCTGTCGCTGATTCCGGGAATTGAACTCGTGAACCTGCCGCAATCGGAGACCTGCTGCGGCTCGGCGGGAGTCTACAACATCGTGCAACCGGAGATGGCGGATGCCCTACTTCGCAAGAAGATGAGCAACATCGCCGCCAGTGGCGCGCAAGTGGTCGCGGTGGCGAACGCCGGCTGCATGATGCAACTCAGGCTGGGCGTCCGGCAGTACGGACCCGAGGTGGAAGTGGTGCACATCGTCGATCTGTTGGATCGGGCATACGGCGCCGAGCCGGCCGGCGGGAGGAATTGACATGGACGACAAGCAGATGGCGAGGGAACTGCGCGCGATTGTGGGCGACAGATTCGTCCTGACAGACCCATCGGAACTGCGGCCCTACGAGTGCGATGGCAACACCATCTTCAAGAAACTGCCGCGCGCGGTGGTCTTGCCGGGCAGCACGGAAGAGGTGGCGCGAGTGGTGCGCCTGCTGGCGAAGAATGGTATTCCGTTCATACCGCGCGGGGCGGGGACGGGGCTTTCGAGCGGCGTGGTGCCGACGGATGGCGAGGTGATGATCGGCCTGGCCCGCATGACGCGCCTGCTGGAAGTGGACCTGCGCAACCATCGGGCCGTGGTCGAGGCCGGGCACACCAACCTGAAGCTGACCCAGACGGTGCAGGACAAGGGGTTCTATTATGCGCCGGACCCCTCGAGCCAGCCGGCCTGCACCATTGGCGGCAACGTGGCGGAGAACGCCGGCGGAGCCCACTGCCTGAAGTACGGCGTCACCACGAACCATGTTCTGGGAGTGACTCTCGTCACCTGGGACGGCGAGATCCTGCACCTCGGCGGAAAGGCCCTGGATTCGCCCGGATACGACCTGGTGGGCCTGATGGTGGGGTCCGAGGGGACCATGGGGATCGTCACCGAGGTGACCGTCCGCCTGCTGCGCAAGCCGCAGGGTTTCAAGACGGTGATGGCGCTGTTCGATTCCGTGAGCCAGGCGTCCGACGCGGTATCGGGCGTCATTGCGGCCGGCATGCTCCCCGGAGCTTTGGAGATCATGGACAAGAACGCGATTATCGCCGTGGAGCGAGGGCCGTTCCGGGTGGGTTATCCGGAGGGGCAGGAGGCGGTCCTGCTGATCGATGTGGACGGCCTCAGCGTGGGGCTGAACTCGCAGGCGGAGGCGATTCTCAAGATTTGCCGCGAGGCGGGCTGCACGGAAGTGCGCGTCGCCCGCACCCCGGAGGAACGGGGACGCTGGTGGGCCAACCGCAAATGCGCGTTCGGCGCCGCGGGCAAACTGGCTCCCAACTACGCGGTGCAGGATGGCGTGATCCCGCGCTCCAAACTGACCGAGGTCTTGGCCCAGGTGTACGCCATCGGGCGCAAGTACGACCTGACCATTGCCAATGTGTTCCACGCGGGCGACGGCAACCTGCACCCGCTGATCTGCTATGACGAGAAGGTACCGGGGATGGTGGAGAAAGTGCTGAAGGCCGGCTCCGAAATTCTGGCGGCGTGCGCGCGGGCGGGAGGCACCATTTCAGGCGAACACGGCATCGGCATCGAGAAGATGGCGGACATGAACGAGGTCTTCACGCCCGACGATTTGGCCGCGCAACAGGCCGTGCACGACGTATTGGACCCGCGGGGATTGTGCAATCCCGGCAAGATTTTCCCAGCGGCCGCCGTGAGGGTATGAGAACCGGAACCCTGCAGGCGGCCGCGATCTGCGTGCTCGCAGGTTCGTGGTGCGCGGCGCAGGACCGGCCCAAGACGGCCTGCGAGTTTGACGGTTTCAGCGCGAATCCGATATTGGCGGAGGTTGCCACCCCAAAAGCGACGGTCGGGTACTACGGCTGTTCGTCCGCCACGGACTGTCTGGCAGTCAAGTTGGCGCCCGGCGACCCCGTCGTGGTGTTTCATGCCGAGCCCGACTGGACCTGCGGATATCTTTCCCAGGCCAAAGGGGCCGGCCCTGGTTGGGTCAGGTCAAAAGACATTCGACCGGTCGCCTTCGATGCCGCCCCGCCGCTCGACGCCTGGTTCGGAAACTGGGTCAACGGAGACGATCGCATCCGCATTCAAACCTCGAAAGCTCCGGGCAAGGTGGAACTCCAGGGTGAGGCCGTTTGGCATGGCCGAACAAAAGATGCGGTCAATACCGGTGATTTCGCCGGAGACGCGGCGCCCGTTGGAAACCACTTGCACTTCGTCGAATCGGGCGCCGACTCCTGTACCGTCGATATCACGCTCATCGGCAAGTATCTTGTCGCTAACGACAACAACCTGTGCGGCGGCCAAAACGTGCGCTTTTGGGGAGTCTGGAAACGCGGGCGTTAGCCCGCGCCGCTGGCACCGCCGCCGGATGCCCCGGGCCCCGCACTGATTCCACCGTCGCTGTATACAGGGGAACTGCAGGCCATGAAGGCCGCCAACGCGGTCGCGTCCGAGCCATCCGGGGTTTGGAACGCCTGGAACCAGGCCGGCGGCGCAACCCCGCCCCGCTTCTCCTGCAATATCAGCAGAGGCCCCGCCACTCCGAAAGCGGCTGCGTATGGAAGCGTTCGCTCCCATACGGCTGGGTCCGGCAGCGCCGCGCGGCCCAGGGCGGCTTGCATCAGGTAATGAGCGAAAGCCTTCCATTCGGCGGCCGCAACCAGTCCTGAGTCCGACCAGACGGGTTGGATCCGCACCAGGATCAGCGCCAGCAGTCCCGCCACCACCACCGTGCCGCCCAGCACCATCGCGGTGGCCGCAAGATACGACAATTCAACCGACTTGCGGGACGCTACCCCGATCCCCACCAGCGCCAAACCGGCGGCCAGGCCAATTCCGCCCGCCACCAGCAGCCTGAGCCGCGCCCCGGCGCGGCTTTCGTCGATCAGTCCGGCCGCTTGCGAGTCGCCGCGTATTGCGGAAATAAACTCGCCGCTGCGCGACCGCGAAACGAAATCTTGAATGGGGATGGTGGTTTCCCCCGGGGCAAAGACCCTTTCGAGCAAAACCTGCTCGTGACGCACCAGCCGCGCCGAGGCATCGCACATCACCACCTGGAACTGGCGGGATCCCAGGAATCCCCGCTTGGTCTCCTCAATTCGGAGAACTCCGCGACGCGCCAGGTCGAAAAGCGTCGCGAGGCTCAGACCCGCTCTGCCGATGAGCCACCCAGCCATCGCGGGTGGCAGCGAACTCGGGGGTGAGACGATGCTCATGTCGGGTTCCAAGCCGGTTGCGCCAGATCTCGCGGCCGCTCGAATCCGGAACATCCACAGGCAGGCCAACACCAGGAAGATGGCGGCCTCCGCCGCGCCATCGCGCAAGCCGCGCTGGAAATCGATTTTCTTCCGCACGAGCGCGGCCTGCCACGCCGGCGGCGGGCCGGTGAATGACCCAGCCGGAAATTGCGCCTCGACGATGACGTCCTCGGCCAAAGGCGGATTGACCATCACCGCGTGGGCACGGCCGCGCCCGATCTCGAAATCCGGGGCGCCCGAACGCAGCGCGACCACGCGAGGCACGACGCCGGGCGGGTACTCGAGATCGACGGCGCTGGCTCCAACTCCGTAGCTGCGCTTCTGCGGCAGGACCCGCCAGACGAGCGTCTGTGCATTGGCGGAGGGACGTAAAGTTCCAGCGGCGCGATATTGCACGGTGAAAGTATGGTATCCGCTCAGAATCTCCGCAAAGTGCCATCGCACCATTACCGGAGACGAACCCTGGATCTCGACCTCGCCCGCTCCCGTGCCCGAAGCACAGGGCAGGCCATCCATCCAGGCCTGAACGTCTTCGATGCCATCCGTTTCCGTGGCCGCGATCTCGCGGAAGACGTAGCTGAACGGGCCGACTACAAATCGGAATTTCACGGTTTCGGTTACCGTCAGAACACCTCGGGAATCGAGATGGAGTTTCACATCGTAGTCTTGAGCCTCATAGTACTTGCCGAACGCGGAAACGCTGGATAGCAATATCAGGACGACGGGAGTAAGAGTGCGCATATTCGCCTCGGCTCCATTGGAGCGTAATTGAGGTGCACATGCAAGCCGACCCTGTTACCAGTGATATCCAATCCCCATTGAGAACCGGAGCACGCCCCACGGCGGTTCCACGACCCCGCGGCAATCGCCTGGCCTGGAATGGCGGGTAGAGGGAACCGTATCATTTCTGGTCCTCCTCGACGATGCGAATTTGGATTACCCTTTTGTCCAGCCTCTTGCCGGCGTAGTAGCCGCCCACGGCCGCGCCGGCCATTCCCGCGGCCGTGACTGCGGGAACTACGACATACATCGCCCCTTCGAAGGGTTCGGGATAGCTGGCCGCCGCGATGCCGGCTGCGGCGGCGAGTGCACCGGCAGTGACCAGCAGTCTGGCGAGCTTGCGGTAATCAGTCACCTGCAACAGGGAGACGGATGGCCGCGGAATCAAGTGGCTGCCTTTGGGCTGTGCCTTGCGGTCCGAAGTCTTGGATACACGCAGGCGCAGGCCGTCCGGTTGGACTGCCTGAACCTTACCTTCAATGTAAGCGCCGCCGGGCAGCACCAGGGCGACTTTCTTATCTTCTATTCGCGGGCCGAGCTCGCTCCATTTAAGCTGCAATTGCCGGGGTTCGCCAGCCCATAGCAGGCTATGTCCCATACCAAGCAGCGCGATAAGCACGATCGGAAATCGGTGTCTCATATGTGCAATTGTGCTCTGGCGCGCAATTCGAGTTGTCGTGAATGTGCGGCGGGTTAGTAGCTTTGCTGCAAGAAGTATGTCTGGAAAATGTCAGGCCACGAACTTGTACCCCACGCCGTGCACCGTCTTGAGGTGCCGCGGTTCGCCCGGCTCGCTTTCGATTTTGGCTCGCAAACCGGCGATGTGGTTGTCCACGGTACGCGTCGTAGGATAATTCTCGTATCCCCAGACTTCGTTGAGCAGTTCGTCCCTGGCGACCACCTCGCCGGTCCGCGACGCCAGCAGGCGGAGAAGTTGGAACTCCTTGCGGGTCATCTCCAGCGGCCGGCCCGCTTTGTGCGCCTCGTAGGAAACGAAGTTGACCACCACGTCGTCGAAACGCAGCTCGCCGGGCAGCGCCTTGGGCGGTTGCGCGCGGCGGAGGAGGGCGCGAATGCGCGCCATCAGCTCGCGGATCGAGAAGGGCTTGGCGACGTAGTCGTCGGCACCCAGGTCGAGGCCCAGCACGCGGTCGGCTTCCTCGCCTCTCGCCGTCAGCATGAGGATCGGCGTCTGGATGCCTTCGGCCCTCACTTTGCGGCAGATCTCGTACCCACTCAGCTTGGGCAGCATCAGATCCAGGATGATCAGGTCGGGGCGCTTCTCGCGGATCAGCGCATAACCAGTTTGCCCATCGGTGGCCGTGAGCACCTCGTACGACTCGAAGCGGAGGTTGTCCGCCAGGCCGCGCAGAATCGCGGGATCGTCTTCAATCGCCAGGATTACGCTCATATGTTGCCTTCCTCTCCAGCCTGCCCGGCCGGGAACCGCAAATAGAAAGTGCTGCCCTTCCCCGGAGCGCTGTCCACCGCCACCCGTCCGCCGTGCGCCTTCACGATTTGCGCCACCAGGGCGAGACCCAATCCGGTGCCCGGGATGAACTGGTTCTCCCGGGCCGGAGCGCGGTAGAACTTCTCGAAAATACGGGCGTGCTCCTCCGGCGCGATTCCAATCCCATGGTCCGTCACCTTCAACACAACCTCTCCGTTCTCGCGGTAGAGACCAAGCTCGATATCGCGTGCATCGCCGGAGTACTTGATGGCGTTGGAGAGCAGGTTGAGAACGGCCTGCTCGAGCGCGTCGCGGTCGGCGGCGATCTGGGGCAGGTTTCGCTCGATCGCCATGTGCAACTGAAATCCCTGCTGCGACAGTGGATACTCGAGGGCGCGCGCCGCGGCCTGGACGGCTTCGGCAGCCTCGACGGGGCGGAAGCGCCAGGTCTTCTTGCCTTGCTCCGCCTTCGAGAACAGCAGCACTCCATCCACCAGGCGCGACAGCCGCTCGCATTCGTTCACGATTGTGCCCAGGTATTCCGACTGCGTTTCGGGATCGCCGTAGCGGCCCAGTTGCAGCGTTTCGGCGAACATGCGGATGGCCGTGAGGGGTGTCTTCAGCTCGTGGGACACGCTGGATACGAATTGCGCGCGCAATTCCGATGAGCGCATCTCCCGCTGGAGGTCGCGCCAGAGCAGGTACGCGGCGAACGTGGTGACCAGGACAACCAGCAACAAGGCGGCATAGAATGCGCGACGCTGCAGGTCTCCCGCCGGGTCCTCGATGGAGAACCGATTCGAGGCCATGACGACCTTCAGACTGGGAAAAGCTTCGCCTAGAGGCTCGCCCGCGGGCTCGCGGGAGTCGGCGAACCGGATCACTCCCGGGACCGCCAGGCGCCCAAACACGTCCTGCCCGCGGACCGCAACGATGGCCGTTCGTTGGGGATTACCGGCGGCGCCGACCAGCCATACCTCATCGCCGTAGGTCAGCCACGATGGCTGTGGCCGGCTCAGCGCAGTGCGGACGCGGGGGAAATCGTTCTGCAGCGCCTCGGCCTGTTGCAGCAACCGTACCAGTGCGGCCGCCTTTCGGCCCAACTGCTCCGCGGTCCGCTTCTCCTCCGGGTTCTTGGCGGTGCGGGCCAGCCTCTCGGCGATCTCCGTGACCACGAATGAGGACATCGGCGGCAGCCACGGCCTTGCGGCTAACGCCCGTTCCACGCTCGAAAAAACTCGCCGGTCCGCCGCGCCTCCCTGGAGGAGCGCCCGCGCGGCGTGAAGCGCGAGGGGAATGCCATCGGCGTCGGTGACCTCGGGACCGACGTCCAGCAGGCTGCGGAACAACTGCGCCGCCTGCTCGGGCCGGCCGCCGGCGGCATCAAGGGCCTGCGCCAGTAGCCAGCGGGTGTAGGCGGCCTGGTGGGGATGCCTGGCGGCGGCCAAAGCCCGTTCGTAGCACCCGGTTGTCAGGGCTAATTCGTGCGGCCGGTTTCCCAGTTGCTCACAGGCGCGGATGGCCGGCTCGAAGCCGGGCTGCGAGATCAGCTCGCGGCAGTTCCGGGCGGCCTGGTCTCGCTCCGGCTCCCACGGCAATACCAGCCGGTCTTCTTCGGTCCAGCCCACGAACACGGTTTCCGGATGGCGATAGGCCTGTCCAAGCTGCAGGTCGGTCCGGACCTCGTCGACCAGGATAGGTCTCAAAGCCGCCAGCAGCGCATCGCGAGCCCGCGTGGCGATCTGCCTCTGCTCATCGGCCTGCCGTTTCACGCGAAGCTCGCGTTCCTGACCGATGATGCGCACACTGAGCGCAATCAGAACGGCGCAAGGCACTAGGACCGCGGCGGCAAACAAGACCAACTGCACGCGATGGCTCAAGACGCGCATCCGACCCAAGGCTCTTTCCAATTCCGCTCCGATTCTAGCTCTAGGGACGATCCGTGTGTCATGAAAACGTCACGAAACGGCAAACTAATTCGTCAGGGTCCGCAACACCATGGCGCGGGTAGCCCGGAGGGTATTCTCCAGGGCGTCTTTCGGCAAGCTGCGGATGATCGGGTCGATCAGCCAGGCCACGGCGGCAGGCACGTTGCGACTGAGCGAAACCGCTTGACACTCCACATAGACGCCATCGTCCTTCTCGCGGAAGAACCAATACGAGTTGATACGCCAGAGGTAGCCGTGCTCCTCGCGAGGTCCCCTCTGGCGCTCTCTGGGGCTGCCCGCATCGGCGATCTCGACGATGCGGGTACTGAACGACCGGCTCTGCCAATCGCGTCCGCCCAGCCGGCGGTAGTGGACGTCGGAATCGACATCCAGGACCACGGTAACGACTTTTCGCTTGAACAGGCGCAAACGCACCTTGAAATCGTCGCCATGCCGTTCCAGCGTCCGGGAATCGACGACATCTGGCTGGTATGTGTTGCGGTGGTTGTCGTAATCCTGGACCAGCCGCAGCACCTGGTCCACGGTCGCTCGCGGAATAAACGACGCTCCCACCCAGTCGTGAATCAGGCCGCGCGCGGCTTTGACCGCTCCCTGCCTGTTTCGCGGCTCGCAAATGACGCCGGCCTGGCGCACCCTGGATCGCCGCGCCGGCGTGTCCGCCCACAGAAAACCATCCGGCTTCGGCGCGAGCGCATCCAGGCGGGATTCGGTGAGGCGCGCGTAGGCGTCGAATGCGCGCATGGTTTCCGGAGCCGGACCGCCGCCGGCCGGCGGCGGGGAATCCGCTGCCCATGCCAGCCGGCACACCAGCAACAGAACGAGTCGAGCAATCGTCACGTGACATACCGATATTGCCAGTTTCGGCACACGAACGCCAGCCGCACGGCGTTCGCCGGGCAAAGCGTGGCGGTAAACTTAAGATAAATGGACCCGAATCTTGGCATTGCCGATCTGGAACTTCTGGACCGGGTCCAGAAACGCGTCCTGTGGCTGAGCACCTATCTGATCCACTACGCGAACCATATTCGTCTCAACCCGGATTCGATCAAGGTCGGCGGACACCAGGCTAGCTGCGCCTCTGTGGCGAGCATGCTCACGGCCTACTACTTCGCGGCGGCCGAACCCTACGACCTGATCGCCATCAAGCCGCACGCCTCGCCCGTTTACCACGCCATCCAATACCTGCTCGGGAACCTGTCGCGCGAGCGGCTTCTGCAGTTCCGCAGCTTCGGCGGTTTGCAGGCCTACCCCAGCCGTTTGAAGGATCCCGACGGTGTCCACTTTTCCACTGGATCCGTGGGATTCGGCGCGGTCATGCCGAATTTCATGTCGCTCGTCCACCGGTATGTCAAAGACCATTTCGGGTATGACAAACCGCATCGCTTTCTGGCCCTGATGGGGGACGCGGAACTCGACGAGGGATGCATCTGGGAGGCGCTCGGCGAGGACAGCCTGGAGCACCTCGGGCGCGTGATCTGGATGGTGGACCTGAATCGCCAGAGTCTGGACCGCGTGGTTCCGAGCGGGCGCGCACAGAGGATCACCGGGCTGCTCGGTTCCGCCGGCTGCCACGTGATTGAGGTGAAGTACGGGTCGAAATTGGAAGCGATTTTCGCGCGGCCCGGCGGTGAACGGCTCCGCGAACGCATCGACCAGATGTCTAACGAGGAATACCAGAGCCTGCTGCGGACCGCCGAGCCCGACTTGCTGATGGGCCAACTCTGCCGCTTCGATGGACGGCCGGACGCCGGGCTCGCGCGGTTGCTGGCCGAGGACGATCCCGCGGAAATCGGGCCCTTGATCGCGGATCTGGGCGGTCACGACCTGGGCAAGATCCTCAATGCCTTCAAAGAAGCCAACACGGTCACCGACCGGCCGGTCGCCATTGTGGCCTACACAGTGAAAGGCTGGCAGCTCCCCATCGCCGGCGATCCGGCCAACCATTCGCGGTTGCTCACCAACGACCAGGTGGAGCTGCTTCGCACGCGGCTCGGCATCGCGAGCGGCGCGGAGTTCGACATTTTTCCCGCGGACTCGGAGGAGGCGCGCCTGTGTCTCGAAGCGCGGCGGAAATTCCAGGAGGGCGCTCGTCCCTCCCGGACGGCCGGGTCCGTGCCAAATTCGGGCGTTCCCGAAGCGCTCGCCTCCGTTCATCGAGCCACCATTTCCACGCAGCAGGCGTTTGGCAACATCCTCTCCGAACTGACTCGGTACCCCGAAATCCGCCGCCGTCTGGTGACCATCAGCCCGGATGTCGCGGTTTCCACGAATTTAGGCGGTTGGATCCAAAAGGTCGGGGTGTACTCACCCGAAGACCGCGCGGATTACTTCGGCGCGAGCCACATTCCCGTGGCGGTGAAATGGAAACAGAGCCCGCAAGGACAGCACCTGGAACTCGGCATTTCGGAGAACAACCTGTTCCTGGCGCTGGGCGCGCTGGGCGTCGCGGGCGATATGTTCGGCGAAACGCTGGTGCCCATCGGAACCCTCTACGATACGTTCATCTCCCGCGGCCTGGATGCGCTTCACTATGCCGTCTACAATGGCGGGAGGTTCATCGTGGTGGGCACGCCTTCCGGCATCAGTCTGAGCCCCGAAGGCGGATTGCACCAGTCGCTGATGCCTCCGTCGTTCGGTATCGAAAGCCCGCGCATCGCATACTTCGAGCCGTGTTTTGCGCAGGAACTGGAGTGGATCCTGCTCGACCGCGTGCGGCGGATTCTCGAAGATCCGGATGCGGAGAGCCTGTACCTGCGTCTTTCCACGGTGCCTCAACCGCAGGAGCTGTTCCCCGGCGGCGACTCCGGGGAGCTGCGGCGGAATGTCCTGCGGGGCGGCTATAGGCTGGTCGATCGCCGCGGCCAGCCCGGGTTTCTGCCGGGCCAGAACGTGGTCAACGTGTTCACCTGCGGCGCCATGGTCCCGCTGGCCGTCGAAGCCAGCAACGACCTCGCCGGGGACGAGCTGTTCGTCAACGTGATCAACGTAACCAGCCCGGACCTGCTGCATCGAGGTTGGGTGATCGCCGGGCGCTCCCGGATGAACGGCCAACCCGCATCGCACCATCTCGAACAACTGATTCCCGAAGACGAACGCCATTGCCCATTGGTCACCGTGCTGGATGGGCATCCGCACGCGCTGTCGTTCCTGGGCAGCGTGTTCGGAGCCAAGACGGTGGCGCTGGGCGTGGACCAGTACGGACAGTCGGGCTCGCGGCAGGACCTGTACAACTACTACCAGATCGGCTTGAAATCGATGGTGCAAGCGGTAGTGGAAGCGATCGGGGGACCATGATAAACTCGATAACTGACAACATCCAGTTTACAGTGTACACTGATGATTAGGAGTTTCAAGCACCGGGGCCTGAAACGGCTGTATGAGCGTGGCGACCAGAGCGGGATACGCCCGGACTTGTTGGAGACGGTTGAGCGAATCCTCTCGGTTCTCGACACCGCCACCGTGCCGCAAGCTCTGGATGTTCCGCGGTATCGCCTTCACCCGCTCAAAGGCGATCTGAAAGGATTGTGGTCTGTGACGGTGCGCACCAACTGGCGCATTGTGTTCCGTTTTGAAGGGACTGACGCCTTCGATGTTGAATTGATCGACTACCACTAAGAGGAGAAAACGACATGCCGATGAAGAACCCCGTCCATCCCGGCCGGATCGTCCGGCATGATTGCCTTGAGCCTTTGGGCCTGTCCGTGACCGCCGGGGCAAAGGTTCTCGGCGTCAGCCGGCAAACTCTCAACAAGATCGTCAACGGCAAGTCCGGCATCACCCCGGAAATGGCTATCCGGCTAACGAAAGCGTTCGGCAGCACGGAGGAGACGTGGCTGCGGATGCAACTTGCCTACGATCTTGCCGCCGCGCGCAGGGAGGAAAGCAAAATCAAGGTCAGCCGCCAGTTCGTCCCGCAAGAATTGCACGTCCAATGAGGCTGAACGGACCGGAAATCCTCGGGTGAGGATAAGGAGCGTCGGCTTCGCGTCCCGCCAGTGCCTGCCGTGTAAGGCGGAGCACCCGAGTACTGCCCACCAGCATCAGCGGACGCTCGCCGAGCGGTACACATAATCGGCCTCGTCGGCGTCCGTGGCGGGGTCTCCCTGGCCGAGGTTGAGCGAGAAGAGCACGCGCCAGCCCACCGCGCGCGCGAACCCGAATGCGCGGTCAACGTCGCTCGATGCGATGACGCTCGCCAGGGTGGACGACGTGCGCTGACCGCGAAGCCAACCCGTGAGCTTGTCTACCGAATTGCCACCAAAGCGAAGCAGCCCCGGTCCCACCTGCGCCACCATGCGTCGCAACACGGGATTTTCCGCGGGGAAGCCAGTGGCTGTTGTGAGGGAATCCGTCTCGAAGCTGAGGCCGATGAAGTCGTGGGCGATGGCGATGCCCGGCGATTCCGGATGCGCCGCGATGGTGACAGTCGTCTGGGCCCAACAGGCCGCAGCCCACGCGAGCGCGCAAATCGGAGCGATGCATCTCATGGCGCAACCACCCGCACTTCCCCCTTGCCCCAAACCGTCTGCCGGCCCACGCCCACCCAGCGGGCGGCGCGCAGCCAGGGGAGGAATTCGGCCAAGTCGCCTTCATATTCCGCCTCGCCCGTGAAGCCGCCGAGCGAATGCACCTGGCCGGTGCGGCCGGATTTGCGCTCGACCCGCTCCCATTTCAAATCCGCGCGCTTCAAACGCACGCCCGCGGCGCGCTGGCCCATGGCGCGAAAATCGATATCCAACGGTCCCGCGCCGTAGAGCGCGCGCAGGGTGCTGATGCGGTCGCGGAGCCGGCCGAAGAGAATCGGAAACTCCGGCCGCTCCGCCATGCCGCCGGCGGCCTTCAGCTCGGTGGGAGTCACAAATCGAACGCATACCCGTTCCACGGGCGCAGGGTCCGCATCCAGGCCGATTACGGAGGGAGCGCGCGGCCTGTCCGTCACGGTCTCCCCGCCATCCGCCAGGTCGAGTTGCTGGACGCGATCCAACTCCGCGCGGCCGCGGCCCGGCCCGACGCCGTTTTCGCCCAGCCGCGCAAATGCCGCCCGGAAGTGCTCGAGCGCCGGCTGGCGCAGGTCGAACACGTGCACATCCACGAAGAACCCGTCCCCCGCCGCGATGGTGAGGCCATCCAGGTGGACGGCGCGCAGCACGAAAGGCCGGGGCCAGTCCGCCAGGCCGCTGGGGGCCCTGCCCAACGCGGCTCCCGGCTCGAACAGACGCGCGTAGGCGGCCGGGGAAGCGGTGTCGCGCAGGACCGCTCCAAATGCGCCCCGCACCACGTTGGCGCTCTTCCCTTCGGGGAAGTGCACCGGGTCCCGGGCGCGAAAGTGAAAGCGGAAACGGTAAAACTCGAACGTGGTCACGGCGGTGAGGGAAAGACGCCTGGTTCACTTCACATTCGGACGTGGCGTTCTCCTGTTGTATAATAGTATGGCATTTGACTTTTGTTTTCGCTTCGTGACAAATCCGAGAGGGGGCGTGTGGGTCTACCGCGCCCCCTCTTCTTGTATCGGGCCGGATCGGGGGTTGGGTGCATTTTTAGCAAAGAAGGAATATAGGCAGATGAAAGAAAAAGGTACAGTGAAGTGGTTTAACGCAGCCAAGGGCTACGGCTTTATCCAGCGGGAGAACGGAGAGGACGTCTTCGTGCACTTCTCGGCGATTCAGACGGAAGGGTACCGTACCCTGGATGAAGGCTCAAAAGTGGAATTCGAGGTGACGAAAGGGCCCAAGGGTCTGCAAGCGACCAACGTCACGGCGGCCTGATGAGTTCCGCGGGCCGGCGCCTCAGTGGATGCCGGCCCGCTGGCCCCAATTTGGAGGTTTATGAGCAAAGAGGACAGCATCGAGGTAACAGGAACGGTCCTGGAGAAGTTTCCCAGCGGGATGTTCAGCGTGCAACTCGAGCACGACCGCAAGGTTTTGGCCCACCTGGCCGGCCGCCTGCGCCGGAATCGCATCCGCGTCCTGGCGGGCGACAAAGTCACCATGGAGTTGTCTCCCTACGATCTGACCAAGGGCAGAATCACCTTCCGCCACAGATAATCCGTTCCGTCCCCCTCGAGCGACCCGGTTTTCGCGCCAGTGGCGCCAAATCTCACGGTCGCCTTTTCATCGGTCACAAGTAAGATTCGAAATATTTGCAGCGTCCCTCAGTTGCTGGTAAAGTGTTGTAATCAGAAGTAATAAAGCACTTTTATGAGAGAGCCGGACCACCCCGAAAAGCGATTCCGCACCCGGGTCAAGGACCACTCCCCGGCTATAATCGGAGCGGAGGGTGGGGTGGAAAAACCAAGAGTTTCGCAAGGCCGATCGAGGAAGCCGTCTGTCGATGCCCTCGAGGATCTCACCGCGGTTCTGTCGCAGAAGGTGGTAGGGCAGCCCGCGGCTACGCAGGTGATCGTTCCTTACATTCAGATGTACCAGGCGGGCCTGGCGCCGGAGGGCCGTCCCGTCGGCGTGTTCCTGTTGTTAGGCCCCACGGGCACGGGCAAGACCAAGACCGTGGAAGCCCTGGCCGACGTGCTGCACGGAAGCGAAAAAAACGTGCTCAAAGTGGATTGCGGCGAGTTCCAGTTGGAACATGAGGTCGCCAAGCTGATCGGCGCGCCGCCCGGCTACCTGGGCCACCGTGAAACCCAGCCCATGCTCACGCAGCAGAAGCTGAATGCCGTCGCCAGCGAGAAGTGCAGCCTCTCGCTGGTGCTGTTCGACGAAATCGACAAGGCGGCGCCCTCCATGACGCGCCTGCTGATGGGTGTGCTGGACAAGGGCATTTTGCGGCTGGGCGACAACACCACGGTCAACTTTGAAAAGAGCCTGGTGTTCCTCACCAGCAACCTGGGCGCGCGGGAGATGTTGCACGAAATCAACCCGGAGTTCGGCTTCCAATCCGTCAAGGCGGGCCAGCGCAAGGATCTCACCAGCAAGCTGCAAAACATCGCCCTGGTGTCGGTGCGGAAGCGCTTCTCGCCGGAGTTTGTCAACCGCATCGATTGCATCATCACGTACCAGCCGCTGACCGCGGAATCGCTCTCGGCCATCCTCGACCACCACATTGCCGACCTGCAAAACCACGTCAACACGCGGCTCGGCAACCGCTCTTTCACCCTGGAAGTGCCGTTCGAGGCGCGCCAGTTCCTGCTGCAGAAGGGCACCAGCGCGGAGTACGGCGCCCGGGAGCTGAACCGCACCATCCACCGTTACCTCACGCAGCCGCTGGCCACGCTGGTGGCCACCGGCCAAGTCAACCCGGGCGTCAGAGTTCGGGTGGAAGTTGCGGAGGACGCGGAGAAGCTGAACTTGCGAGCGCTGGAATTCTACACGGCCGCCGCCCCTGTGCACCCCACCGTGCTGCTGGTGGACGACAACCGCGACCTGCTGCGCTTTCTGGAGCGCCTGATGGCCGATGCCGGCTGGACNNCCCAACGCCGCCCTGCTGGATTACATGCTGCCCGACGGCAACGGCATCGAGCTGGGCGTCGAGTTCCTGCAAACCGCACCGCAGATGCAGATCATCGTCATGACGGGAACCATCCTGCCGCCGGAGGAAGAAGGGCTCTGCGAGGAGCACAATTTCCCGGTGTTACGGAAGCCGTTTCTGGCTTCCGACGTCATGAACCAGATCCGCGCCCGCCTGATGCCGGCCAGCGGCGCGGTCCGCGGCGGCGTGTAGCCGTGGCGCGCATCCTGCTCATTCACTGGAACGCCGCGGAAGCCGCCGCGCGCGCCGACCGCCTGCGCGGCGAAGGCTTCGAGACCTCCTGCTTCACCGATCAGAGAGACGGGGCCGGTTTCCGCGCCCTGCGCGAGAATCCGCCGGATGCCGTGGTGATCGACCTGGCGCGGGTGCCGTCTCACGGCCAGGCGGTCGGCATCGCCCTGCGCGGGCAGAAGGCCACCCGCATGGTTCCGCTGGTGTTCATCGAGGCAGACGCCGAAAGGACCGCCCGCGTCCGAGGGCTGCTGCCCGACGCGGTGTTTACCACCTGGCCGCGAATCGGCGCGGCGCTGCGGCGCGCACTCCGTCATCCTGTTCGAGATCCCGCGGTCCCCGGCACGTTCGCCGGCTACTCCGGCACGCCGCTCCCCAAGAAACTGCGCATACGGGAAGGCTCCGTGGTGGCGCTGGTTCACGCGCCCGAGGGTTTTGAGGCCAAGCTCGCCCCGCTGCCCGAGGGCGCCCGCGTCGAGAGGCGCATGGGCAACGCCGATGTGATCCTGGCCTTTGTGAAGTCCGCCGCCGCGCTCGGCCGCGAACTGCCGGCCCTGGCGCGAGAGATGCAGGCCGGCCGAACGCTATGGCTGATCTGGCCCAAGAAGACTTCGCCGCTGGCCGGCGATCTGGGCCAGCCGAAGGTCCGCGAAATGGGCCTCGAAATCGGTCTGGTGGATTACAAAGTGTGCGCCGTGGATGAGACCTGGAGCGGACTGGCATTCGCCGTGCGCAGCGCCGGGGGCCTTCGCTAATGCGCGTCTCCGTGACACAACGCCGCGACCCATCGGTGGCCGACCTCCGCTCAGCCGGAGAGGCGGCCCCCAGTCTGGCTTTGCCCTGGGTGGCGAAGTTGCGATATGGACTTCTGGCCGGGGAAAGCGCCTTGATTCTGGCTGCGCACTATATCTTCGGCGTCGAGCTTTCGATCCCCTGGCTGACTCTTCCGCTGGCGGTGGCGGCCATCAGCAACCCGCTGCTCAAACGCTTCACCGGGGCCATCAGCGACCGGCGCGCGCTGGGAATCCTGCTGACCCTGGACACGCTTTGCCTGACGGCTCTGCTCTCACTAACGGGCGGCCCGGCTAATCCGTTCACCCTGCTGTATCTGGTGCAGATCACGCTCTCCGCGGTCATACTCAGCAAGGAGTGGACCTGGGCGATCGGCGGGCTGTCTGTGGCTGGCTTCGCCCTCCTGTTCCCGGTGCATGTACGTGTGCCCGTATTTGAAAGTCATCACACGTCCGAGGGGTTCTCGGTCCACCTGGCTGGAATGTGGATAGCGTTTGCCGCCGCATCTCTGGTGATCACGATGTTCATCGGCAAGGTTTCCGAGGCCTTGCGAAAGAGAGAGCAGGAAGTCCTCTTGTTGCGGGATCAAGCCGCGAAGGATGAGCGGCTGGCTATGATCGTGAGCCTGGCAGCCGGAGCGGCGCACGAACTCGGGACTCCCCTGGGGACCATCGCGGTGGCTTCCAAAGACCTGGAGTTGTATGCAGAAAGCGTGCTGGGAAATGGGGAGGTGGCGGCCGAGGCTCGCCTGATCCGCTCGGAAGTGGACCGCTGCCGCCGGATTCTGGAGCAGATGAGTGTCCAGGGAGCGGAACCGGTTGGGGAGACTCCGGTTCCACTCGGATTAGGGGAAGCCCTGAGCAGCGTGAAGCAGGGGTTCGCGCCTCCGGAAAGAGACCTGGTCCAAACGGAGGTTGCCGGGGAGGGCCAGGAGGTTGCGCTGCCTCCCGACGCGACCCGGCAGGCGCTTACAGCGCTGGTGAGAAATGCGCTGGACGCGAGCGATGGCAGCCAGCGGATATTGCTCACGGCGGAGTGCGCCCGGGGAAAGCTGCGCTTCACGGTCCAGGACTCGGGCTGCGGAATGCGGCGCGAGACGCTCGAGCGGGTGGCGGAGCCATTCTTCACCACCAAGCCTCCGGGCCGCGGAATGGGCCTCGGCACGTTCCTGGTTCGCGCTTATGCGGAGGCTCTGAATGGAAGTCTGGAATTCGAGTCGGAGGCGGGTGCCGGGACGAAGGTGACCCTGGAGTTGCCCTTACCCTAGCCATGAGCGACCAGGACAAACCGGCGGCGCTGATCGTCGATGACGACGAACGGTTCCGCACAAGATTGTGCCAGGCCTTTGCGCTGCGCGGTTGGGAAGCATTCGGAGCCGCCGACGGCGCCGCGGCGCAAACTCTGGCAGTCGAAGTGGCGCCCGACCTTGCCATCGTCGATCTGCGCATGGCGAGCGAATCCGGACTCGACATAGTCCGGCAGTTTCGGGAACTGGACGCCACGGTCTCGATCATCATGCTGACCGGTTATGGGAGTATCGCCACGGCCATCGAGGCCATCAAGTGCGGCGCGGACCATTACCTCAGCAAGCCGGTCGATGTGGACCAGATTCTCGCCGCGTTTGAGAGTATTCGCGATCGCGAGCGCTCGAGCCCGCGGCCTCCCGCCAAGGTGCCGAGCCTGGCCCGCGTCGAGTGGGAGCACATGCAGCGGGTTTTAGCCGACTGCGGCGGAAACATCTCACAGTCCGCCAAGCTGCTCGGAATGCACCGGCGCTCGCTGCAACGAAAGCTGTCGAAGGACCCGCCGCGCGACTAAATGTGGCGTGGCCTCAGCAGCGCGACCGGGACTTGCCGGGATTGCGCGGTAGCGGCCAGCCCCCTGTCAAAAGTAACGACGTGCGCGCCGGCCGCCTCTGCGAATCCGATCAGGTAGCAGTCGGCGATCGCCTTCGTGGCCGGCTGGAGGGCAAAGGGGGCCACGGCCAGCCGGAACAGGGCCTCGGCGCCGCGCGGCTCGGGCGCGAGTTCTACGCGCGGGTCTTGCCTCCACCGGTCGTACAGTTGGAGCGCCCCGGCGAGGGTGGTTGTGCTGCCGCCCATGACCTTCCGATTCGTCAGCAGGCGCAGGAATCCGAGCATGGTGAACCGGCAGAACAGAAGCGCCGCGTCGTCGATGGAGCCGTACCAGCGGGATGCGGGGACGTGCTGCGGGTGTTGGTCCCAGGTCAGCGCCAGCCAGACGTTGATGTCAATCAAGTACGAGGTCGTAAGGCGTCTCCGTATTGGGGCATCGCGGTCCGGGCCGGCCCTTCCCCTTGAGCAGCGGCAGCATCACGCGCCGGCCTTCGCGCATCGGGCGCACCGGAGCCACACGCGCGACCGGCCGGCCGCGCTTGGTGATGACGATTCCTTCCTCGGGCAGATGCTCCAGCAGCGAGAGGCACTGGCGGCGGAACTCGGTGATGCTGAGGTCTCTCACAACCAAAGTGTACACCAATCTGTACAGTCTCCGCCACACTCGATTGATTGCCTCGACATGCTCGCAACCGGCGACAAGTCGATGGGTGCATGCTCCAAGACCGCGAGCGAAATGCTGGCGGTNNGCGGCGGTTTGTCTCGACGTCTGCAAACGTTGTGAAGCTGAATGCCGCAAACCCGTACAGCATACGCCGTGCAAGGGTTGCGCCACAGCCTGCTCCGCCTGTCAGGTCGAGTGCAAGAAGGTCGCGTCCGCCTGAGCAGGCACTCTCAGTAATGGAACCGGTAGCGCACCTGAAGGTAGACCTGGCGCGGATCGGCGTAATGGGTTCCACCGAAGGTGGTGCAGTTGTCGAGAAGGAAGCGGCGGTTCGCAAGGTCCAGGGCGGTCACGGAAACGCTGATTCGCTCTCCAAACGACCTCCCGACGGAAAGGTCGAACGTAGTGTGCCCCGGCAAATGGGCCGGGACGTCGCTCGATCCGTCGGTGAACCCCGACCCGTAATACAGGTTGGCACCTGCCGTGACATGCCGCGGAAGATCGAAGTTGAACCCGGTGTGGAGCGTGTGGCGCTGATCGTGATCCAGCAGAAAATAGCCGCTGGCGGGAGGCGAGAAGTCGGTGAGGCCTCCGGATACGGCGCCCGAGCCGAGAGCGTGGGCCCAGGCGTAGGCGAGGTAGACCTCTCCGCGGTGGAACAGCCGCGGCGAACGCGCGGCCACTTCCCAACCGTAAAACCGCGCGCCATCTATCGTCAAAGGAAAAAACACGTTGGAGTTTCCGATGTTATTGTGATCGAAGTAGTTTCTGGCCCGCTGATGGTAGTTGTTGACGTCCAGCGACCAACCGTGCACGGGGATGGTCAGTCCGAACAGGTGCTCCCGATCCCGCTCTCCCTTCAGTGGGATGAAGCCCAGGCCCTGGGACACCGCGTAATCGAGAAGCGGCCCGGTCACCGTGGATAGCGGCGGCGCCTGATAGTAGAGCCCCCAGGTGCCCCGCAGCACCCAGTGCAATCCGGGAATGCGGACCGATCCGCCCAACCGCGGACTGGCCGCGTTTTCCGAAACCGCTCCGGTGAAATGCGTCAGGCGCACGCCCGCCGTGAGAGTCAGCCAGGAGAGCGCTTTGTACTGGTCCTCCAGGAACAGCGCTTCCAGATGACCATTTGAAGCCTGGGCCTGCGAGAGGCCGGTGTTGGAGCCGTCGTTGGCAATCAGGCTCACGGATTCGTCGTCGTGCTGGGCGAAGCCGTACACGCCTGCCCGTGCGTTATGCCGTGTAGTGACTTCACTCAGAATCACCTGGGCGCCCGCGTACTGCGACGCTCGATGCTGCGTGGCGGCGACCGGAGCGTCGTTGGGATCGCCGTCGTAATTGGCGCGGTTGTAGTGGTAAAAAGGCGATAACGTCAAGAGCACGTTGGGCTGGAAGGAATGCTCCCAGGAGAAGTCGACCAACGCATCGCGCTCGCGCTCCACGTCGCGAATTCGGGCATCCTGCGCGCCGGGGTTGTTGGGAATCTGGTAGTCGTCGCCCCGAATCGACGTGACGAACCGGAATTGGTTGGCGGCATCGCGATTGTAAATGAGCGAGGCCAGCCCGCCGAGGCCCCAGGCGCGATCGTGCAACACATCCGGGCCGGGAGTCTGGAGGCCGTAATCGCTGCGGTTGCCATTTAGGCTCGCGAAGTAGGCGAGTTTTTCGGTATGGCTTCCAAAGTTCACCTGTTCGTTGGTCTGGTGGAACGTGCCATACGTGGCGTAGAACTCGCCTTCGTTATCGCCCTCGAATCCGGTGCGCGGAACCACATTGAAAACGCCGTACGTCCGGTCGCCCTGATCGGCCGAATAGCCGCCGCGCTGGACCTCCAGGTAGTCGATATCCTTGGGATCGATCTGCGGGCCCACGTTGCTCGAGATGTTGGTATTGGGAATGGGAACCCCGTCGATGGCCCACGTCACCTGGTGGCCGCCGCGCACGTGAAGTTGGTCGTGCGTGATCCACGCGCCGGGGACGTAGTCGGTGATCAGGTTCAGGCTGTTGCTGAGATCGGCTCCAGGCGTGGTCTGGATCTCACTCCGGCTCACCAGCGTGGTCGGGGTCGCGACCTCCGGCGCCGCCGCGAGCGCCGTCTCGCTGACGACCACGGTCTGCTGCGTCGTGCCAATGGACAATTGAAAGTGGAGCACGGGGGCGCTACCGGACACGACCACAACCTCCTGCACCGCGGCCGCGAAGCCCTCCTTCGTCACGGTGACCCGATAGGCGCCGACGGGCAAGGAAGGAGTCTCGAAATTCCCTTCCACGCCCGACGAGAGATTCTGCGCGTAGTCCGAACTGGTGGACTTAATGATAATCTGGGCGCCCGGTACCGGACGATGGTCGGGATCGTGCACGATTCCGCGCAGCGATCCGAACACGGTCGCCATGAGCATCGCGGGCAGCAGGGCGACAATAAACCCAATAGCGTTTGAGTAGTATTTCACGGTAACTCCCCCCTCAGAAGACGCTGTATTCGCCTATGTGACGCAGAATGACAGCGCCAAGCTTCGAAAAGTATGTGCGACCGTTTGTCGCACCCTGCCCGCGTCAATTTACCACATCGACTAATTCCGGCCGATGCCCGACAATTCAGAAAGCGCACAGTGTCGAGGAGGGTGACGATGGAATCGCACGGAAGCATTGCGACAGCGGAGAATCGAGGAGGGCATAACGGGATTGGCAGCCGGCTAACCGGCCAACAGCAGGCGGCGATTAGGCTGGCAGCCGCGGTCGGCGACGAGATTCGGAAGAGTGATCCGGAAATCGCGGAGGAATATCGCAGCGGGCTGAGCGCCTCGGAGTTAGTCGCCGGGCACAAATTCGATCATCGGTATGGAGTGAGCAGGCAGGCGGCGGTCGCCGCGGTCCGGAATGCCATTCGCGGCTACTCCGGCCGCTACCACGAGACCTACCAGGGACTGATCGCGGACAGATCGGAGCGAGAGAGCGTGGCGCTGGCTCACAACCGGCGGACAGGGATAGAAGTGTACCAGTGGAAGCGCGGGATCCACGGACTGACTCGCGAACAGAAAACCGAAGCGTGCCGCAAAGGCGGCCTGATCCAGGGCCCGCTGAGCTACCGGCTTCGGATCGGCTGCCACGCCCTGCCGCGCGAGGTGGTTCGCGAGCAGTGCCGGAAGATCGCATCGCTCGGCGGCAAAGCGGGCGGCGTGGCGTCCGTTGTGGCTCAGGGCATGGTCCCGTACGCGCTTGCAACGCCCGGACGGATTGCCGAAATCGAGTTCGCGTTGCGCCTGTCGGCGGACCCGCTCTACCGGGGCCCGGCCCGCGCGAATTTCGGAAAGATCGCCGAGAAGGTGAACGAGGTGTTCCACGCCAGCGCCCCACACTACACGCGAATCGCCATGAAGATCGCGCTGCAGCGCCACCGCAGACGCCAGCGTTCACCCGCCGGATCGCCCGCCGACCCCGAGGTGTCGTTCACGGACAGCCTGGCGCGCGACCCCGCCTATCAGTTTCTCGCGCGCATCAATGCAGAGGAAATCGCCCGCAAGGTGAATGCGGAATGCCACGGTGGCAAGCCCGTCAGGAATCCGCTCAGCATTCGCGCCGCCATTCAGCGCTATCGACATCAAACCCCGGACCCCAGTATCGCTCCAGAGGCCGAGTGCCATTCTGCTGCGGCCGATGAGTGGGTCCCAGCATTGCGGTTTGTACCGGCACAATCGTAAGGCATGTGCGACATTTTGCCGCATGGACAATCTGGATACGTTCGGGTAGGATTCTCCTTTGGGTCACTCGGGGGGGGGGTCCTATCATGCGAATTCGTGAACTTGCGATCATGGCGATCGGGCTGTCTGCGCTTCTCGCCTGGAACGCTGCCGCCGCGGAAGGGCCGGCGGCGGGACGCATCGCGGGGGTTGTGGAAGACTCCTCCGGCGCCGTCGTCGCGGGAGGTACGGTCACCATCAAGAATCTCGCTTCGGGGCTGGCGCAGTCGAAGCTCACCGATCAACAGGGACGATACGTTTTCGAAGCGGCCCCAATCGGGCGCTATAAAGTTACGGCGAGCTACTCCGGCTTTGAAACCGCTGTGCGCAATGACGTTACCGTGGCGGAGAACCTGGAGTCCTCCGTGACACTCGTGCTGCGCGTCGGCAATTGGTGGGCGCCAAGACACACGTTTCTCAAGTTCGCGACGAGCTTCAAACCGGCGGCTACGGCTTGTTAAATCTGCGCACCAGCTATGAATGGAAGAGGGTTCGTTTCGATGTCGGACTCGAGAATGTTCTGAACAAGTTCTATGCCTCGCCCTTGGGCGGGGCCTATGTCGGGCAGGGTCCAACCATGTCGGGATCGACGATTCCCTGGGGCGTTCCCATTCCCGGCATGGGACGCTCGTTCAATGTCGGCCTGACATGGAAGTTTTTGGCCGAATAGTCCGCTAGCCGCGGAACGCTCTCTGGCCGCAAACAAAAAAGCCGCGCCCCCGTCTCCGGAAGCGCGGCTGAGAATCAGACGTGAGTTTAGTAGTCCATCTCCGGGCCGTGGCCGCCACCCATGGGAGGCTGCTTCTTCTCCGGAATTTCCGCCACCATGGCTTCGGTGGTCAGCATCAGGGAGGCGATGGAGGCGGCGTTTTGGAGCGCCGTGCGGGTCACCTTGGTGGGGTCGATGACGCCCGCCACCACCAGGTCTTCATAGACGTCCGTCTGGGCGTTGAAGCCAAAGTTCGGGTTGGCGTTCTCCCGTATCTTCCCGATCACGATGGCGCCTTCGGTGCCGGAGTTGGCCACGATCTGGCGCAACGGCTCTTCGCAGGCGCGCTTCACAATGTTCACGCCGATCTGCTCGTCGCCGTCCAGCTTCAGAGCCGCCAGGGCTTTGGCCGCGCGCAGCAGGGCTACGCCGCCGCCCGGAACGATGCCTTCCTCGACCGCGGCGCGCGTGGCGTGCAGAGCGTCTTCCACGCGGGCCTTCTTTTCCTTCATTTCGGTCTCGGTGGCCGCGCCGACTTTGATCACCGCCACGCCGCCGGCCAGCTTCGCCAGCCGCTCTTGCAGCTTCTCGCGGTCGTAGTCCGAGGTGGTCTCGTCGATCTGGGTCTTGAGCTGCTTGATGCGGCCCTGAATGGTCTTCTCGGTGCCGGCACCGTCGATGATCGTGGTGTTGTCCTTATCCACGGTGACGCGCTTCGCCTTGCCCAAGTCTTCCAGCCGCACACCTTCCAGCTTGATGCCGGTTTCTTCCATGATGGCCTTGCCGCCGGTGAGGATACCAATATCCTCCAGCATGGCCTTGCGGCGATCGCCAAAGCCCGGGGCCTTGACCGCGCAGGCGTTCAGTGTGCCGCGCAGCTTGTTGACCACCAGGGTGGCCAGNNAGCGCTTCGCCTTCGACTTCCTCGGCGATGATCAGCAGCGGCTTGCCGGAGCGCGCAATCTGCTCGAGCAGCGGCAGCAGGTCCTTCATGTTGCTGATTTTTTTCTCGTGGATCAGGATGTACGGCTCTTCCAGCACGACTTCCATCCGCTCCGCGTCGGTCACGAAGTAGGGGGAGAGATAGCCGCGGTCGAACTGCATGCCCTCGACGGTTTGCAGCTCGGTGGTCATGGTCTTGGACTCTTCCACCGTGATCACGCCATCCTTGCCGACTTTGGTCATAGCTTCGGCAATGATGGTGCCGATGGTCTTGTCGCTGTTGGCGGAAATGGTGCCGACTTGAGCGATCTTCTCGTTGTCGGAAACCTTCTGCGACAGCTTCTTGACCTCTTCGACGACCGCGTCGACGGCCTGCTCGATACCGCGCTTCAGGGCCATCGGGTTGGCGCCGGAGGCAACTGCCTTCACGCCTTCACGGTAGATCGACTGCGCCAGAATTGTGGCCGTCGTGGTGCCATCGCCAGCCACGTCGCTGGTCTTGGAAGCCACTTCGCGCACCATCTGCGCGCCCATGTTCTCGAGCGGGTCCTTCAGCTCGATTTCCTTGGCCACCGTGACACCGTCCTTGGTGATGGTGGGGCCGCCGAACTTCTTCTCCAGAACCACGTTGCGGCCCTTGGGGCCGAGTGTCACTTTTACCGCGTCCGCGAGCTGGTTGACGCCCCGCAATATCGCCTGACGGGATGCTTCGGAATATACAATTTGTTTTGCCATCGTTTCTCCACTCCTTAGGAAGCCTTCTTCGCCTCTTTGGGCGCGGCTTCGAGAATGCCGAGGACCTCGTCCTCGCGCATGATCAGGTACTCATTGCCATCCAGCTTGATGTCGCTGCCGGAGTACTTGCCAAACAAGATTCGGTCGCCCACTTGGACGTCCAGAGGAACCACTTTGCCGTCTTCCAGGCGCTTACCCTTCCCCACCGCCACAACCTCGCCCTCCTGGGGCTTCTC
>PLMF01000258.1:0-5665 GCA_003142355.1 Bryobacterales bacterium
GTAAGTTCTCGCGCGCGCCGAAGGCCAGAATAGCCTATTCGCAGTTTGTAGGTCTTTTTGAGCGGTACAACCTGGTAGTATGGCCGCTCCAACTCGTGGGCCACCTTGTGGGGATCTTAGTGTTGGTCTTCATCTTGATCCGTTGGAAGCACTCTCAGACTGCAGCCTTTGCATTCTTGGCACCGTTCTGGATATTTATCGGCGTTGTGTTCCAATTCAGGTACCTTGGGTCGCTGTACCCGCCAGGGCGGACCTTCGCTGCCCTCTGGGTAGTGCAGGGTGTGCTCCTTGCATTCTCCGCTATTCGCCTGTCGGGATGTTTCACTCACAGCACCGGGTGGTACGCCATTGTGGGCTGGCTGGCCATCGGCTACTCCCTCGTAGGCTATCCCGCACTGGGCTTTTTGCTGCGGGGCAGCGCACTGCGAATCGCGTGGTTGGGTGGTTTTCCCTGCCCGATGGCTTTGTTCACTCTGGCTATCCTGGTACTAGCCAAGGGGCCCCTGCCCAAGTGGCTCCTTGTTGTCCCCGGATTCTGGGTCATAGGCGGACTGGTCCCATTCCTCTGGGGTATCCGCGAAGACTTGGGTTTGGTGATCTTGGGGGTTCTGGTCGTCGGTTCGATTGTGGTTCGGGATCGGCGTAAGCGGCCAAAGGGTCAGCCTGCCAATGTCGCTATTCGGAAGCCTTCGCCGCACAGCCTTGAGCACCACGCCGCAAGTTGAAGTCGCACCGCGATGCAAAATGACCCACAAGCGTAAGAATGTTCCGTACCATTAGGGCCGTGCGTTTGGCATCTTCTGCAAGGCGTCACTACTCCGAGCGGTTCACCGGCCATCCAGACTGTTTGTCGCCCCGGACCATTGCTACCCAGGTGGTCCCGAATGCAGCCTTCTGAGCTGCAAAAGATCCTCCCTTGTCGCCCAGCGTTTACCTATGTATAGGCTCCGAGCGGGTTACTCGATTCGGCGGCGCAGAAGCCGTCTCTGCCCTGCGGGCTTTCGGCGCCGCCGAACCGAGCAACCCTTTTTCATTCCCAAAATTCTGACCTAGAGTTTTCTGAATTGTTTCAATCACTTCCGAATTTCAACACCCGTTAGCCCGGTCTTCGCCTGCTATACCGGAGTTAGAAGGAACCAATGCACAATCCCTTCGCTCCCCTCATCGCCATCGCCCCGCTGTGGCATTCCCCCCACCGCCGCCGGCGGCTAGGCCTTCGGTCGCCTCAATGCCCCCTCCCACGGGAGGTTTCCGCATCCTCCCCGTCCGCTCCCCCCAGGCCAACCGCAACCACCCAGGCCGCCGCCTCGCCGTCTGGCGTCGCGCCGGATGCCGTGGTGGCGGCCGGGTGCCGGCCCGGGCTGATGCCGATTCCGGCCCCCGGCCCCCATCCCTGTGACGCATCTTGCAGAAAAAGCCCTCCCGATGCGTCACACAATCTCGATCCGCAATCGCAAACCGTTGAAAAACAGGAGCTTAAAACGTCACAAATAAAATTCCACCCCCCCGTACAGATGCGTCACCCATCCGGGAGACGCATCTTGCCAAAAACCCCCTCCCGGTGCGTCTCCCAACTTCAGCCAACACCAGCAAACCATTGAAAAACAGGAGCTTAAAACGTCACAAATAAAAATCCACCCCCCCCACCCATGCGTCACCCAGGTGGCCTGCTCGGCCGCCTTGACGACGCCGGTCCCCCGGTGTCGGCAGTTGGTTTACGAGCCATGACCACACGTGCGCCGGGCGGGCGAATTCCGCGCCTAAGCCCCGAAATCCCCAAACTCTCGAGCACCCGGAACGCGATTGCGTACCCCACTGCGGTGTCAGGTGCGTTACGATGGCTTACGGTCACCCCGACCGGAAGAGGCTACCCCATGGCCCAAAAGGATGAACCCCCGGAAAATGAGGCTGTCCAGAGCGATACCGGCCCAGGCTTCGCGGGTGACACCGCCGGCGACCCCGATTCGTCGCCCGCCGCGGCGTGCACCGTGGTCGGGATAGGAGCTTCGGCCGGAGGCTTCGAGGCGTTTGGCGAGTTGCTCAATGCCCTCCCCATCGACACCGGGATGGCGTTCGTGCTCGTTCAGCATCTCGACCCCCACCACACCAGCGCGCTGGTTGAGTTGCTCGGTCACCGGACGAAATTGCCCGTGGTCGAAGTGTCGCAGGGGACTGTGGTGCTTCCGAATCGGATATACGTGATTCCTCCCAACGCCAACATGACCATCGCGCGCGGCACTCTCAGCCTGACGCCGCGTCCCGAAGCCGGCGGACGATACATGCCCATCGACTTCTTTTTGTGCTCTCTGGCGCAGGATCAGAAGAGCAACGCTATTGGAGTCATCCTCTCCGGAGCGGCCACCGACGGCACTCTTGGCCTGAAGGCCATCAAGTCGGAGGGAGGGATCACGTTTGCCCAGGATGAATCCGCCAAGTTCGACGGTATGCCGCGCAACGCCGTCGTCGCCGGTGTGGTCGATTTCGTTTTGCCCCCGGATGGAATTGCCAGGGAGCTGGCCGCGATTGCCGGTCATCCATACCGCAATGGCAGCGCCGCGCCCGACTTCCAGGAGACGCGCGCATTTCAGAGGATCTTAGGGCTGCTCAAGACCACGGTCGGAGTAGACTTTTCACAGTACAAGCCGAACACGCTCTTACGCCGCATGGAGCGGCGCATCGTCTTGCAGAAGGCCGGCGATCCCGATCACTACTTTCGGATACTGCAACAGAACCCCGCCGAGGTCCGGGCACTCTTCGAGGACCTCCTCATCAGCGTCACCGAGTTCTTTCGCGACCCGGCCGTCTTCGAGGCGCTGAAAGAGAGCGTCTTCCCCGCCATTGTGCGGGAACGGCAACCGGGCCAGCCAATCCGCGTCTGGGTTCCCGGATGCTCCGCGGGCGACGAGGTCTACTCCATCGCCATCTGCCTCATCGAATTCATGCAGGATGCCGGACTGAACTTTCCCCTGCACATCTTCGGCACCGATGCCAGTGAGAGGAGCATCCAGAAGGCCCGGGCCGGCATTGTCAGTCCCAGCAGTTCGGCCGCGATATCTTCCGAGCGGTTGAAGCGCTTTTTCGTGGCCGTGGACGCGGGATATCAGATCGTCCGCCCGATTCGGGACCGGTGTGTTTTTGCCGTTCACAACCTGGCCGCCGACCCTCCGTTTTCCCGCATGGATCTGATCAGTTGCCGGAATCTGTTGATCTATCTGGGACCGGCTTTGCAGCAACGTGTCCTCGGTACCCTGTTCTACGCATTGCAGCCCGGTGGCTGTCTGCTGCTCGGCAGCACCGAGACTCCCGGGAGTTTGGCGGAGTACTTTACTCCGCTCGATAGCCAGCACAGGATTTACACACGGAAACCGTCGGCCGACCGGCATGGATTCGAGTTGCCCGCCCGCGTAGCCATGTTCCCCGTCTTCCAGCAGGACGATAATTCCCTGGCTGGCGCATCCAAGGTGCGGGAAGGCGCTCCGCTCAGCCCTCTGCAAAAGCAGGTGGATCGTTTGCTGCTGGCCGAATACGCGCCGCCTTCCGTGGTGATCGACGACAGTTTTTGCATTGTCGAGTTCCGCGGCCACGTGGGGCCGTACCTCGCCCCGCACGCCGGCGAAGCCGATCTGGGTCTGTTCCGCATGCTGCGCGAGGATGTTGTATTGCACGTGGGCGCGGCCCTCGAAGAGGCGCGGCAGAAGAACATGGGCGTCCGGGTGGAAGGCATCCCCGTCTCCCTGGGCGAGCCCCGGACCATCGCTCTGGCCGTTACACCGCTCGCGACCGCCGAGACAGGGCGGCACTTCCTGATCTCCTTCGAGGACGAGCCGCGAACCGGGGCGGCCTCCCCGGATGGGTCGGCGAATCCGGAGGAGCCGCCCGATTCTCTGGGGCGCATTCCCCAGTTGGAAACGGAACTGACCTCCACGCGCCGGTATCTGCAATCCATCATCGAGGAACTGCGGTCGGCCAACGAGGAAGCGCAGTCNNCTGCATACGCTCAATGCGGAAATGGAGGGCCGCAACGCGGAGCTGAAGATCCTCACCGACGACCTTCTCAACCTGCTGGCGAGCCTGCAAACTCCCATTCTGATGTTGGACTCGTCCCTCCGCATCCGGCGCTTCACGCAGGTATCGGAAAAGCTCCTCAACTTGATCTCCACCGATATCGGGAGGCCGGTTTCCGACCTGCAGCCCCGGATTAACTTGCCCCAGTTGGAAGAGATCATCTCGCAAGTCGTCGCCACACTCGCTCCCGACGAGCGGGAGGTGCAAGATCGCGAGGGACGGTGGTACTCCCTTCGCGTGCGGCCCTACCGCACCAGCGAGAATCGCATCGAAGGCGCCGTCCTCCAGTTGATCGACATCGATCAGNNTCCGCGAACCTTTGATCGTGCTCGACCACGAGTTGAGAATCGAGACCGCCAACAAGGCCTTCTTTCAAACCTTCCGTACGTCGCCGGAAGAAAATCTGAAGAAATCGATTTACGAGGTGGGCGGAGGCCAGTTCGACTTCCCCCAGCTCCGCGATTTACTGAAGCGCGCGGCTCAAACGGAAGCCGGCATAGAGGACGTCGAGATCGAGCGCGATTTCGAGCGGATTGGCCGCAAGACGCTGTTGTTGAACGCGCGCCGCATCGAGCGGGAAGAGGCTGGACTGATCCTGCTCGCCTTCGAGGACGTCACCGAGCGCAAACGCGCCGCCGAGGCCCGTTACCGCCGCTTGTTCGAGGCCGCCAAAGACGGCATCTTAATAGCCGATCGGCACACCGGCGAAGTCACGGATGCAAACCCGCACCTCGAGGCGATGTTGGGCTACAAGCGCGAGGAGCTGGTGGGCGGGAAATGGTGGGAAACGGAACCTCTCCGCGACCTTCCCGATGTGAAATCCACGCTGGCGCGCATGCGTGTGCAAGACGTGGCCCGCTTCCCCGACCTGCTGCTGAAATCCAAGAGCAACCGCGCCGTGCATGTGGAACTGGTGGCCAACGAGTACGCGGAAGCGGAACGAAGCGTAATTCAATTCAACATTCGCGACATTACGGACCGCAAACGGTTCGAACGTCACCTCGAGCACACTCAAAAGTTGGAGAGCCTGGGCTTGCTCGCCGGGGGCATCGCGCACGATTTCAATAACTTGCTCACCGGGATACTCGGAAACGCCAGTCTGGGACTGGCGGAACTCCCGGACTCCGCTCCCATCCGGAGATATTTCCGGGAGATTGTGAGCGCCAGCGAACGCGCGGCCGATTTGACGCGCCAGTTGCTGGCCTACGCGGGTAAGGGCCGGTTTGTGTTGGAGCGAATCGACCTCTCGCAACTGGTCCGGGAAATCGAGCCGCTGATACGCACGTCCATCCCCAAGATGGTGGACATCCAACTGGACCTCGGAGCGGGCCTCCCCTCCGTCGAGGCCGATCCGGGGCAGATTCAGCAGCTCGTTATGAATCTCATCCTCAATGGCGCGGAGGCCATTGGAGAGGGTAACCCGGGCGCGGTGGTGATCCGGACGGAAACTCGCCATCTGGATGCGGAGGAGATACGAAGAGAGTTTCCCAACGATCAACTGAGTCCAGGTTCTTATGCCGGCATCGAGGTTCGCGATACCGGCTCGGGTATGGATGAGGCCACCAAGAACAAGATCTTCGATCCCTTCTTCACCACCAAG
>PLMF01000258.1:5724-6005 GCA_003142355.1 Bryobacterales bacterium
GAAAATGGCGCCGAGGGCGTTCGCTTATTTGAGGAGAATCGGGACCACATCACCGCCGTCATCCTCGACATGACCATGGCCGTGATGGGTGGAGAGGAGGCGCTGGAACGCATCAAAGCCATCCGCCCGGGTGTTCCCGTGATCATATCGACGGGCTACGGCGAACTCGAGGCGGCGCGCCATTTCGCCGGCAAAGATCTGGCCGGCCTTCTGGAAAAGCCCTACTCGGTGAACCAACTGATGGACACCATCGCCGTCGTACTCGGTCGATCGTGATCATG
>PLMF01000254.1:0-4452 GCA_003142355.1 Bryobacterales bacterium
TCCGCGTCCGGATCGTGGCTGAGCTTCTGGAGGTGCGGAATGCTCCCCTGGTCGCCGCTGCGGGCCATCACCCCCGCCAGGCCGATCTTCTCGTCCTTCGTGCCCGTATCGAGCGGGCCGTAGAGCGCCTTGCGGATCTGGTCTTCGCGCGCCAATTCCACCAGGAACGGAAACGCCACGCCCTTGTACGCCGCGGAATTCAACGTATTGATCAGGTATTGCAACGGGCTGAATTCGCCGATCTCGGTCTTCCCGAGCATCACCTGGGCAAAGGCCAGGGAAAGCCGGGGCGACGTCTTTCCCTCGTCCTGCCACGCTTTCTCGAGCATGGGCAGATCGTCCGCATTCCGCAGCCGTGCGTAACCTTCCGCCGCCGCCGCTCGCATCGCGTCGTCCTTTTCATGCAAATACTGCGCGTATAAGTCGCGGCTCTTCTCCGACGGCAGCATGGCGATCGCCGTGAGCGCGGCCCGCTTCACCTTGGCGTCGCGCGCGCGTTTGAGCGCGTCGGCCAGTTCCGGAACGGCGTCTCTGTTCCGCAACAGCCCCGTGGTTTCGATGGCGGCGATCTGCACCTTTTGGTCCAGGTCGTGCACCAGGAAGGTGACCCGCGGCCCGGCCGATTCCTCGCGGATCTTCTGCAAAGCCACCAGCGACTCGTACATCACGTCGCTGTTCTTGGAATGGAGGGCTTCCACCAGGTCGGGAATGGCTTTCCTGCCGCGCAGGATGCCGAGCGCCCGCGCGGCGTTGGCCCGCGCATCCATGTTCCCGCCCCCGCTCACCAGTTTGCCGAGCGCGTCGATCGCCTCCGGCCGCACCGTGACGTAAGGGTCGATCGCCTGGTCGTTGGTGTCGGTGAATCTGCCCTTGATGCTCGAGCCAACGCGCCGCAGTGACGCCCCGATGCCGGTCTTGACGTAGCCCGGAAGGTAGAAGTTCACCAGGCCGTCGGCGGCGCGGATCTGCACCTCGGGATCGTTATCCCGGCTGGCCAGAATCAGCGCATCGAGACTGCCCGCCGTGCCGATTTCGGTAATCTGCCGGACCGCCTCGATGCGCACCCCGGCATCCGGGTTCTGGAGCAGTTCCTGGAGTTGGGGGATGGCGCTGGACCCGGCCTTGGCCATCTCGCGGACATCTTTGGGACGCACATCCTGGGCCGCCAGAAGCGTCGCCGAAACAAGAAGCAGAACCACGCCATAGGACCGCATACTTCTACTGTATCGTGTGGGGACTGGCTTCGAATTTCGCCGCCTTTGCGAAATTCGCTGCCTGTCCCCGGTTTGCGCGTTACCGCACGAATTCCACTTCCACGCGCCGCGGCACCAGGCCCGCTTCGAAGCCCAGGTCGAGCAGCTTCTGCGCGGCCCGCGGCACGATCTCGCCGGCGTCCAGCGTGTAGTGGTTGACGTACATGCCGACGAACTTTTCCGCCAGACCTGGTTCCATGTTGCCCGCGAACTGCATCGCGTACGCCAGCGCCTCGTCGTGGTTGTCCAGCGCGTATTGAATGCTCTCGCGCATCAGCCGGCAGCACTCGCTCTGAATTTCCGCATCCAGCGACCGCAGCAGCGCGTTGGCGCCCAGCGGCAGCGGCAGGCCGAAGCTGGTTTTGAACCACCGCCCCAGATCCATCACCTTATGAAAACCCTCGCGGTCGAACGTCAATTGCGCCTCGTGAATGATGAGGCCCGCCTCGACGGCGTGCTCTTTGACGGCCTCCGTGATCTTGTCGAAGGGCGTAACCACGGCTTCGAAATCCGGCTGGAACAGCTTCGACGCCAGGTACGCCGTGGTCAGCGTGCCCGGCACGGCGATGCGCTTGCCCTTCAGCTCTTCCGGTTCCATGGGGCGGGTGGCAATGATCATGGGACCGTACCCATCGCCCACGCTCGAGCCGCTGGCCATCAGCACGTACTTGTCGGCTACGTACGGATAGGCGTGGTAGGAAATGGCGCTCAGCTCGTACAGCCCCTCCACCGCCTTCCGGTTCAGCGTCTCGATGTCTTCCAGCACGTGGCGGAACGAAACTCTGGGCGAGCGGACCTTCTTGGTTGCGAGGCCGTAGAACATGAAGGCGTCATCGGAATCGGGACTGTGCGCGCTGACGATCTCCAGGCAAGCAACCGAAGTCATATGTTGGACAACTCATCCAGTTTACAACAGTGCGGCGCGTTACCCGTCGAACGGAAACGAAAAGAGGGGAGAAAAAGTGAAAGGGCGGCTCATCCGGCCGGCACGTGACCTGGAAACCCTGTTGGCGATCATCCGATTTGCGCATCACGCGCCCTGCGGTCAAAAGCCGCATCAAAATCCGATCGCGCAGAACTTCCCTCTACTTCGCTCACCTGCCGCGCATGAGGCCGCCCTCGTGGTAGCCCGGTTCTATCGGTTTCACCTCCCGCCAGCCCCCGTGGGCCGGCCTGATTCCACTTTTAGTTTCACGCCCCCTGGTATGCTTGTCAATGATATCGAAGGTTCAGTTCGTCTAAGCAAAAACCGCATGTTTCGGAGTCTCTTTTCGAGAAAAGGCGCGCCCCTGGCCCATGCACCCGCCGTGCCCCGGCTCAACACCTAACGCCGGCGTCGAGGCCATCAGCGAAGCGTTGGATTTGTAGTACGCCCGCGCACCGAGGGCGATGACATCGGCAATTTGCGCACGGCAGGCTGCGGCGCCGAACTGGCGGACCCGGCCGTGGCGCTTCCCACCGGAATCAGGGCCTCGGTTGCGTCCGAGTCCGGCCCCCAGATCTCCAGGGGGTTGTCTCCCGCGGTAACGCCGCTCGGCACGGTCACGTTGATCTGATACAACCCGGCCAATTGAGGCGCCAGGCCGGAGTAGCCGACTGTGGCCGCTACTCCGCCGATGTAAACCGCGATGCTGTTGTTCGTCTGGCTGCTGGCTGGCCCGGCCGAGCCGTCCGGAATCACTGGATTCGTGGTGCCCAGCCCCGTCAGGTATATCGCCACCGTCTCACCCACTTGCGCCGGGCTTTGCGCCGTCACCAGCGAATAATCCCCGTGCAGCACGGCGCCATATCCTACCCCGCCGGGCGGCACGGTGAACACGCCCGGCGCCGTCAGGTGCACGAACGTGGTCACCACATTCGAGAGAACGCCATTGTTGTTCACCTGGATGCGGGCGATCGAAGACCCGACGGCATACGGCACGATCGCCGAGATCTGTCCCGGGCTCACAAACTGGACCGGCGCCGGAAGACCGTTGACCGTCACCTGGACGCCGTCGAGCCCCGCCGTCGTCGGGAACGGAACCGTGTAGGCAGTCGCCGTGTCGGGCGCCAGGTTCGTGCCGTAAAGGGTGATGAAATCCCCGGGAGCGACACCCGCCGTGAAGGGCGCCGAACTGGCGGCGTTCACGATCCCCGCCGGGTTGAGGAACACACCCGAGCCGCTGAAGCTGGGCGCCGGGAGCGCCACGTTGATGCCCAGGTAAGGACCGATCCCCGACCCGATCCGCACCCCTCCGGCGCCCACTACATAGCGCATGACGTTGGGGTTGCTGTACGTTCCATCCGCGTTCACCGAGTACGGTTCGCTGTCGGTCCAGCCGTAGAGGTAGCCGTCTAACACATCGGCCACCCGCTGGTGGCCCACCGCCGTGCCCGCATTCGCGTTGAGCGATCCGTAGTAAGAATCGAAGGCGGAGGCGAGGTCGATGCCGGCCTGGTAGTAGAGGCCCCCAAAGCTGGGCGTGCCGGATGCGGTGCGAACTCCCACCAGGAAATCCCACGATGTGGGCGACCCGCCAAAAACGAAGTTGCCGTCCGGCGAAAAATACAGATACTTTTGCCCGATGAGCAGGGGGGCATTCGATGGGCTCGGAAATGCCACCACGGCGGCGCCGTTACTGAAGGAGTATTTGACCGCGGTCGCGGTCTGGGTGACCACCGTCGAGCCATTGCCCTCGACGTATCCCGTGAGGGACACGTTTCCCAGGTTGCCCGCGCCGTCCGGATTCACCTGGAACATCGAACCGATGCCATTCGGGGTATCCATATCCGCCAGCCAGTAGGACCCCTTGAAGGTTGCAGCCGTCGGCGCGGGCGAAGCCAGCGGCGCGGCAATGAAAAGATCGTTGAAGCCGCTCTCCGTGGTGCTGCCCACAAAAATGCCCTGCTGCGAAACCAGCCCGTAGATGGATGCTCCGCTCGATACCGGGCTGGAAAGGAATCCGTAGCCGGAGGCCGAGATGGAGTACGTGCCGCTGGTGGTGTAGGTCTGCTGCACGCCGGCCCCGGAATCCATCACCAGGCAATTGATGCTGTAAGTCCCGCTGCCGTTGAAGGAAATGTTGCCGTACAGTGCAATCCCCCGGCTGAGCGCTCCGGTGCTTGAGTCGGTAACGTAAACCACTTCCCGGAAATAGTACGTCCCGTTGAGCATCCCGTTGCCGCTGGTATCCCAGGTCTGAGCGGCCGCCTGCCAGCC